>CAWBCX010000050.1:0-259599 GCA_963787265.1 uncultured Alphaproteobacteria bacterium | reverse complement strand
TCGACCAGGCTGGTCCAGCCGTTGACGAACGGGACCATCATGGCGGCGAAGATGGCGAGAGGGAGAAGACCGGCACGGAGAAGGCGGAGCTTTTCACCCCGGGAGATGTCCCGGTCGGCCGCCGGCAACGCCGGCCCGAGTTCAGGCTGCAGCCGGCAGCGGATCACGATGTAGACGACGAACAATGCTGCCATCATCAGCCCGGGCAAAACCCCGGCGAGCCAGAGCTGGCCGACCGGCTGGCGGGCGATCATGGCGTAGAGGACCAGCACGACCGAGGGCGGCACCAGGATGCCGAGCGAGGAGCCCGCCTGGATCACGCCGGTCACCATGCGCTTGTCGTAACCGCGTTTCAATAACTCAGGAAGGGCGATCGTCGCCCCGATCGCCATGCCGGCGACCGAAAGCCCGTTCATGGCCGAGATCAGCACCATCAGCCCGATCGTGCCGATCGCCAGCCCGCCGCGCACCGGTCCCATCCAGACGTGAAACATCTTGTAGAGATCGTCGGCGATGCGCGATTCGGAGAGGACATAGCCCATGAAGATGAACATCGGCAGCGTCAGAAGCGGGTACCACTTCATCAGCTTCATCGCGGCGGAAAAGCCGATCTCCGAACCGCCGGTGCCCCAGAGGAGAAGGGCGGCTGCCACGCCGACGAAGCCGATCGCGCCGAACACCCGCTGGCCGGTCATCAGCATCAGCATCATGGTCGAGAACATCAAGATCGCGATCATCTCATAGGACATCAGCGCCGATCCTCGCTCGCGGCTGCGAACTCCTCCCCGCGAATCCTGGCGATGTCCTTCAAGAACTCGGCGATCGCCTGCAGCAGCATCAAGAAAATGCCGATGCACATGATGATCTTGATCGGCCAGAGATAGGGGCGCCAGGCCGTGGCGCTGCGCTCGCCATATTCCAGAGAATAGCCGGTACTGGAAAGCCCGCCGTAGAGGAGGACGCCGAGATAGAAGATCAAGAAGAAGATGGTGAAGGCGTCGACCCAGGCTTTCCTTCTCGGCGACCAGTTGCCGTAGAAGAGGTCCATGCGGACGTTGGAGCCGAGCTGGATCGAATAGGGACCGCCCAGGATGTAATAAGCGACCATCGCGAACTGGGCCATTTCCAGGGTCCAGAGCGACGGCAGAAAAAAGGTCTTGGAGATCGACGACCAGAGGAGGACCGCCATCATCACGAAGATGCCATACATCATCGCGCGGCCGATCACGCGGTTCACCGCATCGACGATACGTATGTAGCTCTTTACAATGCTCGGCATTGAGCGGTCACAAAGTTCGCCTCGCTGATCTCGTGAAACCAGTCTTCGAAGGGCAACGCCCACAAGTCAAGCTGCTGCCGTCGGCAGTTGGTTGGTGGTCGTGATGGCGGTTGGCCACCTCCAGGTTGTTTTTTGCGAGTTGTTCAGCGGGATGCCCGACGCTTCGAACTATCCCCCGACCTGCCGAGCCGATCAATAGCTCGGCTCACCATCCGCGCAAGACCCGCACCAAGTCCGGCCTGATCCGCCGGGTCGTCAAGGAGGTCGTTCCTGATTTCGATCATGACGTTCAGGAGGCCCCGGGGGAGGGCGTGGCGCCGGAGGGTGTGGGTGACGCCGTCTTCGGGACCGTAGGGCTCGTTCCGCCGAACCTGGACAGGAACGCCCAGCTCGTCAACAAAGTCGAGCATCTCATCCACGAGCCGGGCGTCCCGGTCGTGGAGCAGACCGAGTTCGACTTTTCTCGCACGACCGTTAAAGACCGGGGTGAAGGAATGGATGGTGACCATGGCCGGATGCCGGCCCACGGCCCGGGCGCGGTCGAGATAATCGCCGACGGCCTGGTGGAACGGGATATAGAGCGCTTCCGTTCGCGTCTCCCGGTCGGCGGCCGACAGCCCCTGGTTGCCGGGGATCTCGAAGATCTCGCTGCGTTCGGGCATGGCGCTCGGCGCGTCCGGCGGGCGGTTGCAGTCATAGACCAGGCGGGAAAAGCGCTGGAGGATGAGAGGGGCGTCAAGCGCCTTCGCCATCAAGCGCGCGATCGGCTCGGCCCCGGGGTCCCAGGCAATATGGCTTTCTCGCGTGTCGGCATCGAGGCCGAGGTCGCCGAGCGACGCCGGGATGCGGTTGGAGGCGTGTTCGCAGATCAGAAGGATCGAGGCTGCGCCTTCGGGATTGACGATCTCCACCGGTGGGCCGTCTTCGGTATGCAGAAGCGGTAGAGCGCAATCGATCGCCCGGAGGGCTGGGGCAGTCTTTTTTGATGTCCGCATCACCATGATACGACCTGCTTTCGCTGTGATTTCAAAGGACGGGCATGACGAATACATCGACTGGCCCAACGACGCCAGCTCCCCGATGCCTGAAGTCAACCGACCCCCGGCAGGGGCTGGTAAGGGTGTGTTGCGATCCAGTGCCTGGCGATCTCGGTGCGCGTGGTGATCCAGACTTTTTCGTGGCGTTGAACATAGTCCAGAAAGCGCGCCAGGGCTGCGGCGCGGCCGGGGCGCCCGATTAGGCGGCAATGCAGACCGATCGACATCATCCTGGGTGCATCGATGCCTTCCGCATACAGCATGTCGAACGCGTCTTTGAGGTAGGTGAAAAAGCCGTCGCCGTCGGAAAAGCCGTTGAGCACACCGTATTTCATGTCGTTGTTGTCGAGGGTGTAGGGGATGACGAGATGCGGTTTTCCACCTACCAGTTCCCAGTAAGGCAGGTCATCGGCATAGCTGTCCGAGTCGTACAAAAAGCCGCCTTCCTCGACCACCAGGCGACGGGTGTTGGGGCTGTTGCGCCCGGTGTACCAGCCGAGCGGTCGGGCGCCGGTGGTTTTTTCGATGGCCCTTATGGCTAGGCGGAGGTGCTCGCGCTCCTCGTCTTCCGGCATGTTCTGATAATCGATCCACCGATAGCCGTGGGAGGCGACTTCGAAGCCGGCTTCGACCATGGCTTTGGCAGCGTCCGGATGACGTTCCAGCGCCATGCCGACCCCATAGATGGTCAGCGTCAGGCCGCGCTCCATGAACAGCCGCCTGATCCGCCAGAAACCAGCGCGGGTGCCGTATTCATAGACGGATTCTATGTTCATGTTGCGCTGGCCGGCCAACGGCAGGGTGCCGGGCACTTCATGCAGATAGGCTTCGCTTTCGGGATCGCCATGAAGGACGCACATCTCCCCGCCCTCTTCGTAGTTCAGCACGAAGCTGAGGGCGATGCGTGCCTGGCCCGGCCATTGAGCGTTGGGCAGGGTTTCGCCATAGCCGACGAGATTGCGCGGATAGGCCGTCATGAACCGTTCTCCCAAGTCGAGTCTTTCAAGCCGCCAGGAATTGACTTCATGCGACGGTAAAATTTTTTTATTCTTTTATAGAAGAGATGCCCGTACGAGGTGAACGGATAAAATTGCTTGGCGAAAAATAGAGGTTGAATTTGTTCGATTATGACGATCATCGGCCAAACTTGGTCAATGACGAAAGATAATCCGTTTTCTGACCCAACGACGTCGGTTCCGGCCCGCACCCCCTCCCGACCAACCAATGCGAGGGTATCCTGTGGGTGGTCGGGAGGGGGTGCGGGCCGGAACGGTATGATCGGAACATGCTCTAGCTGATACCGTCGATATTCGCCCGAATTTTCACGAAGAGCTCATTGAACCCGGCAAGACCACCAAAAAGGCCGCCGATCTCAGTGACCGTGACCTGCGTCAGCCCATCACTTACCGGCGATGAAGGCAGCTGGTTTACGGCATCGGCAAAGGCCTCATCGAAGGAAAGACTGTTCGAGCGCCCTGTGGCCGGCAAGCCGTTTTGGAGATCGTCGTCGTAACGGCAGCTGTCTTCATAGCTGGTCAAATCATCCCCGCATGGCTCGACACCGATCTTGTCCGTGCCTTCTCCATGGTGGATGGTGATGTCGGGAATTCGGTCGGCAAGCGGGAAGCTGCGGCAGATCCTGTAGGGTGTGATGAACCGTGGAAAAACGCCGGGGCGGCGACACTGCACGATATTGTATTGGGGTGGAAAGATACGGCGCAGGCTCTGCTCGATGTCGATATCGTAGCCAGGATCTGGCAGATCGCCGGCTGCCGAGATGAGAATGTGGCCCTCACATTGAAAAACACGGACAGTCGCGCGGTTCGCAAGTTCACAATGCTCTGTCATCGAGAATCCCTTTCCGATATGGCAGTCATTCAATTCCTTCGAACGAGCATCGTTTGAAGGAATGCATGTCGGATTATAGATCTCGAGCAGCAGCGGCGCTTGTGGGCTGTTTCACCGCCAGCGTAGAAGGAGGGGACGTCAAGGAAAGGTGCGTTTGCGACACCATCTGTTTTTTCCGCTTGGAAAAAGCGTTAGGCCCCGCCGAGGCGTCGTTCGTCCGCCGCTGACCATAAACAAATTGCAGCGGCATCGAAGGCGCCTGCCGCTTGTGTCTTGAGGAATGCTGCTGCGGTCAGATCTGCAGCATGATGACGATCGCGACGCCCAACCAGAGCAGGCCCACACCGGCCAGCATGGAAAAGGTGACGACCGCACGCGTTAGATCGAATTGACCGCTCCAGGCCCCCGCATCAAAGCGATCTTGAATTCTCTTGCCCCACATGATTGTTCCCATCTCATTCAAGCTGATGCCCTTAAGGCTTCGTTAACCTCGATGGAATGGCGTTCCCAATATTTAGACAAACAGCTCCGGTTGCCAATCATTCCGGCAAAATTGGCGGGCTCTGACCGCTACGCGACTGGAAACTCGACCGCGTTCCAACAGAAAAAAGGGGCCGATCTATAACAATCAAGCAATTAGCAATTTTTCTTCGTGTATCGGAGCATTTAACTTTTATGGTATAAAATAAGTGGAAAAAAACTTGGGAGACATAATCGATGGCGACGCTCAAGCCAGATCCGACATTCTATCCGTCACCGCGCATGGCGATGAAGGCCCCCCCCGAGACGTTAGCTTATGTCGTCGCTTTTGATCCCGAAGGCAAGAAGCCGGACGCCATGACCGTGGTCGACACCGACCCAACGTCAAGCAATTATGCCCAGATCGTCGGCCAGACGAACATGCCCCATGTCGGCGACGAACTCCACCATTTTGGCTGGAACGCCTGCAGCTCCTGCCTTTGCCCCAACGCCCCGCACCCCCACACCGAGCGCCGCTATCTTGTGGTGCCGGGACTGCGCTCGTCGCGCATGTATATTCTCGATACCAAGCCGGATCCGAAGCAGCCGAAAATCGTCAAGGTCATCGAGCCGGAAGAGCTGGCGGAGAAGACCGGCTATTCGCGCCCGCACACCATCCATTGTGGCCCCGAGGGCATCTATGTAAGCGCGCTCGGCAACCCGGCGGGCGATGCGCCGGGCGGTATTTTTCTGATGGATCATGAGACCTTCGACGTGCGCGGCCGCTGGGAGGTAGATCGCGGGCCGCAGGAAATGGCCTACGACTTCTGGTGGCATCTCGGCCACGACACGGTGGTGACCTCGGAATGGGGCACGCCGAACATGATCGAGAACGGCATCGTCCCGGAATTGCTGCTCGGCAACAAATACGGCCACAAGATACACTTTTGGGACCTGCACAAACGGAAGCATACTCAGGAGATCGACCTCGGGTCCGAGCATCAGATGGCGCTGGAACTTCGCCCGGCCCACGATCCGACCAAAGCCCATGGGTTCATGGGCGTGGTGGTCAGCACGGCCAACCTCGCCGCCTCGATCTGGACCTGGTACAAGGACGGCGACAAGTGGGCGATCAAGAAGGTGATCGAAATCCCCCCGGAACCGGCCGATGCCGATGATCTGCCCGAGTTGCTGAAAGGTTTCGGCGCGGTGCCGCCGCTGGTGACCGACATCGACCTCTCCATGGACGACCGGTTTCTCTACGTGTCCTGCTGGGGCACCGGCGAGTTCCATCAATACGACGTGTCCGATCCGATGAGCCCGAAGCTCACCGGCAAGGTGCGCCTCGGCGGCATCGTCAGCCGGGCAAGCCATCCGGCTGCGAAGGGCAAGCCGTTGAACGGCGCCCCGCAAATGCTCGAAATCAGCCGTGACGGCAAGCGTGTCTATTTCACCAACTCGCTCTATGGCGCCTGGGACGATCAGTTTTACCCGGACGGCGTCGACGGCTGGATGGTCAAGCTCGACGTCGACACTGAAAAAGGCGGCATGACTCTCGATGAAGACTTCTTTCTCGAATGGCCCAAAGGCCACCGCCCCCACCAGATCCGCCTGGAAGGCGGCGACTGCTCCTCGGACTCCTACTGCTATCCCTAACCGGAGGCCGGTTGGTCGGGACGTGCCTGGTGTGGTTGGATGGTCCGGTGAAAAGCTGTGACGGGAGGTGAGCGTCGGAACCGAAGGGTTGCCATGACAGGAGGCAAAGTCTCCATCGAAAGGTCAAGTCGAGATAATAGCGCTTCCGCCGGTTCCGGCAGCCCCCCAGGGTGATGAGGTCCAGTCAACGAGCTGGCCGGGCCAGCGGTGCCGGTGGGTGATCCTGGGGTTTGGCCCTGGCTGACACTGCTTGGGCTTGGTGCTTTCCATGGGTTGAACCCCGGCATGGGGTGGCTATTTGCTGTGGCGCTCGGCTTGCACCGGCAAAGCCGGGCGGTGGTCTGGGGGGCCTTGCCGCCGATCGCGCTCGGTCATTTTCTGTCGACGGCTCTGGTGGCGGCTTCGGTGGTTCTGCTCGGCGTCTTCATCGATCATGGCCTGATCAAGCGCCTTGGCGGTCTGATTCTGATCGGCTGGGGGATCTATCATCAGATCTACGGCCATCGTCATCGTGTCAGGGTCGGCATGACCACCGGCAATGTCGGTCTGGTCTTCTGGTCCTTCCTCATGGCGACCGCTCACGGGGCGGGCCTGATGCTGATCCCGGCGCTCATCCCCCTTTGCCTCGCAGCAACGCCTGCCAAGGAATTGCTGGCGAGCGGGTCTCTCGTGACCGCGGTTCTGGCCATCGGCGTCCACGCTTTTGCCATGCTCGTGGTCACCGGCCTCATCGCCATTTTGGTTTATGAGTGCTTCGGCCTTGGTTTTCTTCGTCGCGGTTGGGTCAATGTCGATCTTCTATGGACCGCGGCGCTGATCCTGACCGGGATTTTTCTCGTGGTGACGTAGAACCGCAACAGGGTGTCGCAGCCGCGTTGCCCCGCTGTCCGTTCACGTGATTGCCTAACGTTGCGGCGTCTTATAGAGTGATTTTAAGAGAATCTGGTATACCAAATACCAAAACAGCGAGGCGAGCCATGGCTGTATCGAACGGCAATCAATCGAACGGCAATCAACAAAAGCAGCGGCATCCCGGCACTGGCAAGCGCAAAGGAAGGACGCACCCGAAGGGTCGCCAGCTTGATGATCAGGCGTTGGACGAGGTTAGAACCCTTCTTGGTGACCGGCCGCGCCGGCGTGATCTCCTGATCGAATTTCTTCACCTGATCCAGGACCGCTATGGCCATCTTTCCGCCGCCCATATGACAGCGCTTGCCGAGGAGATGCGCCTGGCCCAGACCGAGGTCTACGAGGTCGCCACCTTTTACGCCCATTTCGACCCCGTCAAAGAGGGTGAGGTTGCGCCTCCAGGCTTGACGATAAGAGTTTGTGACAGCCTGACGTGCGAGATGATGGGGGCCAATGACCTTATCGAGGCGCTGGGTGCCGGGGTTGATCCCGAAGCCGTGCGCGTTGTTCGCGCACCCTGCATGGGGCGATGCGATTGCGCGCCGGTCGCCGAGGTCGGTCATCACCATATCGATCGCGCCACGGTGGGCACGATCCAGGAAGCCATTGCCGGCGGCCACACCCATCCCGTGATCCCGGCGTATCAGAGCTTCGAGGACTATGTGGCGGCGGGTGGCTACGAGCAACTCCGCGCCTGCCGCGATGGCGAACAAAGTGTCGAGCAGGTCATGGAAACGCTGGGCGAAGCCGGTTTGCGTGGCCTGGGCGGCGCCGGCTTTCCGAGTGACAAAAAATGGGCGTTCGTCCGAGCGGGGGCTGCTCCCCGCTACCTCGCCATCAATGGCGACGAGGGCGAGCCTGGCACCTTCAAGGACCGCTATTATCTGGAGCGCGAGCCCCACCGGTTCCTGGAAGGCGCGTTGATTGCCGCCTGGGGGATCGAGGCCGAGAAGGTTTTTTTGTATGTTCGTGATGAATATCCGGCGGTTCTCGCCATTCTCCGTGACGAGATCAAAAAGCTCGAAGAGGCGGGCATCGTCGAGTCTGGCTATCTGGTCCTGAGACGCGGTGCCGGTGCTTATATCTGCGGCGAGGAATCGGCGATGCTGGAAAGCATCGAGGGCAAGCGCGGCCTGCCTCGTCACCGACCCCCATATGCAGCGCAGGTCGGGCTGTTCGGGCGGCCGACGCTTATCCACAATATCGAAACCGTGCTCTGGATGCCGACCATCCTTGCGCATGGTGCGGCGTGGTTTGCGAGCCAGGGTAAAGGGGATTCGAAAGGTGTGCGCAGCTATTCGGTTTCGGGCCGGGTGAAGGAACCGGGCGTGAAACTGGCACCCGCCGGGATCACGGCCAAGGAACTGATCGACGATTTTTGCGGCGGCATGGCAAAGGGACACAGTTTCAAAGGCTATCTGCCGGGTGGTGCTTCAGGTGGCATCCTGCCGGCATCGATGGCGGATATCCCTCTCGACTTCGGCCCGGCGCTGGACAAGCATGGCTGCTTCGTCGGATCCCATGCCGTGGTGATCCTGTCCGATCAGGACGACATCAAGGACGTTGCCGTCAACCTCTTGAAGTTCTTCGAGGATGAGAGCTGCGGTCAGTGCACGCCTTGCCGTGTCGGTTGCGAGAAAGCGGTGAAGCTTATGTCCAAGAAATCCTGGGACCAAGCGCTGCTTGGCGAGTTGAGTAAAGCGATGTCGGACGCTTCCATCTGCGGTCTGGGTCAGGCAGCGCCCAACCCAATCCGCTGTGTGATGACATTCTTCGCGGATGAAATCAGCGGTTAGCGCATTTTCCGATCATACGGCTCCGGCCCGCACCCCCTCCCGACCACCCACAGGGTACCCTCGCATTGGGTGGTCGGGAGGGGGTGCGGGCCGGAGCCGACGTCGTTGGGTCAGAAAACGCTCTAGTGGTGCGACCATACTCGAAGATAAGCATCGAGAAGGCCCCAATCTGCTCATGTACAGCGATGGGTCTTCCGGCAGCAGAGCATCAAATTCTAATCGTCACACCCCTAGTAATAGTCCCAGTCACGATCGCGGCCGCGATGACCGCGTCCGCGCCATCCCCCGTCGTCATACCGGTCATCATGGCCGTAGTCTCGGTCCCGATGGCGACGATGGTGATGGCCATGCCTGTAGTGTCTTCGATCGCGGTATGAATGCCTCCGATAGCCGTCATCATGAGGACTGGAGGCCACACCTACCGTCGCGCCGACCAGGCCGCCGATCAAGGCACCACTTACCAAGCGTTCTTCAGGTGTGTGACCACAGGCTGAAAGTGTTCCCACCACAGCCAGTAGAATGGTGCCTTTGCGCAGCATTTTTATCCTTCCAGTCAGCAGCGACTATGCCGAGACTAGAGGATGCGATCTGAACCGGTCATGAATATTCTGTTAATCTTCGGGCGGGGCGAGGGCCGGAACAGCGAAAACCTAGGAGTCCACGCGGACGTCTTACGGTCAGGTAAGATCAAGAAGCGCCCGCAAATCCCGCCATTCGCGCGGACTAAGGCCGCTTTCCGCCTGCTCGACCTTCTCGCCCTTCACCAAACGCCGTAGCACGGCGAGGGATTTGGCGGACAGCTCGGCACCGTCGTGACGGTAGTCGATGAAGGCGTCATAGGTCAGCGGCACCCAGCGTTTCAGGACATCGAGCAGTATATCGGCATAGGCGCGGATCTCATACTGAGCATGGCTGTCGGCGCGCAGCGCACTGAAATGCAGGAGATTGTGCAGGTCGATCTTCCAATACCATTCGGTATAGGTGTTGAGCGGCAGGGTCATGCGCGCGAGCTCGCGCGCAACCCCTTGCTTTTCCGGGTCCTTGACCTTGCCGTCCCGGTCCTCGTTCAGAAGGTCCAGATAGAGGTCGTAGGATTCATGGCTGTGAGCCTTAATCCGGTCGAGCGCATCGCTCGCTTCAGCACCTTCGATCACATCGGCCCGGCCCTGCCGGTTGGTCTGGGATTGCGCTGCCAAATGCTCCGGCGCTGGCGTGTAAAACGCCTCCTCCAGCACTGAATAGCGAGCTGAATACTCGTTTACATTGGCGGTGCGGTGACGAATCCACTGCCTGGCAATGAAGATCGGCAGCTTGATATGCAGCTTGATCTCGCACATTTCGAACGGGCTGGTATGGCGGTGGCGCATCAGATAGTTGATCAGCCCCCGATCATTGCTCACCTGCTTGGTGCCGCGGCCATAGGAAACCCGAGCGGCCTGCACGATTGCCGCATCATCGCCCATATAGTCGATCACGCGGATGAACCCCTGGTCCAGCACCGGCAGCGGCTCGTAGAGAATGTCTTCGAGCGCCGGCACCATGGCGCGCCGGGTTTTCTGGATCTCGCTCCGCTGCGCCTCGATTTCGCCAACCTGCTCTTGGGTCAGCCGGTCGCGACGGGCGACGGCGTTGATTTGCGTCTCATCATTGGCAGACTTTGGCGAGGTCGACATGGCCAGCTCCTTAAGAAAGCGACCGGCACTTTAGGCGCTATTTTTGCACGAATCACACAAAAAATAGCTCGAAACCTAAGGCTCTGGTCTTTCTCGGCTATTCAGTGAATGATCATGAAGATGGCTGATCAGGGACTGAGTGAGGCAGCATATGAGCGATTTCAAAGGCATTTATCCCATTCTCTACGCCTTTTTCGACCGGCACGGCCGGCTCGATCGGGATGCCATGCGGCGGCAGGTCGAGGCGTGTGTCGCCATGGGCGCTCACGGGGTCGCTGCACTTGGGCTTGCAACCGAGGTGTCCAAGCTTTCGCAAGACGAGCGCCACGACGTCATGGCGTGGCTGGCGGACGATGTCGACGGTCGACTGCCGATCGCGATCACGGTATTCGGCAAGACGCCGACCGAGCAGATCGCTTATGTGAAGGCTGCCGCCGAGCTTGGGGCAGGCTGGGTCATTCTGCAGCCGCCTCAAGGCGATCCCATCGACGAACCTGATTTGATCCGCTTTTTCGGCAAGGTGATGGACGCTTCGCCGATCCCGGTCGCCATCCAGAACGCACCGCAATATCTGAATGTCGGCCTTTCGGACGAGGGTCTGCACAGCCTTTGCCGCAACCATGCCAATTTCACGTTGCTGAAGGGTGAGGGCTCAGCCCTCCAGATCCGGGATACGATCGAAGCGGTGGACGGGAAGCTCGATGTCTTCAACGGACGCGGCGGGCTGGAACTCACCGACAATCTCCGGGCAGGCTGTGCCGGCATGATCCCGGCACCCGAATGCGCTGACGTTCAAATCAAGATCTTCGAGCGGATGCAGGCTGGTGATGAGGCCGAAGCGGAGCGGCTTTATGCCGAAATCCTGCCGCTGATCACCTTCCTCATGCAATCGGTCGATCAGTTTCTCTGCTACGGCAAGCGCCTGACCGCACGACGGCTCGGCCTGCAAGCGGTTCATGATCGGGCACCTTGTCAACGGCCGACCGAGCTTGGTCTTGCCTGCCTTGAGCGGTACGGCTCGGCTCTGGCGCCCTTTGGCTAAAGGCATAACCAGTTATGCTGCGAGAAGGTTCTCATCGCTTGTCTCGACATGCAAGCGGTGGACAGAGGTAACGGTTTCCCGGCAAAGCTAGTCGCATAAGAAAACCAAGATCAGGGAGGTCCTCGACATGAAGCTCCGTCATATCCTTGCAACCACCAGCCTGTTCGGAACCTTAGCTCTAGCAGGTGCTGCCAGCGCCCAGGAGATCGAAATCCGTTTCGGTACGGTGAACGATCCCGGCGGTGTTCAGTACGAGATCCGGTGCCGAATGGGTCAAGCGCATCAACGAGGCCGCGGGCGGCTTCGGTCAAGGCTGATATCTACGGCTCGTGCCAACTCGGCAACGACAGGAGATGCTGCAGAAGGTCAAGCTCGGCACCCAGGAAGTCGCTCAGCCGTCCTCGATCATGTCGACCATCCAGGCCGAATTCGGCGTGTTCGAAATGCCCTACATCATCAAGGACCGGGTGCACGCCGGCTGCGTCGCGAAAGAAATCGTGATGCCGGAACTGGCGCCGAAGCTGGAGGAGCAGGGCTACAAGCTGCTCGCGCGTCTGGGAAAACGGCTTTCGCAACATCACCAACAATGTCCGCCCGATCAACAAGCCCGAGGACCTGAAGGATATCAAGCTGCGCACGCCCAAGGGCGTGTGGCGGGTCAAGATGTTCGAAGCCTACGGCGCCAACCCGACGCCGATGCCGTTCTCCGAGGTGTTCGTGGCGCTGCAGACCGGGGTGATCGATGGTCAGGAAAACCCGTATGCCAACATCAACGCGGCGAAGTTCCAGGAGGTCCAGAAGTACCTCTCCGAAACCAACCACGTCTATACGCCGTCCTTCCCGACCGCGAGCAAGAAGCTGTTCGACAGCTGGCCCGCCGAGGTTCAGGAAGCCGCGATGTCGACCGCGGCGGACGTCCAGAGCTGGACCTACGACTATGCCGCCAAGGTCGAGGACGAACTGCGCCAGTCGCTGCAGGACGGCGGCATGGAGTTCAACGTCGCCGACCGCGACGCCTTCGTCGAGGCGTCCAAGCCGATCTACGAGCAGTTCGCGGCCGAGGTCGAGGGTGGTGCGGAGCTGATCGAACGGGTCATGGCGCTTGCCGACGGCTGTTAAGGCCTGATCTCAAAGCAACCGGATGATAAGGGCGGCCTCGGTCGCCCTTAGGTTGCGGCGGCGGGCATGAAATCGGCGGCAGAGGTGCTGGTGAGCGGCGCCAGCTTGCGGGGAAGCTTCCCGATCAGATTGCCGAGCAGACCCCAAAAAAATTCCTCGCCCGGATAGCCATTGATGCGGCCGACTTCCTGTCCTTCGTCGTCGATCAGCACGAATGTGGGGGTAAAGCGTATCCCTTCGATGTGATCGAGATCGCTTGGTCTCGGATCATGAACGTCGATGGTCCGAAGGGGAGCGACCTTGCCTTCGCTGGTCTTGGGGTAGATCGGCCCGATCTCGGCATGCCAGGCGTCACACCATTCGCAGCTGTCGCTTTCAAACATCAAAAGCTCGACCGCGACGGCAGGAGGTGGCGCACCCAAGCCCGAAGCGATGACGAACAGAAGGGCGGCAAGCCATGGCTGCCGCCATCTCAAAGCCGGGGTTCCTCCGAGCATTCCAGGGCCTCATCGCCAAAGGGTCTTCAGCATCACGCTTCCATATGATGCCTCTCGAACAGTCTTTCCAGAAAGGGAGACATGATCCAGCGCCGAAGGGCTGTCAGCCTAAGGCGCTTCAGGCCAATCTCGGAAAAATCTCTATCGGCGTGGGGTCGTCAGATCGAGGGGAAGCTGGAGTTGGTCCTGTTGATTGCGGTCCAGCATGTCGCTGACCGCATAGCGTACGAGCCAGGCGAGAGACACACGGTATTTTTCGGCCAGTTTTGTCAACTGCGCGTGATCCTGCTCGTCGACGGTGACCGTGATCCGAGTTGCCAGCTTATTCTCCCGCCCGGCTCGCATAGCAGAGCTCGTCCTCCCAAGCGCTGCATCACTGTGGTGAACGGAACAGCAAGCTAATGCGAATTGATGATCTGGTCAACAAAGACTTTGGAATTTTTTGACATCGACAGTTGTTAATTTAGGATTTGCTTGAGGAGAGAGAAAAACGCCGGCAATTCGCGGCTATGCGAAGAGAAAATTTGCGCATCATTCGCACAATTTTTTGGATTTTTTTTAATTATTTTGTAGTTTTAAAGGGTTGGCAAATAAAACATTACTTTTCCAAGCGCGTAGCGCGCGCCCAAGTACGCATCTTGGCATTCGACCGGGTTGACGGCAGGGCAGGAGAGGGCTGACACCTCCCCTGCTGCTCCGAAACGTTTCGCGAGCTACTCGGTCTTGATGATCTCGTCCGGCCGGGCTCTTGGGTCACGGGCGGTCCAGCGGCCGTTCTCGACCTGCGCCAGGAAATCGGCGACCGCGCGGTTGACCATGTCCGGCTCTTCGAGATTGAGTGTGTGACCCGTTTTCGGCAGCACCAGGAGGCCGGATGCCTTGATGCTACGTTTGAGAAAGATGCCCGGTTGGAGCGTATGATCGTCTTCATCGCCGCAGATGATCAAGGTCGGGAGATCAAGGGCCTTTAGCCGGTCCTCCAGGGCGTAGAGCGACGGGCGCTTGGCCTGCACACCGCGCATGGTGTTGGCGCTGCCGGTGGCATCATGTTCGCCAAAGCGCTCGACGAACTCCTGCCAGCCGCGCGGATCCTTATTGTGAAACTGTACCCGCGCAGCGCCGATACCGTAGATGCGGGCGAAGGCGGCACTTCCCTGCTGCTCAAAGGCGGCAGCCGCTTGCTCCGAGAGCGTACGGAATTCTTCCTGGCGATCCAATTCTGCGCCATAGCCGATCCCGGCCAGAACCAGGGATCGGGCGCGGCCCGGAAAATCCAGGCCGGCATGAAGGGTGGCAAAGGCACCCATGGAAAGTCCGACGATATGCGCTCGATCGACGCCGGCGGCATCCAGGACGGCGATGATGTCGGCGGCGGCCGTCGCCTGACCATATTGTCCGACATCCTTCGGCACCTCCGACGGCGGATACCCCCTTGCCGCGTACGTGATGCAGCGGTAGCGGCGGCTGAAATACCGAATTTGCGGCTCGAAGCTCCGATGATCGCCGGCAAACTCATGCACGAAGATCAGCGTCTCACCCGAGCCCGCCTCTTCATAATAAAGCCGGACACCATCTTCGGCGGTCGCATGAGCCATGAAGGCCTCCCTTTACTTGCCATCTCCAGTCAAATCGGGAAGATGCGGCTTGACAAGAGCTGTCATGCTATGTCGCAAAGAAAGCAGGGTTCGGCAGCCAATTGGATGAGACCGATCCGCTTCCGGTCTGTCCGCCGCCCCCGTTTCCCACTCCGCCCTCAAGAGGTCGCGTTATGTTCAAAGCTCTGATGCTTACCAAGCAGGATGATGAAACCGTAACCGCGGCCATCGAGACGGTGTCGGATGACCGGTTGCCGGCCGGTGACGTGCTGGTCGATGTCGAGTATTCGACCTTGAACTACAAAGACGGTCTGATCATCCACAACAAAGCACCCTTGGTGCGGGATTATCCCCATATACCCGGCGTCGACTTCGCTGGAACGGTTGCGACAAGCGAACATGCGGGGCTCAAGAAAGGCGACCGGGTGATCTTGAACGGCTGGGGTGTGGGAGAACGCTGGTGGGGCGGGCTTGCCGAGCGCGCACGGGTCAAGAGCGACTGGCTGGTCAAGGTGCCGAAGGGTTGGACGACCAGGAACGCCATGGCCGTGGGCACGGCCGGCTACACCTCCATGCTGTCGATCCTCGATCTCGAAGACCATGGCATGGCGCCGGACAAAGGCGAGGTTCTGGTGACTGGCGCCGCCGGAGGCGTCGGGTCGATCGCGATCGCTCTTCTGGCCAAGCTCGGCTATGAGGTCACCGCTTCCACCGGCCGGTCCGAGACCCATGACTATCTGACGTCGCTCGGTGCCAGCCAGTTCATCGATCGGGCTGAACTGGCCGAGACGACCAAGCGGCCGTTGGAGACGGCGCGTTTCCAGGCCTGCATCGATGCTGTTGGCGGCTCGACGCTCAGCCGCGTTCTCGGGCAATTGAAGCCTCAAGGCGCCCTTGCTGCAGTCGGCAATGCCGGCGGTCAGAGCTTTTGCGCAAGCGTTCTTCCCTTCCTCCTTCGGGGTGTCAAGCTGCTCGGTATCGATTCCGTTTACCAGCCCAAGGCTCGCCGCGAGATCGCTTGGCAACGCCTGGCCGGAGATCTGGACCTGTCCATGCTGGAAGCGAACACAAGAGAGGTGCCCCTCGCGGATGCCGCCGATCAGGCGGCGCTTATCTTGAAGGGGCAGATCCGCGGGAGAGTGGTGGTCGATGTCAGGCGTTGACGCCGATTTATTTGATGAACTCGATTTCATGAACCGAAGTGAAAGACTTCCCCTAAAACGCTAACTGGAAATACAAAAAACAATCTCAAGTGCAATTCAAAGCAATCATAAGGAGATATACTATTGTTGTTAGGCTTCTAAAAAGAAATGCATTGGTTATTTGCCAATATGCCGATCACTCTCACTTGTCATTTGAAAATCCATCGCTTACTAGTTGTCGCCTCTCACATATATGAATGTCGCAGACTGCGGTTTTCGCGGGATGACTTATTTTTTTGGACTTAACTCAAGACTTCGGGGAGATCGCCATGATACTCCGCAAACAAGCGGGAAAGCGTGGATTAAAAGTTAGAAATCTTTTGACCAAGCAACGCCTTCCCGCCGTGTCGGTAGTTTTCGCTGGCGCCTCCTTGCTGTTGGGCCATGCCATTGAACCCGTTGCTGCGGCACCGGCAAAGATCGAACGCGGCAGCGTCGCAACCATCGCCGATCTGCAGCCGGGTTCGTTCGCGCCAATGCATGGCCATATTGTCGTGGCTGCGGCTGACGAGCAGATCGCAAGCGATGCGGCGGTCGACGAAGACGACGGCCAAGGGCGCGAGAGCCGCCCATGACGATCTCTTCGGCGAAGATCGCTATCCCTCGGCTGCGACCTGCGGCACCTGCCACCCAAAGCAATACGAAGAATGGGCCGTTTCTCAGCACTCCTATGCGCAGCTCAGCCCGGTCTACATGGCCATCAACAATTTTCTGAACTTTAGTACCTCCAGCTCGATGGGCGACTTCTGTCTGCGCTGCCACAACCAGGTCGGCGCCAATCTCGGCGAAAGCCCTTTCATCTCGAACCTGGAACGGCACCCGACCTCGCGCGAGGGCATCACCTGCGTGGTCTGCCACCGCATCACCAAGGGCTACAACAAAGTGAGCGGCCGTCTGGCGCTCGCCGAAGGCAGTCTCCTGGATCCAGTCTACGGTCCGACCGGCAATGACCGAAATGGAGCGCGTTCTGAGCGACGACAAATACCGCGTGGTCACCGAAGAGGAGGAACTTGGCCGGAAGATCCATACCGAGGCCAAGAAGTTCTCGCCGATTTCCACGCCGACCTTCTGCGGCAGCTGTCACGACGTCACCCTGTTCAACGGTTTCCGGCTGGAAGAGGCGTTCAGCGAGTATCGCCTGTCGCCGGCGGCCGATCGCGGTGTCACCTGCCAGGACTGCCACATGGGCAAGGTCCAGGGCATTCCCTCGGACTTCGACTACGGCCCGGCGGCGGTGGTCGGCGGCGTGCCGACCAAGCCCAGGAAGCTCTCGAGCCATCTGTTCTCCGGGCCGGACTATTCGGTGATCCACCCGGGCATCTTCCCGCACAACGCGGACGCCCAGCAGATCGCGACCCTCGAAGACTGGCTGCAAGTACGATCACGAGGCCGGCTGGGGCACGGACGAGTTCGAGGACAACGTGGCCGACGACTACGAGTTCCCGGAAGTCTGGGCCTCGATCGATGACCGCTACGATGCGCGCGACATCCTCGACATTCAGTTCGAGCGACTCGATTTCGCCCGCAAGAAGCGTCTCGAAGTGCTTGCGCAACGGCTATCACCTCGGTGACGTCAGGATCGAGGAAGCCAGCGCTGACGGCATCGAGTTCGAGGTCGAGGTGAAGAACATCACCGACGGTCACAACGTGCCGACCGGCTTCACCGGCGAGCGTCTGGTCTGGCTCGAAGTCCAGGTCAAGGACGCCGACGGCAATGTCGTCTTCGTCTCCGGTGACCGCGATCCCAATGGCGATCTTCGCGATCTGCATTCGCTCTACGTTCATAATGGCGAGGTGCTCGAAGATCCCTATCTCTTCAGCCTGCAGTCCAAGTTCGTCGTTACCCAAGGTCGTGGCGGCGAGCGCGAAGCGGTGATCCCGATCCCTTACACCGTGACGGCGCTGCCGATCGTCCGGCCGACCACGCTCTCGTTGGTATTTGCCGGCGAGCCGACCACCGAGCGCAATCACCGGAAGGGCATCGAGCCACTGGGCAATCGCTGGGCTGCCTATGAGATCGACGACGATGCAACCTGACCGGCAAAGGTCCCTACTCGGCGAGCATCCGCCTGAACTCGCAGATGGTGCCCGTGAACCTGATCACCGCGGTCCAGCGTGTCGGCTTCGACTATGGCATGAGTGCCAAGGACGTTGCCGATGCGGTCGTCGAGGGCGCTGACATCCTTTGGGAAAAGATGGTGACGTTCGACGTGCACAATGACAGCAGCGTCAGCCAGAACGGCGCTAGCGGCTGGGTGGAAGGCCAAGTCCGCTAGCTTGCTTCCAAGGTCCGTTGATCAGACGGGAGGCTCGGCGGAAGCTGGTCCTCCCGTCCGTTCATCGGCGCCTTGGCCAAAAACGATCCATCGAACGACGACGCTCACCGCTGGTCGAAAGACCGTGGATGGTGCGGCGGTGCGAGCCAATCAAGATGAAATAGTGTTGAGCGCACGATACTGAGGGGGAGAGGGCTTCTTGGCACTCTGCAAAACTTATCGATCGGGTGGCGTGATCGCCCGCAAAGCTGCCACCATGAGCCTCGTGGCGGCGACGACGACTTGGCCATGCAAAACGCGCCTCAGGCCGAAACATTTTTGGGGGCGAGTCGCGGCTCCACCGCGATCAACGACAAGCCGACAAAGTTTTTCACCACGGGCGATATCCCGGAACGGCCGGCTCTGCTGATTGAATGGGGCGATGCCTTCCTCGGTGAGGGCAATCTCGGTCAAGGCTTCGAGCTGCCGACGGGCGCGGTATGGACGCCCGCCCTTTGGGTGTTCGGCACGTTGCGTTCGGCGCTTCAGTCTATCGACACCGGCAGTGCTGACCGGACGACGGAATGGGTCAACCGGTTCGACCTCTTCGCCAATCTTCAACTAACGTCGACCGAGAAGTTCGTTCTCGGCATTCGGCCGCTCGACAAGAACAGAGCCGGTCAATTTTCCGGCTACACCTTCGAGCCTTCAGACGATGACGGTTTCCAGGATTTTACCAACGCCAACATCCGAACGCTGTTCGCAGAAGGTGACATCGGCAGCCTTTTTCCGAAGCTGGACAAACAGGGCACGACGTGGCTCGACTTCGGCTACACGGTCGGCCGCCAGCCACTGATCTTCCAGGATGGCATCCTGCTCAATGATACCCAGGATGCGATCGGTCTCGTGCGCAACAACGTTCGCCTTCCGGGCGTCAGCAATCTTCGCGCAAGTTTGCTCTATAGCTGGGATTCCGTCAGTCGAGGCGCCAACCTCATCAACAATGGTGGCGAGGACGAAGGAGATCTGGATCAGTTCGGCCTGTTCACGTCCTGGGACACCGAGTTCAAGACGATCAATGCCGACTTCATCTACACACTGGACAGCGACGACGACAGTGCGGTCGAAGATGGCGATGGCGTCTATGCCGGCATCTCGATCGCGGAACGCATTGGCCGTTACAGCCTGACCTGGCGCGCCAATGGTTCGTACGCGATCGAGGACGAAAGTGACCTGATCACCGACGGTGTCCTGCTCTCGACCGAGCTTTCCTGGACGCCCCATGGTTCGGATGACACGATCTGGATCAACCCCTTCGTCACCATCGGCAACTTCACCCAGGCCGGTCGCGAAAATGTCGACGGCGGCGGACCGCTCGCCCCGATCGGCATCCTGTTTGCCTCCCCCAATCTCGGCGCCTTCGGTTCCGAACTCGACAACAAAGCCAACGACAATGCAGGCGCGGCCATCGGTTATCAGGCGTTCTGGAACGATCACTGGACCAATCTTGGCCTCGAGATCGCCGGCTTCAAGGACATCGGGCCTCGAGGACGAGTTCCAGCAGGGGTTCGAATGGCAGGTCGGCGTCGGCTTCCAGGCACAGCAGAAGGTGACCCAGCAGTCACTGGTCCAGCTGGAAGGCTTCTATGCGCTGCAGGAGGCTGAAGTTGGCGAGGTCGATGACGATGCCTATGGCGGCCGTCTGGAGTTCCTCTACCAATTCTAACGGCATGACACCCCGTTGGTTGCTCTCTTGACCTATTTGCTTTAGACGCCCCTGGCGCGCTCGGCCGGGATAGTGACAGCTTGAACCGATGCCTTGGAACCGAGCTTAGCCTACGCTTGGAACAGTTTGATGAGTTTGCGTGCTGCTTTCGGCGGCAGAATTTTCCCGGCGCTCATCTGTTGCTCCAGGTCCTTCATGAAGGCGGCACTTTTCGGATCTTGATAGAGGGCGTCGATCAGACCCGCCTTAACTTCCGACCAGAACCAGCTTTGATGCTGCCTTTGCCGCCTGGCTTCGAGTTCACCCGACCGTTCGAGGGCCTGGCGATGTCGAAGGACAGCCTGCCAGACCTGATCGATGCCACGCTCCTCCAGAGCAGAGCAAGTCAAGACTTCCGGCGTCCAGGCGGGCGTTGCAGGGCGTAGCAGGTGCAGGGCTGCCTGATAGTCGGAGCGGACCAAATTGGCCGTGGCCAGAAGATCGCCATCAGCTTTGTTGACGAGGATCAGATCCGCGGTTTCGACAATACCTCGCTTGATCCCCTGTAGTTCGTCACCAGCGCCCGGTGCCAGCAGCAGGAGAAAACAATCGACCATATCGGCGACGGCCGTCTCGCTTTGACCGACACCAACGGTCTCGAGGACGATCACCCCGAAGCCGGCAGCCTCACAAAGGATCGCTGCCTCACGGGTTTTTCGAGCGACACCGCCAAGGGTCATGCCAGCAGGCGAAGGCCGAATAAAGGCGTTCCTTTCCAGGGACAGCCGCTGCATCCGGGTCTTGTCACCGAGGATCGAACCGCCGGAGCGCTGGCTCGACGGGTCGACGGTCAGCACCGCGATCTTTCGGTCGTCGCCGATGACATGGATCCCGAAAGCTTCAATAAATGTGGATTTGCCAGCTCCGGGCGCGCCGGTTACGCCGAGACGGATGGCATCACCGGTATGAGGCAAAAGCGCCTCGACCAGGGCAAGCGCCTTTTCCTGGTGGTCGTCCCGCCCGGATTCGATCAGCGTGATCCCCTGCGCCAGCGAGCGACGGTCACCCTTCAGGATCTTGTCTGCGAGAGCTTTGGGATCAGTGTTCACGTTGCCTTCGACTTTGCCTGCCTGTTGGACATTCACCCATCGAGGTAGGCGATTGCCGGCAGGAACGTCAAGCGATGAGCCTTGTCGGCTGATTTGGCACGCATCGGCAAAGGTGCCTTAAATGTCTGAATCTCCCGCTTTGGCATCGATCCGCGGGCAAAAGCGAGCACAGCGGAAAGGTCATCTTCAGCGCTGCTCGTAACTTCTCTTTGAAATTAACCATGCTTTCATCTTGATCGATTAGGCTAGCACGAATTGTTCATATCACCCTGGCTGAATGACTTGGAACTGATGCCAAACCAATGCGTTAGCTCGAACTGGAAGCGCAACGTCCGATGAATGCAGCCATTCGGCGAAATGTCATAGGATGGTTCTTCTTAGACCAGCGGGGCGTGGTCGCAATGATCACGGCGCTCGCCGTGATCCCGCTATTTGCCTCGCTCGGCCTCGCGATCGACGGCGCTCGCGGCTACATGGTGCGATCGAAACTTTCTTATGCGATTGATGCTGCCGGGCTGGCCGGCGGTCGTGCCTTCGACTCGGATCTTCGCGAAGCGGACATTCTGCAATTCTTTCAAGCGAACTTCCCCGAAGGCTACATGGACTCGCGCCTCGAGGGCGGTGCGCCGACCATCATTTTCGACGACACTGCCAACACGATCACGATCGAGGCGACCGCCACCATTCCGACACGCCTCATGAGCGTTGCCGGCATCGATGAAATCACCGTGTCCGCGCGGGCCGTCATCCAGCGCCAGCTGCCGGGCATGGAACTCGTCCTGGTCATGGACAACACCGGTTCCATGCGCGGCGGGGGCAAAATCGCAGCCATGAAGGGTGCGGCAGCCGAACTCGTCAATATCCTCTACGGTGACCGTGAAACCGTCGACGACTTTTGGGTCGGCCTCGTGCCTTATACGGCCACCGTCAACATCGGCAATGGCCGTATCAGCTGGATGGACGGGTTCGATCCCGACGATTTTCAGCCCAGCAGCTGGAAAGGCTGCGTCGAGGCGCGCAGCTATCCCAACGACAGCAATGATGCGCCGACCGCAGGTCGAGAAGTGGCAGCCTTTCCTTTGGCTATCCACATTCGAGCAGTATCCCAATCCACATCATGTTGCCGGGGCTGGGGACTACGATGAGGACGATCCGGACACCTGGGGCGACTATCTCATTGGTGATAATCAATGGGATCCCGATGGCATGCCATCGGATCTCAAAGAGGACAACGACGATCAGAATGATGGCACCGGTCCAAATTTGGGCTGCGGGCCGGCGATCACGCCATTGATCGCGAGCAAAACCAACGTGCTGGCGGCGATCGACGAGATGTTGCCCTGGCATCGGGGCGGTACGATGGCCAATCTTGGCCTGGCCTGGGGCTGGCGTGTGCTGTCACCTAGCTGGCGCGGCCTTTGGGGTGGCGCAACACCTGCCGACCTGCCCAAGACTACGGATCGTCAAACCTGACCAAGGTGGTTATCCTGCTCACCGATGGACAGAACCAGTGGTACGATTGGCCGGGTACGACCGGGTCGGTCGACGGCGAGACGCATTATTCCGGCTCCCGGGAGATAATGAATATCCCGATGACCATGGCGATGAGTTCGAGACCGACTGGCCGGATGCGGACTACACGGCCTATGGCCGCTTGAGCGAAGGCCGCCTTGGCACGACCAGCAACAGTGCAGCCAATGGTGTCATCAACAGCCGGATGCTTGAACTGTGCGCAGCGATGAAAACTCAGGGAATTATCATCTACACGATCACTTTTCAGCTTAACAGTAGCACGACCCAGCAACTCTATCGGGACTGTGCTACTGCAGATAGATTTCTATTTCAACTCACCGAGCAATAGCGATCTGAGCAGGTCTTCGTTCAGATCGCCGATGAACTGAGCGAGCTCCGAATTGCTGAGTAGTCAAGATCGCGTTCCTTTCGCAGAAACGGCGTCTGAATGATCTCGGAAGAAACAACCTTCTCGAAACGGCGGAAGAACATTTAACGCTGCCGCGATGACCAAGTTTTCGCCAGCGCCGAAAGGTCTTCCTGCCCAATTTCCCGCCAATGATGGCAGGCCACCTCATGGCCAGCGTCGACCTGGTCAAGCCTCGGCGGTTCGCTGGCGCACAGCGGGGAGGCGTGGGGGCAGCGGGTTCGGAAGACGCAGCCCGATGGCGGGTCCAGCGGCGAGGGCAGGTCGCCTTCGAGCACGATGCGCCGCTTCTCCCGCTCCAGCCTGGGGTCCGGAATAGGCACTGCTGAGATCAGCGCCCTCGTGTAGGGATGCCGCGGCGCCAAATACAGCCCGTCGCGGTTTGCTACCTCCATGATGTTGCCGAGATAGAGGACGAGAATGCGGTGGCTGATGTGGCGGACCACCGAGAGGTCGTGGCTGATGAAGATGAGGGAGAGGCCGAAATCCCGCTGCAGCTGCATCAGGAGATTGATGATCTGGCCCTGGATCGAGACGTCGAGGGCGGAGACCGGCTCGTCGCAGACGATCAGTTTCGGCTTTCAGGATCATCGCGCGAGAAATGCCGATGCGCTGGCACTGGCCGCCGGAGAATTCGTGCGGGTAGCGGTTGATCATCTCCGGCATGAGGCCGGTCTTCGCCATCATCTCCTCCACTCGTTCCTTGATCGTGGCTGCGGATCATGCCCGCCGCCGCCTCGAAGGTGATCAGGGGTTCGGCGATGATGTCGCCGATGGTCATGCGCGGGTTGAGCGAGGCGAGCGGGTCCTGAAAGACGATCTGCATATCCCTGGCGCTGTTCGCGAAGCTTCTTTCCGTCGAGATTGAGGAAATCCTCACCAAGCCAGGTGACACTGCCGGATGTGGGTTCGATCAGACGAAGAATGGCGCGGCCGAGGGTGGACTTGCCGCAGCCGCTTTCGCCGACGATGCCAAGGGTCTCACCAGCTCGGAGGGAGAAACTGACGCCATCAACAGCCTTCAACAACGCGCGGCGTTGACCGGTTAGCAAGTTGCCGGTGCGGATAGGGAAGTGGACGGCTATGTTCTCCAGCTGAAGAAGGGGAGGTGCGGTCAATCCAGGTGCTCCAGTGCGCGGCGTTGGCCGGTTAGCAAGTTGCCGGTGCGGATAGGGAAGTGGACGGCTATGTTCTCCAGCTGAAGAAGGGGAGGTGCGGTCAATCCAGGTGCTCCGGTGCGCGGCGGCGACCAGTCAACCGACCGCCGGCGGCGGGCTGCAGATGGCAGGCTAAGGTTCGTTCGGGCGTCGTCTCGCGCAGCATGGGCACCTCGGTAACGCAACGCTCGCAGCAGTGAGGACAACGGTCTTTGAAGGCACAGCCTCCGGGCAGCGCTTGCAGATTGGGGGGCTGGCCCGGGATGGTGACGAGCTCGGATGAGCTTGCCCGATCCAGTCGCGGCGAACAACGGAGCAGACCTTGGGTGTAAGGATGGGCAGGTGTTTCGAACATGGCAAAAACCGGTCCTTCCTCAACGATCCGCCCGGCATACATCACCATCACCCGATCGACCAAACCGGCGACCAAGCCGAGATCGTGGGTGATCAGAAGAATCGCCATATCCCGTTCCTTGCGCAGCCGACGCAGCAGATCCATTATCTGCGCCTGCACCGTAACATCAAGCGCTGTAGTCGGCTCGTCGGCGATCAGGAGTTTTGGTTCGCAAAGAAGGGCGGTTGCGATCATCACCCGCTGGCGCATGCCGCCGGAGAATTCATGGGGATAGAGATCGATGCGATTTCTGGCGTCGGGAATGCCGACCTGATCGAGCAGTTCCACGCTCTTTTTACGCGCAGCCGTGGCGCCCATGCCCTGATGTTCGATCAGAACCTCGGTCATCTGGCGAGAGATCTTGAGATAGGGATTGAGAGCGGTCATCGGATCTTGAAAGATCATCGCTATATCGACGCCGCGGATCCGATTGAGGTCGCGCGATGACAGCGCCAGCAAGTCTCGATCGTTAAAGTGGATTTTGCCTTGGGCGGTGCCGTTCCTGGCGAGCAGGCCCATGATCGACAGGACGGCTTGGGTTTTCCCGGAACCGCTCTCGCCGACCAGGCCGACCGTTTCACCGGCCGCTATTCGAAAGCTGATGCGATCGGCGGCGATCACCTCGCCTTCGGGTGTATCGAAGCGGATCGTCACGTTTTCGACATCGAGCAAGATGCTCACCGATCAGAGGTCCTTCGGATCAAGGGCATCGCGCAGCCCATCACCGATGAAGTTGAAGCAGAACAATGTGACGGCCAGGAAGATGGCAGGAAAGATCAGCATCCAGGGGGCAGCCTCCATCGTTTGTGCTCCCTCCGCGATCAAGACGCCCCAGCTGGTCAGTGGCTCCTGGGCGCCGAGACCGAGAAACGACAAAAAGCTCTCGGCTAAAATGATCTGGGGGATGACCAGGGTCGCATGAACGATCACCGGGCCGAGCAGGTTGGGAATGATGTGACGGCTGATGATCCTGGTATTGGAAACGCCCGCGGCGCGCGCGGCTTCGATGAATTCCCGGCCTTTGATGGAAAGAGCTTGCCCCCGAACGATACGCGCCATGTCGAGCCAGCTAATGGCGCCAAGGGCGACGAAAATCAGAAATATATTGCGGCCGAACACCACCATTAAAAGGATGACGAAGAACATGAAAGGCATCGCATAGATGATATCGACAAAGCGCATCATCAGATTGTCGATTCGCCCGCCGAAAAAACCCGCCGTTGCACCATAGGCAACGCCGATCAACAGGCTGACGCCGGTGGCAAGAAAGCCGACCATCAACGAGACCCGACCACCGTGGAGTGTTCGCGCAAAGAGATCCCGACCGTTGCCGTCTGTGCCAAACCAGTGCGCGTTGGCAAAGTCGGGTGGCGACTGGATGCGATTCCAATAGATTTCGTCGAAGGGATGGGGACTGAAAAAGGGCGCAAAGATAGCGAGAACGGTAACCATGGCAAGGATGAAGAGCGAGGCCAAGGCTGCCTTGTTGCGGACAAGACGCCTCAGCGCATCTTGCCAATGCGAGCGCGCTTCGATCGGGCGCCGATCGCCCGGCAGAACGGGATCGAGGGCCAGGCTCATCGCAGCTTGATTTTGGGATCGAGGAAACCGTAGATCACGTCCACGATCAGATTGAGCACGATGATGACGAGCGCAAAGACGATCACTGTGCCCATCACCAGCGTGTAGTCGCGGTTGAGAGCACCCTGGACGAAATAGCGCCCGATACCTGGGATGCCGAAAATGGTCTCGATCACCACCGATCCGGTGATCAACTGCGTTGCCGCCGGGCCGAGATAGGAAACCACGGGGAGAAGGGCCGCTTTGAGCGCGTGTCGGAGGATGACGATCCGTTCGGGCAAGCCCTTGGCACGAGCGGTGCGGATAAAATTAGCGTTCAGCACTTCGATCATGCTGCCGCGGGTGAGCCTCGCAATGAACGCGATCTGCGGAAGCGCAAAGGCGACTACGGGCAGCAGAAGATTGCGAAAGCCGCCATCACCCCATCCAGCGACGGGGAACCATCCCGAAGAACACACCGAAAATCAGGGTCATGAGCGGTGCCATGACGAAGACAGGGATGGTGATGCCGGTCATGGCCATGGTCATGACGGCATAGTCGATCGCTCGATTTTGTTGAAGGGCTGCCGTCGTGCCGAGCGTGATGCCGACGACGATGGCGAGCAGGATGGCGAGGCCGCCAACCTTCAGGCTTGCGGGAAAACCGGTGGCGAGGAGCTGGCCAACGGTGAAATCTCGATATTTGAAAGAAGGCCCGAAATCGCCCTGCAGCACGCCACCGAGATAGCGGAAATATTGCTTGATCAGCGGTTGATCCAGGTCATAGGCAGCCTGGACATTTTTCTCGATCGCCGGCGGCAGGGCACGCTGCTGATCAAACGGTCCGCCGGGTGCGATGCGCATCAGGAAAAAGGCAGCCGTGATGATGATCAGCAGGGTCGGAATGCTGATCAGGAAGCGCTTGGCAATGAATCCGGCCATCAAACGACGCTGCTATAGCGACAAAACAGTCGGCTGGGCGGCGACACCGCCGCCCAGCCGAGCAGCCTATTCGGCCAGGCTCAAAAAGCGAGTGGGATGAACATTGGCGACGTTGTCTTGGTAACCTTGAATACGCGGCGAAACGAGATTCTTGGACACTTCATGATAGATCGGCACGATCGGCAGATCCTGCATGGCAATCAGCTCGGCTTCGCGCATGAGCTTGAGACGTTCCGCGGTCTCGGCGGTGGCATCGGCCCGGTCCATGAGGCGATTGAACTCGAGATTGTCGTAGCGCGCATAATTGAGCGGCCCGGTGTCGCCTTCCATCAGAAACAGGAAGTTCTGAGCATCGTTATAATCTGCCGCCCAGCCGGCGCGAGCCACCTCGAAATTACCCTCCTGGAGGTCGTTGTAGTGGACCTTGACCTCGCTGTTGAAGAGTTCCGGCTGCACGCCGAGTTCCTTCCACATCGAAGCAATCGCGATCGCCACCTTCTTGTGCTGTTCGGACGTGTTGTAGCGAAGCTGGAACTTCAACGGATTGTCCGGACCATAACCTGCCTCCGCCAGAAGTTCTTTCGCCTGGGTGAGCCGGTCTTCATACGGCATATCCTTCCAGGCGACCTCGCCCGGCTGATCGTAGCCGCCAGCACCTGGCGGCACCATGGCGTAGGCGGGAACTTCGCCGGTGCGCAGCACCTTGTCGACGATGGTCTCGCGATCGATCGCCATGGCCAGCGCCTGGCGGATTGCCTGATTATCGAAGGGCGATTTTTCCAGATTGAAGGTGTAGTAGTAGGTGCTGAGCCAGGGCGAAGATTCGGGTCTGGTCCGGCAGGTTATCTCTTCAGCCAGTCGATCTGCTCGGAGGCGAAATCATATTGCATATCCAGCTCACCCGCGCGGAAGCGTTTGGTGCCGGCATTGCGCTCTTCGGTCGGGTAGAACGTCACCGCATCGATGCTGACGTTCCCGGCATCGTAGAAGGCTTCATTCTTGACAATGGTGACGTGGTCGTTCGGCACCCATTCGGTCACGACATAACCACCATTCGAGACCAGATTGCCGGGCTTGACCCAATCCTCGCCGAGCTCGTCGATTTTATGTCTGGGGAGAGGATATGAGGAATGGTGAGTCAATTGCTCGATGAAATAGGGTGCGGCAAAATCGAGCGTGACCTCCAGCGTCTTGTCGTCAATCGCTTTCACGCCGAGCGCCTGCATGTCCTCCATCGCTGCCTCATTCAAAGGCTTGGCGTTTTCAATCGTGTAGAGGATGGAGGCGTATTGAGCGGCGGTTTCCGGTGCGAGCAGCCGTCGAAAGGCGTATTCGAAATCGCCGGCCGTCACCGGTGTGCCGTCAGACCAGCTGTGGTCTCGAAGCGTGAACGTATAGACCAGCCCATCGTCACTCACCGTCCAGCTTTCGGCCGCACCCGGAATGGCCTTGCCGGCAGCGTCCTGCGTGATCAGGCCCAAAAACAGATCACGGAGAATATGAGCCTCATAGACAGACGTTGAATGGTGGGGGTCGAGGGTATCCGGCTCGCCGGGGTTGCCGATACGCAGCTCGGCGGCAGCAAGTGATGTCAGGCTGCCGAGGCCTATAGCCGAGGCCAAAACGAGACCAAGAGTGACGCGTTGAGCTGATTTTGAATAATGCGGCATGGAACGCCCCCGCTTGTGTTGTGTTCTCATTCAATGGTCGCTTTGGCCAAGCCTAACACGCCCATCATACGCCTCAATCAAAAAGCGTTTGCTTGGCCCACAATGTTGGGCAATAAAGCGCACGTCCAACCGGGTATCGTCATGCCGAATGATCTCGACAGTGCGTTAGGCGATCTGCTGAAAAAGGATCCTATGATTTTTGACGTGCTCAGGATCGTCCAATCGCTAGATCTTCCTGATAGCTGGGTCACCGCCGGCTTGATCCGCAGCCGCGTTTGGGATCACCTTCATCACTATCGAGATCCAACACCCTTGAACGACATCGATGTCGTCTATGTCGATGTCAACGATCTCAATGAAGACGTTGAAAAACGCCTCGAAGCTGCGTTGCGTCATCGCTCCCCGAACCATCCGTGGTCGGTGAAGAATCAGGCTCGAATGGCCTTGCTGAACGGCGATCAGCCCTATCACTCCGCAAGCCAGGCCCTCGAACGTTGGTGCGAAACTCCAACGGCTGTCGCCGCTCGTTTTAACATCCGTGGCGCGCTTGATATCATGGCGCCGCTTGGTCTCGATGATCTCTTCAGTTTGACCGTCCGCCCCACCCCGTTCGCGCTCAACCATCCCCAGAAGCTTGCCCAATATCGAGAACGCATGAAGAAGAAGAACTGGTCCCGCCAATGGCCAAGACTTAGGGTGCTCGGTCTCTGATCGACCTCATGGCGGTATCTCGACATTGCCCAGCCTGTCTGATCGATAGGTTTAGGCCGATGCTCAAACAATCGGTTTTTTCCTCAAACAATCGGTTTTTTCAATGTGACCACCGACCAAAGCACGCTGTTTGTCCTTCTATTCATTGTCTTCGTTCTCCTGGTCTGGGGGCGTTGGCGCTATGACCTGGTAGCTTTCGGGGCGCTCGCTGCGGCGCTCATTCTGGGCGTGGTGCCAAAAGCGGATGCTTTTTCCGGCTTCGGCCATCCGGCAACCGTGATCATCGCGCTGGTGCTCATCATAAGCCGCGCCCTTTCCAATTCCGGCGCTATTGAACTGATCGCCCGCTATATGGTCGACGCCTCCAGAAAACTCAGCGCCCATATCACCATCATGTCAGCACTCGCAGCCGGGCTTTCGGCGGTGATGAACAACGTTGCAGCTCTTGCCCTCCTGATGCCGGTCGACCTTCAAGCGGCCAAGAAGGCGAAGCGCAGTCCGGCCCTCACCCTCATGCCGATCTCCTTTGCCTCAATTCTCGGTGGCATGATCACCCTGATCGGCACCCCGCCCAACATCGTGATCGCAGAGTTTCGCGGCGCTGCGTTGGGCGAACCCTACAGCATGTTCGATTTTGCCCCGGTCGGCATCGTCTGCGCTGTGGTCGGCGTGATGTTCATTGCCTTGATCGGCTGGCGGCTTATTCCGCAACTCACGAAGCGAGCAGACACCGGTCAGGAACTGTTCGATCTCAAGGACTATATCGCCGAGCTCACGGTATCCGAGGACTCGAAAGCCATCGGCAAGACCAGTGCGCGACCTGGACGATGCGGCGGACGACAACGAGGCGTCGATCATCGGCCTGATCCGCGACGGCCAGCGACTGCCCGGCATGGCGCGACGAACCATGCCATGCGCGAAGGCGATCTCCTGGTGGTCGAGGCGGCGCCTGAAGCGCTCGACAAGCTGGTTGGCGCGCTCGAGCTGGAGATCACCAGCAGCGACATGGCCAAAGCGATGCTGGAAGGCGAGGACATCGCGATGGTCGAGGTGGTGGTGCCGGAAGGCGCCATGCATCGAGGGGCGCTCGGCGCTGACGCTCGGCCTGCTGCTATCGCCATGCGGTCAGCCTTGCTCGGCGTTTCGCGCCAGGGCCGGCGCTTCACCGAACGGGTACGCCGCCTGACGATCGAGGCCGGTGACGTGCTTCTTGCTCCTCGGTCCGAGCGAACGCATGGGCGAAATCACCAACTGGCTCGGCACGCTGCCGCTGGCCGAGCGCGGCCTGCAGGTCATCCAGCGGCAGAAGGCGGGTCTGGCCGTCGCCATCTTTGCCGTCGCCGTGCTGTTGGCGAGCTTCGGTGTCCTCTATCTGCCGATTGCCCTTGCCGCCGCCGTGGTGCTGATGGTGCTGTTCAACGTCGTGCCGCTCCGGCAGATCTACGACCTCGATCGAATGGCCGGTGATCGTGCTGCTCGGGCTCGATGATCCCGATCGGCTCGGCGCTCGAAGACAAGCGGCGGCACCGGATTGATCGCCAGCCAGCATCGTCAGCCTGGCTGAAGGCTATGCGCCCTGGGTCGTTCTTGCCCTGTCTGGTGGTCGTGACCATGACGCTCTCCGACGTCATGAACAACACTGCGACCGCCGTGATCGCCGCTCCGATCGCTGTCGATATCGCGAGTCGCCTCGGCACGTCAATGCCGACCCCTTCCTGATGGGCGTGGCTGTTGCCGCCTCATGCGCGTTCCTGACGCCGATCGGCCATAAGAACAACACGCTGATCATGGGACCGGGCGGGTATCGGTTCGGCGACTACTGGCGGATGGGCCTGCCGCTCGAGATCATCATCATCGCCGTTGCCGTGCCGATGATCCTCCTGGTATGGCCGCTGACATGATCCCGATTAGCTGGAACCGATCCGGCATTGAAAATAGCACCTGCTTCACCGACATAAGGTCGACAAGGTTGTTCCCCTGGTCTGCATTCCAGAAAGGCCATATTGATGCGTTCGAGAAATCCGAGTCCCTTCATGTGGCAAGATGCGGTCGAAATGTTCGAGCGCGCAGAGAAGCTGCAGCGGCAATTTTTCACCCCCGCCAAGCCCACGGCGACCGGACCTTGCTGGGAGCCGCCGGCCGATGTTCTGGAAACGGAGACCGAGGTTCTGATCATCGTGGCACTGCCCGGTGTCGAGCCCGATGATCTGAAGGTCGTCGTCGACGATGGCACGTTGATCGTGACCGGCCGGCGACCCATGCCCGGCCAATCCAACCGCATGATGCTCCGTCGTCTGGAGATTCCCCACGGCCATTTCGAACGTCACCTCAAATTGCCCTCCGGACGCTATGAGATTGGCCAGCGCGAACTGCGCAACGGTTGCCTGGTCCTCAGCCTCAGGAAGCTAAAATGAACCGACACGACATGCCAACCGATCAAGAGCCGTTGCGTGGCGAAGCGGCAAGTCCAGCCGGCAGCCCTTCGATTGAGCTCAGTGGTCAATCATCGGAGCTGCGCGGCAGTCTGCCCGAAGATGCAATGATCATTCTGCCACTGCGCCATGTCGTCCTGTTTCCGGGTGTCGTGATGCCGCTGGCGCTGAAGCACCCGCTTTCGATCGCCGCCGCTCAGACGGCGGCGCAGCATCAGCGGCCGTTTGGGGCGGTTCTCCAACTCGATCCCGAGCTTGAAAAACCGAGGCCCGAACAACTGCACAAGATCGGGACACTGGCTGACGTGCTCCGCTACGTCACGGCGCCGGACGGCACGCATCACGTGGTCTGCCAGGGCCATGAACGCTTTCGTATCGTTGAGTTCCTGGAGGATTATCCTCATCTCGCCGCAAGGATTGAGCGCTTGCCTGATATCGGCGGTGAGGGCCAGGAAGCGGAAGCACGTCTGCATCAGCTCAAGGAGAGATCGCTTGAAGTTCTTTCCCTCCTGCCGCAGGCCCCGCCCGAACTTGGCAACGCGATCCAAAGCCTAAGCTCGCCCTCTCAAGGCGCTGATCTGGTCGCGAGCTTCATGGATCTGAAAGCCGAGGAGCGTCAGGAAATTCTGGAGCTGATCGATGTCGAGGCCCGGCTCGACAAGGTGCTCTCCGCGCTCGGACGCCGGCTCGAGGTGCTCAAGCTCTCACGCGACATTGGCGAGCAGACCAAGGAGACCATGGCCGATCAGCAGCGCGAATATTTTCTCCGTCAGCAGTTGAAGACCATTCAGAAGGAGCTCGGCGAAGACGAGGACACCAAGGCAGAGATTCAAGAACTGGCCGAAGCCATTGCCAAAGCCGGCATGCCCGAAGAAGCGGAGCAGCATGCCAAAAAGGAACTCAAACGCCTGGAGCGCATGCCGGAGGCTGCCGGCGAATATTCGATGGTCCGAACTTATCTCGACTGGCTGGTCGATCTGCCCTGGTCCAAGCGCTCCGATGATCTGATCGATATCGCCAAAGCCAGAGCGATTCTCGATGACGAGCATTTCGGCCTCGAGAAGATCAAGAAGCGCATTCTCGAATATCTTGCCGTGCGCAAGCTGAACCCCAACGGGAACAGTCCGATCCTCTGCTTTGTCGGACCGCCAGGCGTCGGCAAGACGTCGCTTGGTCAGAGCATCGCTCACGCCATGGGCCGGGAGTTCGTTCGCGCCAGTCTTGGCGGGCTGCATGACGAGGCCGAAATCCGCGGCCATCGGCGGACCTATATGGGCGCGCTGCCTGGCAACATCATCCAGAACATTAGAAAAGCGGGCACCAACAACCCCGTCTTCATGCTGGATGAAATGGACAAGCTTGGCGGCGGTGGCTTCCACGGCGATCCTTCGTCGGCACTGCTTGAGGTGCTCGATCCGGCCCAGAACAACACATTCCGAGACAATTACCTGGCGCTGCCCTTCGATCTCAGCCAGGTGATGTTCGTGGGCACGGCCAATGTGCTGGACAGCATCCCGGGACCGCTCCGCGATCGCATGGAGATCATCGAGCTTCCGTCCTACACCAGCGAAGAAAAGCTGGAGATCGCCAAACGCTATCTGGTCAAGCGTCAAATGGAGGCAAACGGTCTCAAAGCCGAACAGGCGACGATCACCGAGAATGCGCTGCGTGCCGTGATCAGCGATTACACCAGAGAAGCAGGTGTACGTAACCTCGAGCGTATGATCGGCACCGTTCTTCGCCATATTGCGATGCGGGTCGCTGAAGGCACGGCCGAACAGGTGACGATCAAACCGGAAGATTTGGGCGGCATTCTTGGTCCCAAAAAAGTCGAACCGGAAATTGCCATGCGCACATCAGTGCCGGGCGTTGCGACCGGGCTTGCCTGGACTCCGGTTGGCGGCGACATTCTCTTTGTCGAGGCAACCCGTTTGCCCGGAAAAGGGCAATTGATCCTGACCGGCCAGCTTGGTGATGTGATGCGGGAAAGCGCTCAGGCCGCGCTCAGCCTGGTGAAGGCTAACGCGGTCCGCTATGGGCTCGACGAAAAGCTGTTCGAGATTAGCGATATCCACGTTCATGTCCCCGCGGGTGCGATCCCCAAGGATGGTCCGTCGGCCGGTGTCGCCATGTTTATCGCATTGATGTCTCTCTTCAAGAATGAAACCGTGCGTCACGATACGGCGATGACCGGCGAAATCTCCTTGCGCGGCCTGGTGCTTCCCGTCGGCGGCATCAAGGAAAAAGTTCTTGCCGCCCATCGTGCCGGGATCAAGCAGGTGATGCTCCCGGCGCGCAATAAGAAAGACTTCGAGGACATCCCGGAAAGTGCGCGCGAGGGGTTGGATTTTGTTTGGCTGGATCATGTCGATGATGCGATCCAGGTCGTTGTCGGCCAGCGCGAAGAGACCGTTCATAGCCTCGAAGGCCCGGTAACGCCACTTGGCTTTGGTCTCCGGCCGGCGACGAAAACGAAGGATTGAGACGTCGCTCTCCGTGACGGAACACGCTCTCGCTGAGCATTGTCGACAAGCGAGGCGGGACGACCGGCTTGCCGTTCTGGAAGGCTTTCATGCCCTGAAACATGCGCTGCGTTTCGGGGCGATCATCGAGCGGGCTTTTACCGCTGACCGCGAAAGGCTGAACAGCCTCGTCCGTGATCTGGCTCCCGATATTGCCGGGCGGATTGAGGGCCTGGTCGAGCATGTTTCGTCCGAAGCGTTCTCCAGACTAGCACCCCGTGCGCCGGACACCGGCGTTTTGGCCCTTGCACGACGCCCCCAGTTCGAGCTCGACCAGGTGCTGCGTGCGCGCACACAAGCGCCAGTCATTTTTCTCGAAAGTCCCGCCCATCTCGGCAATGTCGGCGCGGTCATAAGGGTTGCGGCCGCCGCAGGTGCTGGCGCCGTGATCACGACCGGGCATCATGACCCTTGGGATCCGGCGGCGCTTCGGGGATCGGCAGGACTTCATTTTGCTCAGCCTGTGGTTAAGGTTTCGGAACTGCCGGGCGTTGATCGAGCGCTCTTTGCCATCGATCCCGAAGGCGAAGTGATTGACCCATCGAACTTGCCGGCCGATGCCATCTTGGCATTCGGATCGGAACGCAAAGGGCTGAGCGATGGTCTACTCACGCGCGCCGATCGGCGCCTCGCCATCCCGATGGAACCTCGCGTCTCGAGCCTCAATCTCGCAACCGCTGTGACCGTGATGCTTTATGCCTGGCGCTTCCAGAGGCAGCGATGCTGACCGAATTTTTCCGAAGGCTGATCTACTGACAGACAACTGTTGGACGACGCCCCAGATCGATCTACCTATCGATGGATGGGGAGGAACATGATGGCGGTATTACGCGCGGCCTGGAAGGGCCACCTAAAGCTGGCTCTGGTGTCATGCCCGGTGCGTCTTTTCAAGGCGACCGAGCAGGTTGACAAGCTCTCAGCTCATTTTCTGCATCGAGATACGCGTAATCGCATTCGGATGGTTCCTCACGATCCCGTTCTTGGCAAAGTCGCCCGCTCAGATCTGGTCACCGCTTACGAACATCAAGAGCAATATGTCGTGCTCAGCGATTCGGATCTTGCAGAGATCAGAGCACCTTCCGACAAGACACTACTGATCGAAACGTTTGTCGCCGCAAAAGACGTCGACCCGATCTATCTCGATCAGCCATATTTCATGGTCCCGGACGGCCATGTCGCCCTCGAGGCTTTCGACGTGCTGAGATCGGCGATGACGACACGCAAGAAGACGGCGATCGGCCGCATTGTCATGCATAGGCGCGAGCGCATGGTGGCGATCAGCGTCCGCGATCGCGGTTTTCTCATGACGACGCTTAGGAGTGCCGACGAAGTTCGAGATTCTGAGACCTTCTTCGCGGATCAGCCGATCGGTCATCCATCGACCGAGATCCAGAATTTAGCCGAACAGCTCATTGCCATGCGCTCGGGACGCTTTGATCCCTTTGTTTTTGAGGACCGATATCAAGCAGCGTTGAAAGACATGATCGAGCAGAAGATGAACTATGGAGAAGCTGTCGATCGAAGGGAGACAGTCTCGATCGATGCCGCCAATGACGACGAGATTCAACCCCCGGCCAACGTTGCTGAGGCTTTCAGGCTGAGTGTCGATCGTCAACGGAAACCTCCGGCAAGAAGCCGTTCGAAAGCATCGATGCGAAAGACTGCCGCCGCAAAACGCCTGAAGATCCCGGAAAAATCTTCGAGCTAGTGGAATGTTCAGGGCATATGATTCCCGACGGTTAAAAATTCATCGTTGAATTCAGCAGCTAAGCTTCATTCCAAGGTAGTGTTGCTTCCTGCCGTCTAATCTCACGGTTCAGGATGGTTTCTTCAGTGCTGCGAGACCATCGTACGCGCTCTGAAGACGGCGTGCGGCCCTGTCAGCCTCCGCGTCGGCCCCTTCTTTGGTAAAGGCTTCGGTAGACTGCTGGAGCGCCTTGATGGCATTTTGCCACAATGCCTCATCGTCTTTGATGGTTGCAATGCCGATGAGTGACAGCCCTAGATTGTATTGTGCTGTGGCCCATAGAACCGGGGTTGTTGCGCCATCGATCTCCGACAAAGCCCCGCGGCAGGCGATCGCCGCTTGCTCGAGAACACCAACATCGCCTTGACGCTGCCCCAGCAAGGCCAAGGCATAGCCAAGATCATTCTGCGTTGCCGCCCAACGAAGGGGATCACGATCTTTTTGCCATTCGCCGAGAACGGCCCTAAAGGCAAGAACGGCGTCGTTCAACTCTCGCGTGCCAGAATTCCTTTCACCGCGGCCGACCAGCGCCCGCCCCAGTTCATACTGCTTCGATGCCCAATGATTGGAAGCGATCTGGTCATTGGCGGCCTCATCGGCTGTAGCGGCAACCTTGGCCTCGCCTTTCGAGGCAATCGCCGGGCCACCAGCGCCCTGCTCAACGTTGAGATTTTTGAACCGATAAAGGCCCTTTGAACGATCCTGATCCAGGCGAGCGCTTTGATCAGCCGTAGCCTTGGCTGCGGCTATGGCTTTTTTCTCAGGCGACGGCGCCGGTTGAGATTTTGCTGCGACAGTCTTGATGTCCCCCCCTGATGGCGTTGGATCGGCCCCCGGACCCTTGCTCGCGTTCAGATCTTCCAGCGCTGCAATTCGGGAGGCTTCCTCGTGCTCGGCAAGGTCGAGACGCGCGCTTAGTGCTTCTCGACGAAGTGCCAGTTCAGCGATGTTCTGATCCAGCGACGAAGCATGATCTTGCCGCGACGAGATGATATCGGCCAGATCGTCGATCTTCTCCTCGGCTCTGCTGATATAGCGTCGCATTTGGAGCCGGCGCGACTGGAGCGCTCCAAGGTCGGTTTCGATCTCAGTCGCTTTTCGTACCTGCTGACGAAGCGTATCGAGCGATGACTTGGCACGTTCTTCAGCCACGAGACGATCTGATTTGAGTTGAACCAGTTCTGCTCTGTGATCCAGAATTTCAACCTCGATGGCTGAAAGCCTCTCCATGGCATCGGTCAATTCTTGCGGATCGCCGTTGTCCGAAGAGCGTTGGCTCGGGCGCTGAGAATGTTGGTCGACCTGACGTTCGAGGTCGGCGATCCGCGTCAACAAGCGATCGCTTTCCACGCGCCAAGCGTCACGCTCCTCTTGCTGACGAGCACTCGAAAAAGCTCCGGCCACGATGGCCAAAGCAGCGATGATCGCAAAGAGAGCCGTCGCCTTCATGAACCCGCAATTTCGATCAACATCAAGGACCCGAAAAGTGCCGCCAAGCCGCTACATAATTCTACGCCAGATAGATGGGCTTCTCTCTCACTCCTAACAGGCTCGACGGCCAGGGTCCAATAGGAAAAGAAAGACCAAACTACCCACAGCTTTTCCAGGTTGTACCGTTGATGCGATATCACAGTTCGTGTACGAAAAACATGCTGGCTAAGCAGAAGCATTCCGTGTCGGCTCAAGTCAAATGACGTCTGGCTTCTGTAAACGACCCTTTGAAAAGGTTGGAGGCCATTGATCGACTTCAGCAACAAAGCCGTAACGATTGTTGGGCGTCTCACGATCGTGCCGGCTTCGATCGCTGAAGCTGCCTTGATCAAGCGCGGCGGCATGCTTCGTCGTGGTCAGCCACGGCACGCCGGCGTCCTGGTGATCGGTACGCATGCTTTTCGGCAGCTGGATTCCGGCGGTCTTCGAAGAAAGCTGAAAACCGCTGACGACTTGGGTGCCGTTTGCTTGAGTGAAGTCATGTTGCTCGAAGCGCTGGGTCTAATCGAGCCACGCCAGGCGGCTGCTGGCGTCATCGACCTCGAGGATCTCCCGACAAGAACTGGACTGAATCTCGAGACACTTCGGCTCCTGGTCCTTTTCGACGTTATCCAGGCTCATCGCAGCCAATGCAGTTTTCAAGACCTGATTGCGGCAAGAGAAGTTGCACGATTGCTTCGTGAAGGCGTCAGCCTTGGCCACATTATCGAGGGGGTCAAGCGCGCTTCACTTCGGCCTCGCAGCATGCCGGCCGCTGCGTCTCAAATCGATCAGCCATTGGCGAGGCTAAAGCTCATCAGTGATGAATATGGCAGGATCGTCAATCAAATTGGCAGCGTGGTTGCCGATCTCGACGGCCAGATGCGCTTGCCCTTGCCCGATGCCGACAACCCAACGATAGACGAGCTGTTCGAAGCTGCGGAAGAGGCCGAATGGCTGGGCGAACTTTCGGTCGCAACCACCCTTTACCAGCGCTGCATTCGGCTCGATCGCCATGATCCCATCGCGCCGTTCAATCTCGCCAATGTCCTGCGCGAGCGGGGCCATGTCGATGGCGCGATCTTTCATCTTCGGATGGCCTTGGGCCTCGATCCCCATTTTCCCGATGCCTGGTATAATCTTGCCCTGCTCATGGATAGCCGGGGCGAGAAAGCGGCAGCGATGGAAGGATTTGAGCGGGCCATCAAAGCCGACATGAATTATGCAGACCCTGTTTACAACCTTGCTCAGCTTTACTTTGATGACGGCGATTACGAGCAGGCCGGACGTCTTTGGGGACGTTATCTGATGCTGGATCCGGACAGTGAGTGGAGCAGGCGCGCCCGCTACGGCCTGGCTCTTTGCCGGCGTCAGCAGGATGCCAGCAGCTAGAGCCAGTGCCGTCCGATCATGAAGTAGCTGACATGGCAGCCGTCGTTTTAGCCGGCAACGGGATCTTCCTGCTGTTTTCCAAGCGTCAGCCCTTCGTTGATGTCGTCTTCCGCAAGATCGGCGATCGTTTTTTCCGTTCTGGTTGACGTCGCTGCATCGGCATGACGCTGCTCTGGCTCCGCTTCGGGATTTTCAAGTATCGAGATGACAGCTGGCGACCGGGCACCCGATCCGGTCGCCCCATCATCGATATGAGACCCGACAGCAGGTGCTACGACTGCTGGCTTAGCAGCTTTGATCTTTGCGCTGCCGACAGGCTTTTCCTGCTCCTCATCCGGGTCATAAAGAAGGATAGCCCGTTGGGCGATGTCGAGGGCGGTGGTCAATCCTTCGACAACGACGGCGTTGGCGCCAGCTTTTCTGAATTGTTCGACGCCGGCCGCATCCGGGCTGCGGGCAATGATCCTGAGCTTTGGATACATTCTGCGGATCAGGGTCAAAATTCGCTCGGCGGTTCCCTCGCTGCTGATTGCGATGATCACCAGCTTCGCCTGGCCGATGTGAGCGGCTTTCAGCACCTCGGGTCGCGCGGCATTGCCGAAGTAGATCGGCAGCTTTTTTGCCTGGCTTGCTCGTACCCTCTTTGGGTCGAAATCAAGAGCAAGAACCGGAAGCTGCAGACCGACCAAATGCCGCGTCACCGCCATGCCGATCTGACCGAATCCGATCACCATGACATGATTTCGCTGATCTGCCGTGCCTGCTGACAAATCTTGAAGTGACGCGACCGCCTGACCTTCGATCTGGTTCAGATAACGCCTGGTCAAAGCGGCCATGATCGGCGTCATCGCCATGGAAAAGGCGACGGAGACGGTCAACAGTTGCACGTCAGTGCCGCTGAAGAGGCCTGTGGTGGCCGCAAGGCCGAGAAGGACGAAAGCGAATTCACTCCCCTGGCCGAGCAAACCGCCAACCAGCATCGATTGCCGGGTGGGAAAACCCAATCCAATGGCAAGCCCTGTGATCAAGAACGCCTTCAACAGAACCAGCGCTATGGCCACCATCAAAATCGCATCGAAGTTTCTGATGGCAAAACCAAGATCAACGGTCATGCCGACCGTCATGAAGAAAAAGCCGAGCAGCAGACCACGGAACGGGGCGATGTCAGCGGCAACCTGATGTCGATACTCGGTATCGGCCACCATGAGACCGGCTACGAAGGCGCCAAGCGCCATGGAAAGGCCGGCCTGCTCGGTCGCAAAACTGGCCCCCAACACCACCACCAAGGTGGTCGCCGTGAACACCTCGGAGGCACTGATCGTCGCGATGAAATCAAACAGCGGGCGGAGCAGATACCGGGCGATGACGACCACCACGAACAACACCAAGACCGCCTTCAGTCCAGCGATCCCAAGGGCCAGCCAGATCAATTCGTTATCTTCGCTCAGGACTTCGACCAGCACCAAAAGCGGCCCGACTGCAATGTCCTGAACCAACAGCATCGCAATCGCCATGCGACCAAGCTGGGTAAGGGTGCGTCCCCAATCACGGAGCACCTGCAGCACGATTGCCGTTGATGAAAGGGCCAAAGCCCCGCCCATGATCACCGACCGCTCAGGAGGCAGGCCAAGAGCATGGGCCATCGCGGCGATGACCACCGCGGTCACCAGGAGCTGCGTTATCGCCAGTGCGTAGACCCGGCCTTCAAAAAGCTTGAGGCGCTCGAGTTTCAACTCGAGCCCCAGAGTGAACAGGAGAAAGACGACGCCCAGTTCCGCCAGATGCCGCACCGCCTCAAGCTCTTCGATAACCCCAAGGCCGGCCGGACCAATGGCGGCACCGCCGATAAGGAAGCCCAGAACCGTTCCCAGGCGCAGCCGGTCAAAGAGGGCGGCAAACGCGATGAAGAACAAGAGAACGATGAGGGCTTCGTGCACTTTTATCCCTTATTGGTAGAAAATTGACCCAACGACAATCGCTGACATGTCCGGCGATGACACCAAGGCCATGATCCTTTCAACGTTGAAGGATCGATAACCGAGATACCTTCACCTTAACTTGCTTCGGTAAAAGCTTTTTGGCAGGAAACGATTGAACCTGAAATGAACAGCGACGCGGCTTGAATTCAGGACGAGGTTCATCGATTCAACCTATCTCTCTAAACCTGCAGTTGCAACACAGAATCGCGTTGCCGTTGTCTTTCAAACGGTAACAATTCCAACGACGTGAAATACCCAAAGCCATAGGTTGCAACGATGTCATGTTGTGACCAATCGTCACCCATATGAACTGTAGGACAAGAAAGCCTGGATTGATGTCTTCGGGATAGGACCTCACGGCCAATGGGTCATACCGTCCCTGTTTCGGACCAGAGAGAACGCGTTGGCTAATAGGCATGGCGGTCAACAGGATGGGTGCGATCAAAGGCAACGTTTCGACGACGTCGGCCCTGAATTCGGTCGGCGGCGGTACAGGCGTCAGCACATAATCTTCCCTGGCGGACCGTCTATCGAACCAGCGTCAATAGTTAAGCCCTATCTAATTAACGCAAAAAGAGCCAAAAATATTCCCGCGCATTAGAAAATCGCCAAAATCCTTTCAGCGGAATCCTCGAAACGGCCGGATCAGAACAGAGCCCGTCGTCGTTAGTCCTGGCCCAGACTGACTAAGGTCATGCGGCGGTTCGATGCGCGTCCTCCTGCATGGTCATTGATTGCCACGGGGCCTCTTTATTTGTGAAAGAGGACGTAGATGAACCAAGACGTGCCTGAACCCAAGCTGAAAAAAAGGCCCACCGGAAAAAGCGGACCTTTCTTGTCGTCGGCGTACCGACCCATGCAGAGCTAAGGGCTGCTATTCTCTTTTGCTAAGGTGTCCTCGGATAAGGCACTGCCGCCGCGTGACCTATTTTGGGATCGTGCCCTGCACGCCCTCTACATACCAGTCCATTTTCAAGAGATCGCTATCAGCAATGGTTTCACCTTCGGCGACCATCTGCTCGCCCGCCTGGTTATTGATCGGCCCGGCAAAAGGATGGAGCGTGCCGGCAACGATGCTTTCCTTGATCTCATCAGCGGTGGCGGCCACCTCGGCCGGGACTGCCTCGCCGTAAGGTGCCATTTCGACCATCCCATCCTTGAGGCCTTGCCAGACATCCGAGCTTTCCCAAGTTCCGTCCATGACGGCCTTCGTGCGCTCGACGTAGTAAGTATCCCAATTGTCGATGATCGAGGTTAGCTGGGCTTTCGGCGCAAAGCTCGCCATGTCCGAGGCCTGACCAAAGGCGAAGACACCGCGCTCTTCTGCGACCTGCAGCGGGGCCGGGCTGTCGGTGTGCTGGGTGATGATATCAGCCCCCTGGTCGATCAGCGTCTTGGCGGCGTCTGCTTCCTTGCCCGGATCGTACCACGTGTTGACCCAGATCACCTTGACCTCGGCCTCGGGGTTGACCTTCCGCATGGCGAGCGTGAAGGCGTTGATGCCACGGATCACCTCCGGGATCGGGAAGGAGCCGATATAGCCGATCACGTTGGATTGGGTCATGAGGCCCGCCATCGTGCCGATGACCGCCCGGCCCTCGTAGAAGCGGGCAGCATAGGTGCTGAGATTGTCCGCGCGCTTGTAACCGGTGGCATGCTCGAACTTTACATCGGGGAACTGCTTGGCGACTTTCACCGTCGCGTTCATGAAGCCGAAGGAGGTGGTGAAGATCAGATCATGGCCGTCAGCAGCGAGCTGGCGAATAACCCGCTCGGCATCCGGACCTTCGCTCACGCTTTCGACAAAGGATGTCTCCACCTTGTCGCCGAACTCGGCCTCGACCGCCTGGCGGCCGACGTCGTGGCGATAGGTCCAGCCATGGTCACCGACCGGGCCGACATAGACGAAGCCGACCTTGGTCGGGCCGTCCTGGGCCTGGGTGGTTGCGGTGAGGGTGAGGGCGGCAACGGCGGCTGCTGCCAGCGTTGCGTTGAACGAAGAGCGAATAGGCATCGACAGGAACTCCCGATTTTTTCGATTGTTGATCTAAGCTGTAGGATGAAAGGCCCTGCCAAGGCAAGCTGGGGCTCGCAAGCGGCGGCGTGTCGCACCGCTGGACATCAAGGTCAGAACCAGGATGGTGGCAATATAGGGCAGCATCGACAGAAACTGCGAGGGGATGTCGATCATGGAGCCGCCCTGGGCGTGCAATTGGAGAATGGTCACCCCGCCGAAGAGGTAGGCTCCGATCAAGACGCGCAGCGGCCGCCACGCGGCGAACACCACGAGAGCAAGCGCGATCCAGCCACGCCCGGCGGTCATCTGCTCGATCCACATCGGTGTATAGGCAAGCGAGAGATAGGCACCGCCAAGACCCGCCATCATGCCGCCGAACATCAAAGCCAGAAAGCGAATGCGAATGACGTGATAACCGATCGCGTGGGCGGCTTGATGAGACTCGCCGACGGCGCGCAGCACGAGGCCGGCACGGCTCTTGTTCAGGAACCAGGCGAGCACGGCCACCATCAGAAGCGCAAAATAGACCAGAAAATCGTGAGAGAAGAGGAGCGGACCGACCACCGGCAGGTCGGAAAGGCCGGGTATGTGGAGCTGCGGCAGACGCTTCAACGGTGTGCCGACATAAGGAGCGCCGATCAGGGCGCTGAGACCGATGCCGAAGATCGTGAGCGCCAGACCGGTCGCCACCTGGCTTGCCAGCAAGGTGAGCGTCATCAGCCCGAACAGGAGAGCCATGACGGCACCGGCAAATGCTGCGGCGACGATGGCAAGGGTTGCGCTTTCGGTGCCCACGGCCGTTGCGAAGGCGGCCACCGCGCCGACCAGCATCATGCCTTCGACGCCGAGATTGAGAACGCCGGATTTTTCGACGACGAGTTCGCCCAACGCGGCCAGCAGGAGCGGCGTCGCCGCACCGATGACGGTGATCAGAGCGAGGACCAGCGGCTCGACCGGCATCTCAGGCGCCCTCCCCGCTTACGGCCGTTCGGCCAGGTTTCGCCCACACCAGGCGGTAGCGGATCAGGACATCCGAGGCGAGCACGAAGAACAGCAGCATGCCTTGAAAAACACCCGTAGCCGCCGTTGGCAAGCCGACCGCGATCTGCGCGTTCTCCCCGCCGAGATAGGAAAGCGCCATCAGCAATCCTGCGAGCAGCACGCCGACCGGATGCAGCCGGCCCAGAAAGGCGACGATGATCGCGGTAAAGCCGTAGCCCGGCGAAATGGTCGGCACCAGCTGACCGATCGGCCCGGCTACCTCACCAAGGCCGGCAAGGCCTGCAAGGCCCCCGCCGAGCAGCAGGGTAAACCACACCATCTTCTTGTCACTGAACCCGGCGAAGCCCGCAGCGCGAGGCGCCATGCCGACCACATTGACCTGAAAACCCAGGAGTGTCCTGCTGAGCATGAACCAGACACCGATAACGGCCGCCAGCGCCAGCGCCGCGCCGAGGTGCAACCTGGTGCCGTCGAGCAGGAGGGGCATCGTGCCGGCATCGGGGAAAAGGCGGGATTCTGGAAAGTTGAAGCCGTCGGGATCGCGCCAGGGACCGTGAACCAGCGCGCTCAACAGGAGGGTGGCGACATAAGTGAGCATCAGGCTCGTCAGGATTTCATTGACGTTGAAGCGGGTTTTCAGGAACGCGGGAATGGCGGCCCACAGTGCGCCGCCGAACGCGCCGAGCACGATCATCGCCGGCAAAAGCAGCAGGCTCTCGCTTTCATGGAACCAGATCGCAAGGCCGCCGCCGAAAAGCGCACCCAGCGTCAGCTGGCCCTCGGCGCCGATATTCCAGACACCGGCGCGAAAACCGATCGCGAGGCCAACGCCGATCAGCACCAGAGGTGTCGCCTTGACCAGCAGTTCGGCGATCCCGTAGCGGGTCGAGACCGGCGCGATGAAGAAGTGATAGAGTGTCGCAAAAGGATCATAGCCCATCAGCGCAAACAGCACGAAGCCGGCTATGATCGTCAGCCCCACCGCAAGCACTGGTGTCAAGTAAACCCAGTGTCTGGCATGCACATCACGCGGCACCAGCCTCATGATGCCACCGGCATCGGGGTTGCCTTTGGCTCGGTGCTGTCATGAAAGCCGCCCATGAGCAGACCGATCTGTTCGGTGCTGACTTCGGCAGTGGGGTAGCTTTTGGAAAGTCGGCCCAGATTGAGGACGGCCAGGCGATCGCTGATGGCGAACAGCTCGTCCAGATCCTGGGAGATCACCAGAACCGCAGTGCCTCGTTCGGCAAGATCGAACAGGGCCTGATGAATGACGGATGCAGCGCCTGCATCCACGCCCCAGGTTGGCTGCGCAGCGATCAGGATGGTGGGCTGCTGCTCGATTTCGCGGCCGATGATGAACTTCTGGAGGTTGCCGCCGGAAAGCGACCGGACCGGCACGTCGATCCCGGGTGTGCGCACATCGAAGCGCTCGATCACGGCCTCGGCGAACTGCCTCGTGGCCGCCTCCCTGATCACACCTGCCGCTGTCAGCAGCTTCATCCGGCCAAAGGCGCTCAAAAGGGCATTGTCGGCGAGATCCATCTCAGGCACCGCGCCATGGCCCAAACGCTCCTCCGGGACAAAGCCGAGGCCGAGGGCGCGGCGTGCCTGGGGCCTGGCCTTGCCGACAGGCTTGCCGTCGATGGTGATAGCATCACCGGGCGTGACCAGAACCTCGCCGGAGAGCGTTTCCAAAAGCTCGATCTGGCCATTGCCGGCGACACCTGCGATGCCGACGATTTCGCCGGCTTTCACTTGGAAGCTTACTTTGTCGAGATCGACCCCAAACGGTTCAGGCGAGGTGAGTGACAGGTCGCTGACCTGCAGCCGAACCGCATCATCTTCTGGCCGAGCGCCCCGCGGGTGCGGGCGTTTTACGTCAGCGCCGATCATCATCCCAGCAAGACTGGCAGCTGTCTCTTTGGCCGGATCACAGGTGGCGACCACCCGGCCCTGGCGGAGGACGGTCGCTCGGTGGCAAAGCACCCGGATCTCGTCGAGCTTGTGGCTGATATAGAGGATCGAGCAGCCCTCGGCGGCGAGCCGCCGCAGCGTATCAAAGAGTTTTTCGACTTCCTGCGGGGTCAGCACCGACGTCGGCTCGTCCATGATCAGGAGCATCGGGTTCTGCAAAAGGCAGCGCACGATCTCGATCCGCTGGCGCTCGCCGACCGAGAGTTCGTGGACATAGCGGCTCGGATCGAGCGGCAGGCCGTAGGTTTTCGAGACCTCCTGAACTCGTGACGCCAGCGCCTTCATGTCCTTCTCACCGGGCATGCCAAGCGTGATGTTTTCCAGGACCGTGAGCGCCTCGAATAGCGAGAAATGCTGGAATACCATGCCGATGCCAAGTTTTCGAGCAGCGTTCGGATCCTTGACGGATATCGCCTTGCCTTCCCAGACAAGCCTGCCGCTATCCGGCCTGAGCACACCGTAGATGATGTTGACCAAGGTGCTCTTGCCGGCACCATTTTCGCCGAGAAGGGCATGGATCTCTCCGGGCATGACGTCGAGGTCGATGGCATCATTGGCCAAACAGCCTGGGAAACGCTTGGTGATCCCGGCGAGAGCGAGACGAGGTGTCATGGCGTCTGTCTTGTCAGAGTTGGGCTTCGCATCTTTGACTTGTCTGCGTGCGAGCATCATGCCGCCAGCATCGTCTCCTGTCACCAAATTACAACATTCATCGGTATCTATCGTCGAGCCCGCTTCGCCTGGCTCTATGGCATTTAACAGACAAATCGATTAAAAGCTCATACGTCGTGCCTGAAAGCGTCGGCTTGTCTTTCGCGCGCGAGAGGAGCTTGATCCGATGAACACCGCGCGTGAAATCCTGTTGTCATCCGATACCGCCAAGAAGGACCGGCGTGAGCCTCGTCCCGACGGGCTTTTGCCGGTTCAGCATCTCAAGCAACTGATCGAGCAGAGCCTTGAGATCCGGGCAGCTGAGCCGATCGAGCCCGGCCAGCTGCAGCCGGCCTCGCTCGATCTCCGTCTGGGCAAACGGGCCTTTCGGGTAAGGGCGAGCTTTCTTCCCGGTGAGAACGCGACCGTCCAGGAGAAGATCGACCAGTTCACGATGCACGCCTTCGACCTCGGTGACCAAGGCACGGTGCTGGAAAAAGGGTGCGTCTATATCGTCGAGCTGATGGAAAGCCTTGTCTTGGGTGAAGAAACCTCGGCCTTGGCTAACCCGAAAAGCTCGATCGGCCGGATCGATGTGTTCACCCGGCTGATCATCGATCACGGGGTCGAGTTCGATCGCGTGCGCGCGAATTACCAAGGTCCGCTCTATGCCGAGATTTCGCCGCGCACGTTCAGCATCCTGGCGCGCAAGGGCGATCGTTTGAGCCAACTTCGGATCAGCCGCGGAACCTCTTCCGGCAGCCAAGGCTTGGCAGGATCTGAGTTAAGTCGTGAAGAAGGCCGCCACGGCCTGCCGGTGACCGTGGATCTGAGCTCGGTCGCCCGAGAGGGCATCATCGGCTACCGGGCGAAGAAACATGCTGGCCTGATCGATCTTCGAAAGCTTGGCTTTTACGATGTTCAGGAATTCTGGGAGCCGCTTCGAGCCAGAGCGGACAGGACCCTGGTGCTGGACCCGGACGAATTCTATATTCTGGCCTCCAAGGAAGCGGTGCGCATACCGCCTGACCAGGCGGCCGAGATGCTGGCCTACGACACCTCGATCGGCGAATTCCGCGTGCATTATGCGGGCTTCTTCGATCCGGGTTTCGGCCATGCGGAGGCCAAAGCGGAGGGTACTCGCGCGGTTCTGGAAGTTCGCTCGCACGAGGTGCCATTCGTCCTGGAAGACGGGCAGCGGGTCGGCCAGTTGATCTATGAACGGCTGGTCGATCGGCCGGATCAGCTCTACGGCGCGGATATAGGCTCGAATTATCAGCGACAGGGACTTAGACTGTCGAAGCACTTCGCCGCCGGCTGATCGGCTTTTCCGAAGTTGTGACATTGACGCCGCCGGGTCGCTGACAACCCATCCGGACGTCCGGTCGAGGGTCAATTCTATCGTCGGCGGAGGCTGTTGCTCTCGCGGCCCGGTGCTTAGGCTCAACAGAGCAGCCCTCAGCAAAACGGGGACCTTCGATGATCGATGCAACCGAGCCGCAGAAAAAGAAAACCGACGTTTACGGCAAATCGATGGCTTATATCGAAAGCGGCAGCGGCGATCCGATTCTGTTTCTCCACGGCAACCCGACGTCGTCCTATCTCTGGCGCAATGTCATGCCGCATCTTTCCTCGCTCGGGCGGTGTATTGCCCCTGACCTGATCGGCATGGGGGACAGCGATAAGCTCGATAACAGCAACGCCGAGAGCTATCGCCTGGTCGAGCATCGACATTATCTGGACGGTTTTATCGAGGCACTTGGCGTTACCACCGATGTAACTTTGGTCGTCCATGACTGGGGTTCAGCACTTGGCTTCGATTGGGCCAACCGCCATCGGGACGCGGTCAAGGGCATCGCTTACATGGAAGCGATCGTTCGGCCGATGAGCTGGAGCGAATGGCCAGAGGCGATCCATAAACTCTTTCAGAATTTTCGCTCCGAGGCCGGCGACGCCATGATCCTGGAAAAGAACGTGTTCGTTGAACGGGTTCTGCCCGGCTCTGTCCTGCGCGGGTTGACTGAGGCGGAAATGGCGGTCTACCGGCGTCCCTTTGCAGCGCCCGGCGAAGACCGCCGGCCGACGCTCACCTGGCCCCGCCAAATCCCGCTGGATGACGAACCGGCTGATGTCGTTGCCATCGTGCAAAGCTATGCCAACTGGCTCAAAAACAGTGATGATCTGCCTAAACTCTTCATCAACGCGGAACCAGGCGCCATTTTGATAGGCGCTCAACGCACCTTCTGCCGAAGCTGGCCGAACCAGACCGAAGTCACTGTAGCGGGCAGCCATTTTATTCAGGAAGACAGCCCCGATCATATCGGTCGGGCTCTGGCGAAGTGGTATGATCACGACATTTAAGTTCCATCCCATTACGCTGGAAAACCTATAGCAACCAATCAACCAAAGATTTTTTTACCTGTCTCTAACAGGAAACTATATGTCGTGGACATTCCACGAGCTAATCCTTTGACACATCAACTCTCAACGCCATCGATCATCTGTTCAAGCTTTGAAACGTCATGGACGATCAGATTGCGACCGCGTCTTTCGATCAAACCTTCGCTTGCGAGCCGGCTGAATTCGCGGGAGACGGCTTCGCGATGTGTGCTCACCTGGTTGGCAATGTCGGCATGGGTTGGTGCCGGGTAGATGTTGGCCACCAGCCGGCTCGTCATGTTCGCCTTCGCCAAACGCAGCAATTCCGCATGGATGCGGTTATGCACGCCAAGTGTGGTGAATTCATAAACGCGCTCGGAAAGGGCACGGATCAGGGTGGTCAACCGTTGCAGCAAGCGAAGATTGACCTCCGGGAAACGGATCAGCAGACGATGGAAATCCCGCTCTGATATCCGTACCAGTTCGACCTCTGACAGACTGAGAGCCGATGCCGAACGGGTGCTGCCATCGATCGCTGCAAGATCGCCGAACATCTGGCCTTCGGCTAGATGGCGAAACCCGATTTCTTTGCCGCCATGGGAGAGTATTGAAATACCGACCCTGCCGGACTTGATAAAATAGACATCCGTGGTCGCGTCCTGATAGCAGACAATCTCTTGTCCCTTTCGGTAATTCGCTCTGCGACAGCTCGCGGCCACCTCGGACAGGCCATCATCGTCGAGATCCTGAAAAATCTCCACCGACGCCAGCGTTGCGGCGATATCGTTCATCTCCGCGGCTCCCCCACAAAGTGATTGGCCGCACCCCCTGATCACGCATCACCGTTGCGCTGCCATCACTCATTATGTTCTGTTTTATATGATTGTTTGTCGAAAGGCAGAAAACAAGCGTCAGTTTGCCAGGAGAACAGAGGCGACCTCGGACAATGCTGGATTCGGCACGTGCTGCGTGATCCAAAGAGCTACGTCCGCAGCACTTGGTCGCGCGGTGTTGTCATCGCACAATAGAGGGAATGAAGGCGCCGCTATCACCTTCTGCTCATCGATATTTTCAACCTATTCGGCTGCTGCCATTTCACGAGGTTTTTCGACCTTCGCGGCGCAGAACTTGAATTCCGGGATCTTGCCGAACGGATCGAGTTGCGGGTTGGTGAGGATATTGGCCGCCGCCTCGGCATAGCAGAACGGAATGAAGATCATCCCTTCGGCAACGGCGCGGTCGGCCCGCGCCATCAGCTCGATCGACCCGCGCCGGGTCGCCACCCTTATCTTCTCGCCAGGTGCCACGCCGAGCCGACGTAGCTCTTTCGGGTGCAGGCTGGCATTGGCCTCCGGCTCGAGCGCATCCAGCTTGGTCGCCCTTCTGGTCATCGAACCGGTGTGCCAGTGTTCGAGCTGCCGACCGGTGGTCAGCACCATCGGGTAGGCATCGTCCGGCAATTCATCAGGCGGCAGCACGTCGGCGGGCGTAAACCGGCCGCGACCGCTCGCCGTCGGGAAGCTTTCGGCGAACACAATTTCATTGCCAGGCTTGCTCGGGTCATCGCAGGGATAAGTGACCGAACTCTCTGCAAGGAGACGGTCCCAGGTGATATTGTCCAGACTATTCATCCCCTGCTTCATTTCGGCGAACACGTCGGCTGGCCCGGAATAGGTCCAATTCAGGCCAATCCGGTTGGCAAGCTCCTGAATGATCCACCAGTCCTGACGCGCCTCGCCTGGAAGCGGCAGCGCTATCCTGCCCATCTGCACCTGGCGGTTGGTGTTGGTGACCGTGCCATTCTTTTCCGGCCAGGCCGACGCCGGGAGAACGACGTCGGCATATTTCGCCGTTTCGGTCAAAAACAGATCCTGCACCACCAGATGGTTGAGCTTGGCCAGGGCTTCGCGCGCGTGGCTGACGTCCGGGTCGGACATCGCCGGATTTTCACCCATGACATACATGCCGCCGATCTGATCTGCATGCACCGCATCCATGATCTCGACCACGGTAAGGCCAGGGTTAGGATCGATCGTCTGTCCCCAAAGCTGCTCGAACCGATCACGGATCTGATCATCGCCAACAGCACCGTAGTCCGGCAGCACCATTGGTATAAGGCCAGCGTCCGACGCCCCCTGCACATTGTTCTGGCCGCGCAGCGGATGCAAACCCGTGCCGGGCCGGCCGACCTGGCCGGTCATCAGCACCAGCGAGATCAGACAGCGCGCATTGTCGGTGCCGTGGACATGCTGAGAGATGCCCATACCCCAGAACACGATGCTACGCTGTGCGGTCGCGAATGTTCTGGCGACGGTCTTCAGCGTCTCGGCATCGATGCCGCAGACAGCTGCCATTTTCTCCGGCGGAAAGGCTTTGAGATGCTCCTGCAGCTTATCGAAGCCCTCGGTGTGCGCCTGAACATATTGCTGGTCATACAGGTTCTCGTTGAGGACCACATGCATGATCGCGTTCAGCATGGCGACATCGCTGCCGGGCTTGAACTGCAGCATGTGCGTGGCATGGCGCTTGAGAGCCTGGCCGCGCGGGTCCATGACGATCAGGGTCTTGCCGGCTTTCGCCGCCTGCTTGAAGTAGGTCGCAGCCACCGGGTGGTTTTCGGTCGGGTTCGCGCCGATCACGATGATGACGTCGCTATCCTTGACCGCGGTGAAAGGAGCTGTGACCGCGCCTGAGCCGATATTCTCCATCAGGGCAGCGACCGAAGACGCGTGGCAAAGCCTGGTGCAGTGGTCGACATTGTTGGTGCCGAAGCCGGTGCGCACCAGCTTTTGCACCATATAGGCTTCCTCATTCGACCCCTTGGCCGAACCGAAGCCGGCAAGCGCATTCGGCCCCCGGTCGTCCCTGATCTCGCGCAGCCCCTTGGCGGCAAAGTCGAGGGCCTCGTCCCACGAGGCTTCGCGAAAATGGGTCAGCGGGTTGGCGGGGTCGATGTCGTCATCGACTTTTTTCGGCACGCCTTCTTTTCGGATCAATGGCTTGGTCAGCCGGTCCGCGTGCGTGATGTAATCGAAGCCGAAGCGGCCTTTGACGCAGAGGCGATTCTCGTTGGCGGAGCCGTTCCGGCCGGAGACAAAGCGCACTTCATCATTTCTGATGTGATAGGTGATCTGGCAGCCGACGCCGCAATAGGGACAGACGCTCTCCACCTCGCGGTCGATCTCGACATCACCGACGCCGTGCTCGTCGACCAAGGTTGCCGGCATCAGAGCGCCGGTTGGGCAGGCTTGAACGCACTCGCCGCAGGCGACGCAGGTGGAGGCGCCCATCGGATCGTCCATGTCGAACACGATCTTCGCCTGACTATTGCGGTACGCCATGCCGATCACGTCATTCACCTGCACCTCGCGACAGGCGCGTACGCACAGATTGCAGTGAATGCAGGCATCGAGATTGACCGCCATCGCCGGATGGCTTCCGTCGCGCGGAGGCGTTGACCTCCGGGGAAAGCGGCTGCTCGGTATGCCGAGATCTTCGGCCGTCCGCCAGAGCCGGGAGTCGGGATCATGGGCAACCGCACGCTCGGGCTGATCCGCCATCAGCAACTCGATCACCATCTTCCGAGCAGTCTTCGCGCGCTCATTCGCGGTGTTGACCGTCATCCCTTCCGTCGGTTGACGGATGCAGGAGGCCACCAGCGCCCGCTCGCCTTCGATCTCAACCATGCAGGCGCGGCAATTGCCATCGGCACGGTAGCCAGGTTCGGGCAGCCAGCAAAGATGCGGGATCTCGATCCCTTCTCGCGCGGCCACCTGCCAGATGGTCTCGTCAGCTGCGGCCTCGACCTCGCGGCCATCCAGGGTGAACGTGATGTTGTCGGTCATGGCGCCAGTCCCAATCGGCAGATCTTGCGTTTCTCTGCATCAACATGGCATCGGCCACGGCATCGGCCCATTCCATAGGCGACAAATTTAGATCAAAAATACCTGGTATACCAGAGCCCAGAGTTAGGAAAATGGCTGAATGCCTGGTTCTCAAAGGTCGAAGAAGACGGTCTCGTTCGGTCCCTGCATGTGGATGTCGAACCGGTAGAGCGCGCTACTCCCGGCCGGCTGGCGGCTAGCGATCAGGGTGTGGCGCCTTGTCGCCGGGACCAGGGCCAGCACGGGATCGAACGCATTGGCTTCCGCTTCATCGTCGAAATAGACACGTGTGAAGACATGAACCAAGAGGCCGCGCATCATGACGATCATGTTGAGATGCGGTGCCTGGCCGTTCCCGACGATACCGGGCTTCACGGTATCAAACACGAATCTCTTCTTCGCATCGGCACCGGTCCCCGACCGGCCGAAGCCGGAAAAGTCGGGATCGAGGCGGTTATCCGCCCGGCCATCGGCAGGGTGATTGTAGCGACCGTGGGTGTTCGCCTGCCAAATCTCGATCATGGCATCGTCGATTGGCTCGTCGTCACCGTCAACCACTTGGCCGATCAAGCGAATGCGTAGGCCCTCAGTGCCGTCATTTGCCAGTTCGGGCGTGACCACGGTGCTGTGGGGATAGCCGTATTGGCCCGCCGTGAGGCCGTAGGCAAAGAAAGGACCGAGGGTTTGAGACGGGCTTTGCATCAATAGCGATCGCTTTGCTTTGCTGTCAGTCATCTCAAGTCTCCATCGGCGTCGCATGCCGGCCGCGAAGCACGATATCGAACAAATAGCCATGCGCCCAATCCGGCTCGGTCAAGTCCATCGAGAACTTGGCAACGAGGAGGTCTCTTGCCTCTTCGGGAACAGCATTGAAGATCGGATCATAGGCAAAGGTCGGATCGCCTTCGAAATACATTTGCGTCACGAGACGCGTGACAAAGCTTGGCCCGAACAGCGAGAAATGAATGTGAGCCGGGCGCCAGGCGTTCGGATGATTTCCCCAGGGATAGGAACCGGGCTTGAGCGTGACGAAGCGGTAGCGGCCGTCATCATCGGTGACGGTACGACCGGCGCCCAGAAAATTCGGATCGAGCGGAGCGTCGTGCACCTCCTGTTTATGGATATAGCGGCCGGCGGCATTCGCCTGCCAGATCTCGATCAGCGTGTGCGGGACGGCACGGCCGTCTTCGTCCAGCACGCGGCCTTCGACGATGATGCGCTCGCCGATCGGCTCGCCGTTCTTGATGGCGTTCCTGGTGAGATCCGCATCGATGGGGTTGGCTGCCTCATGGCCGTAGACCGGTCCCGTGATCTCCGAGAGGGACGCGGGGATGGCGATAAGAGGCTTGGTCGGCCCGCGCAGCCTGGTCGATTTATAGCCGAGATCAATCAAGCGTGGTTGTGATGCCCAATCGCGTGGCTTGTAACTTCCCTCGGTCACGACTACCTCCCGATCTGTTCACACGTCTTTGCCGCATTCAGGTTAGCGCTCTATCGTCATTTGTGAATGACGGAATGACGGGCCGTTTCAACCCTGACCGCATCAGTTTCAGCGTCAAGTTCACCCCGCCGGCGGTGCCGATCGCGGCTGGGTGGCGATGGGTTCGGCGAACTGCGGCTGCTGGTCCCATGGGAACAGGATCCAGGTGTCCTGAGAGACCTCGGTAACGAAGCTATCGACGATTTCCCGACCTGCGGGCTTCGCGTAAACCGTCGCGAAATGAGCCTTCGGCAGCATGTCGCGCACGATCCGTCCGGTTCTGCCGGTGTCGACGAGATCGTCGACGATGAGCCAGCCGTCGCCACTGCCGTTGACGCTCTTCAAGATCTGCGGCGTGCGCTGCACTTGATCGTCATAGCTCGAGATGCAGATCGTATCGATCAAGCGAACCTCGAGTTCACGGGCAATGATCTGAGCCGGCACCAACCCACCACGAGCGATCGCTACGATCCCATGCCAGGGGCCCTTGTCGGCCAGCCGCCACGAAAGTGCTCGGGCATCGCGATGCATTTCTTCCCACGATACCGGAAAATAGCGGCTTTGTCCCTTGTCCACGGGCGTTCTCTCGTTTGGTCGATGAAGCGCTGATAAGTCTGCGTCACCGGCATCTTTGTCAAGTTCGTCGTGCCCGGTTGCGGTGCCGATTTGCTGTACATCCCGACCAATCTTCCCTACGCTTCGTCGGGATCGAGCCAGGTGCTCGATATTTTGAACATTGCCTTGCAATGCAGGAATCCAGATGCTCAAACGTCATAGCCATACCTCTTCGGGCGACAAGGGTTCCGAGCGACTTAGCGAAGATCAGGTTTACGAATTATCCGAGATGTTTCGGCTGATGAGCGACCCCAGTCGCCTTAGGATCATTCTCAGTTGTCTGGCAGAACAGGTCTCCGTTGGCGATATGGCGCAACGCCTGAAGCTCTCGCCGTCTCTGGTGAGCCATCATCTGCGCCTGTTGCGCGCCGCTCGTCTTTTGCAGGCGGAGCGCCAGGGCCGGCAGGTTTTCTATCAAGTCACCGACGAGCATGTGCTTCGAATGCTCGGCGATATGGTCGATCACGTTGCTGAGGAGCATGATCTCGAAGCGCCTTAAGTAGCTTGTAAATGCGGGTTTGTATCATGACGGATGATGAAGAAAGAGAGTTGACGCGATCGAAAGTTGGACCACCCGATCTTAGCGGCTGGTCGGTTGCCGAGCTTGAAGCTTATATCGCCCGCCTTGAGGTCGAAATGGCACGGGCGCGCGAAGAGATCCAGAATAAGAGCGCGCTCAAAAATGCCGCCGAAGCCTTGTTCAAGAAAAAGAGCTGAGCGACAGGCGGATATCAATGCGTTTTTGTCATGATTGTGGTGCGGCGGTAGAAGTTTCCCGCCCGATCGGCGACACCGCGGATCGTCATGTTTGCACCGCCTGCGAGACCATTCATTACATCAACCCGAAAATCATCGTAGGTGCCGTTTGTCATTGGCAGGACAAGGTGCTGCTCTGTCGCCGTGCGATCGAGCCCCGAACCGGCTACTGGACGGTCCCTGCCGGTTTCATGGAGGTCGGGGAAAGCACAGAAGAAGGTGCTATCCGCGAGACTTGGGAGGAGGCAACGGCGCATATCAAGATCATTGGCCTGCTTGGGCTCTACAACATTGTCCGTTTAAGCCAGGTTCAGATCTTCTATGCTGCCGATCTGCTATCGCCTGAGATGACGGCGGGCGTCGAAACCCAAGAACTCGACCTTTTCAATTGGGACAAGATCCCCTGGAAAGATCTCGCCTTTCCCACGGTCCACTGGATCCTGCAAAAGGCTATCGAGACCAGAGATCGACCAGGCCCCTTCTTGCCGGACATCAGATAAACAGGGATTTCTTCGGGAATAGACGCTCGGGCACGATGGTGCAGCGCAGACTGCGTTGTACAAAATCAACTTGACATTCATCAAGAAAATAGGTATTTTTTCTTATAAACCTACTGTCCTCCTAAACGTCCCTGGCTCTCCGGCTCCGTCAAAGCTAATCCCGTCATCCAACGGAGCAATCCCCATGACCGAATTGACCTACCGGCGGTTTGACCGCCTCCTTGGTGATCGAAGCGAAGGCTATGAATGCTTGATGGCGATGTCCGGCCTGGCCTGGGCGGTGACCCTCGCCATGCCCTTGGAGAGCTTTCTTCGTTTCGACATGCGTGCCCATGCGGCCGTGGCACCGCTTTGGTGCTGGGCTTTGGCAGCCGGCACTAGCGGGACCTTCCATTTGATTGGTCTGATCTCGCAGCACCACGGCATCCGCCTCGCCGCATGCTGGCTATCCATGCCGTTCTGGTGGTCGGTGTTCGCGGTTTTAACCGGAGAATTTCCTCACAGTACGGCCCCTGCGATCTATCTCGTTCACGCCCTTTTGGGGTCTTGGGCTTGTGTACTCTTAAGTGGAGGGTGGCCTGTTGATCGAGAACGGCGCTGATCTCTTGAGCGAACATACCGGGGTCACCACCTTCCTTTGGGCCTTCTCGGCCTGGATGGGCGATCCGGCAGTTCTGACAGCCATCGCGAGCCTGTTGACGGCGATTGCCGCCTTCTGTCGTTCCCGTCATCGGCGCACCGCCGAGCCGGCCCCCAGGGCCGAGAGACCGCCCCTTTCCCGACCTTATGAGACTGTCCTGGAGATCGAAGAAAAAATCAGGGAGGAACTGTTGGCTCAACTACAGAACCTTCAAGAAGAGGCCGAACTGATCAACCAGGATCTGGCGACCTATCAACTGGCCAATACGACCTTGAGGGGAATGATCATTAACTGTTCGGAGCGATACTGCCGGGCTCGGGCTTCACTTCTGGCGGAACGCTGACATCATCGGATTTCGAGACGACAACCTCAATCCCCTCCTGGCTCTCTTCGAATGGAAAACCCGGCTCCAAAACGGACCGGGCTTTTTCATGGCATGCAGGAAATTTTCCTTTGACATTGTTTTTCCCGCCGTTCGACTACACACTATTCGGCGAGAGCTGATCTCTTGGACGGCCTAACTACTAGCTTTCCGGCGATGATTTGATCTGACGGGACGGGATGTAAATGGTGTGGACATGCCATGAGCTCTCCGATTGATTGAGCAACCACGCTCCTTCTGACAATGCTGGATCCTGTTTCATGACCACGACATCGGCCCCGCCATCGATTACGACCTGGCGGACACCGCTCCTGGTGATCATCGCCGGCTGTTTGATCTCGACCGTGGGATTTGGCCTCCGTTCCGTCTTCGGACTGTTCCTGGAACCGATGACGGTTGACCAGGGCTGGAGCCGGGAAACCTTCGCCATCGCCTTGGCAATCCAGAACCTGCTTTGGGGCGCTGGCGTTCCCATTGCAGGTGCCCTCGCTGATCGCTTCGGTCCGACCCGCGTTCTCATCATCGGCGCTATAGTCTATGGCCTTGGGGTTTGGGGCATGGCCGAGGCTGATAGCGGTTTCATGCTCCACATTTTCGCTGGCGTGATTACCGGCCTCGGGGTTGCATTTACGGCGTTTTCAATCGCCATGGCTGCGATGGCCCGCGTCGTTTCTCCACGCCGCCGCTCGCTGGCGCTGGGCCTCGGCACGGCCGCAGGATCGCTCGGCCAAGTGATATTTTCGCCGATTGCCCAAAGCTGGATCAGCAGCTTCGGCTGGCATGATGCCCTTCTCATGCTGGCTATGACGGCTGCTTTGATCATCCCGCTGGCGTTCATCTTGCCCAGCGATATGTCGGCCAAAGGCGAGCTTGACAGCCAACAATCCATGGGTGAAGCCCTGCACGAAGCCATGCGTCACCAGGGCTTCGTGCTGCTCACCTTGGGTTTCTTCGTCTGCGGCTTTCACGTTGCGTTTATCACCGTCCATTTTCCTGCTTATGTGCGCGATCTCGGCCTATCCGCCGAAACCGGCGCCTACGCGATCGCACTGATTGGGCTCTTCAACATCGTCGGGTCCTTTCTTTCCGGTGCCTACGGCCAGGGACGAAGCAAGAAGTCCGGCCTGAGCGCCATTTACTTTTTGCGCGCCATTGCCATCACCGCTCTTCTTTTTGCACCGAAGACCGATTTCACGATCTACCTTTTTGCCTCGGCCATGGGCATTCTCTGGCTTTCCACCGTCCCGCTGACCACCGGTATCGTTGCGCAGGTGTTCGGCATCCGCTACATGGCCACGCTTTTCGGCATCGTGTTCTTCAGCCACCAACTCGGCAGTTTCTGCGGCGTCTGGCTTGGGGGATATCTCTATGACCACATCGGGACATATGATCCTGTCTGGTGGGCAGGCGTCATCCTCGGCCTCGCAGCCGCCCTTATTCATCTCCCCATCAACGAACGACCGCTGCCGAGGCTTGCCAGTTTATCCGCATAACCAGGAAAATACTGCGACGAACGGAAATCGGTCCGAGAAACATTGAGAAAAATCTTCTTATCGGACCTTGCCGGGGGCGAGTTAGGTTCTGTTCATCTTGGTTTCGTTACAAGAACAAAGGAGTATAGGAATTCTGGAGGTTTTTTTTATGTTCGACCGATGCTCAACCTTGGTCGGCGCCACAACGTTTCTCGTCTCGATAGCGTCGCTGCCGACCGCCGTCTTTGCCGATGGGCCCTTTATCTCGTTGCTCGTCGGAGGGGTTGAGACCGAAGATGTCGCCGCAGATGATATCGACGTCGAGTATGACACCGGCTTCGCTTTTGCCGGCCAATTCGGCTACAAGTTCGATCAATTCCGGATCGCCGGCGAGTTTGGCTATCAACTTGCCGAGGGCCTGAGTGAGAATGACGTCAACGCAGATGTCGGCATTACCCGTTTTGTCATCAACGGTTATGTCGACCTGCCGATTGCCCCGAATTTCGATCCTTATGTCGGTGGCGGATTTGGCGTTGCCAATGTCCGCGCTGGTGAGGACCTAAACGATGATTTCGAAGATCAGGACACGGCCTTTACCTGGCATGGCGAGGTTGGCCTGAGTGTTGGTGTGACCGATCACTTTTCTATAGCACCAGCCTATCGCTATCAATGGATCGACACGGATATCGGCGGTCAGACCGAACCGCTGATCTCCCATATATTCGGCGTGTCGTTGCGCTATCAGTTTCATGCCGGCGGTGGTTCCAGCGCCTATTCTGCAGAAAGCAGAGCGCCCAGAGATGATTACTATGACGGCGGCTACAGCAGCTATCGTTCCAGAGATCCTTTTGATCGTTACGATCGCTATGACCGTTACGATGACGACCGTTATTACCGTCACGAGAAAAGAAGGAAGACACCTGAAGAGCTGGAGAGGGACCGCTGCGGCTGGAAGGGGCCTGGCTGTGAGGATGAGGATAATGGCGGCTGACCGTTGACCTGCCTTCATCGAATCGCCGTCAGCTCGTCTCGAGCGGGTTGAAACCCCAAGGCACCCGCCGCCACATGACCTCCGCTCTCTTTCGTTATCAATAGCTTGCGCGCTCGCGTGGCTTGAGCCAAGCTCTGAACAGCGAGGCGCTTGAACGATAATGTTGGCTAGAGGATAAGCAGCGAGGGGAGACGGGTTGTGATCGCGTCAGAAATGAGCCGGCGGGCCACCTTGACCGGAGCGATCGCAGCCGCGGCCGGATTGGCGCTGGATCGTCCATGGTCGGGGAGCAACGCGCTTGCCGCGGGATCACCGGGACTGACGAAATTGAGCGCGATCGAAGCCTTGGCTTCTTTGAAGGCGCGTGAATTCACGGTCAGTTCCTATGTCGAAGCTCTTTTGAAGCAAAGCGATCGGCTCGATCATTTAAATGCCTTCATCAACCAGGATGCCGAGGCGATGCGTGCCGCTGCGGCGTTGGCTGATGAACGTCTTGAGGCAGGCGATGATACCGCCCCACTTCTTGGCCTGCCGATCGTTGCGAAAGACAATATTGATACGGTGGATCTGCCAACCACCGGCGGCACGCCGGCGTTGAGGGATTGGCTCCCGCCCGGCAATGCGCCGGTGATCCAGGCACTTCTTGACGCCGGCGCCCTTCTCGCCGGCAAGACCAACATGCATGAGCTTGCCTTCGGCATCACCTCCAACAACGCGACCTACGGTGCCGTCAAGAACCCCTACGATGACAGCTTGATCCCGGGCGGCTCAAGCGGCGGGACGGCGGCGGCGGTTGCCGCAAGACTGGCACCGGCAGGGCTTGGCACCGACACAGGCGGGTCCTGCCGTATTCCGGCGGCCCTTTGCGGCTGTGTCGGCTTTCGACCAACACTTGATCGTTACAGTCAAATGGGCGTGATTCCTATCTCCCATACCCGCGACACCATCGGCCCGATCGCACGGTCGGTTGCGGACATCAAGCTCTTGGATGGAGTTTGCGCGGGCCAGGCTCTTCCTCCCTTTGAAAAGCCGATCGAAGAGATCAGAATCGGCGTTCCGGCAACCTATTTTTACGAGAACCTGGATTTTGAACTTGAAGCCGTTGTCGCCAAAGCGCTGGAACGGTTCAGGGGTGAGGGAGTTCAACTGATCGACGTGGATGTCGAGAATGTGCAAGAGCTGAACGAGTTCGTTGCCTTTCCGATCGCCCTATTCGAGGTGCTGCGCGAACTCAGCGCCTATCTCTACCTGCACGACAACCCCATGTCAGTCATGGACATGGTTAGTGAGATCGGCAGCCCCGAAGTGAAAAGTCTCCTCCAGTCATTGATGGGGGATAATGCCGTGCCGGCCGACCTTTATCGCAAGGTCCTGACAGCAGGACGCCCGGCGTTGAAACGAACCTATGCCAGCTTTTTCTCGGACAATGAGCTCGATGCGATGGTGGTCCCTACGACGCCGTTGCCCGCACGTCCAATCGGCCATGACGAAACGGTCGAGCTGAATGGCGAACAGGTGCCGACATTCATGACTTATATCCGCAACACCGACCCGCCAAGCAATGCAGGTCTTCCCTGCCTGACCGTGCCAGCAGGCTTGACAGCCTCTGGCCTGCCTGTTGGTGTGGAATTCGTAGGACCAGACGGGGGTGACGCCGCTGTGCTCCATATCGGCGCGTTGTTCGAAGAAATCACGGGGCCCTTGCCGGCACCTGACATCTAGGAGGTAGGGAGCATCGATGAACGATCAGGTCGACGCGGTCTATCTGGATCCCGAGACGGCCGAAATTCTGAAGGAAATCGCTACGGTCGCCTTGCCTGACCGAGCCAGTCTGCCGGTCGAGGAAGCTCGCCTGCAAATGGAGGCGGGCAATGTGGTCTGGAACACCCCGCTGCCGGACGTCGCCGAGGTCAGGGACTTCACGATTGAAGGCCCGCTGGGCGATATCCCGATGCGTCTGCTCCGTCCGGCCAACACGGCAAGCGACGGCGTCGTTCTTTATCTGCACGGCGGCGGTTTCGTTCTCGGCTCACTGGAGAGCCATCATCGAATTATGCGCCTACTGGCTATCGAAAGCGGTGCCGTAGTCATCGGTGTCGACTATCGGCTAGCACCTGAACATCCTTTCCCCGGGCCGCTCCATGACAGTCTTGCCGCCGTTCGCTGGTTGCAGACCGAGGCAGCCGCTCTTGGTCTCGACAGAGAGCGGATCGTTCTTGGCGGCGATTCGGCTGGTGCCAACCTCGCCCTTGCCTGTCTCTTGGCGCTGCGCGATCAAGGCGAGTCGATGCCGATCGGGGCCGCCCTTTTTTATGGGTGTTACTGGGCGAGGCTCGGAACCAGGTCACACCAGCGATTTGGTGGCGGCGGCTACAGGCTCAGCTCCAAGGAAATGGGATGGTTCTGGGATCAATATCTGGGAGATCACGGCAAAGGCAGTCCGCTGGCTGAACCCATGGAGGCGAACCTGGAAGGCCTTCCGCCGCTGTTCTTGAATTATGGCACGGTCGATCCGCTTGCCGATGACACGCTAGAGATGGTCGAGCGTCTGGATCAGGCAGGCGTCGTCCATGAATGCATCGCTTATCCCGGCCTGGTGCATGGGTTTCTGCAAATGACCAATCGGGTCGAAGCTGCCATGACATCCATGACCGATGCCGGACTTGCCATCCGGGACATGCTCCGCTGACGAACCCGAGCCGTAACGGCCAGCAAGAGGCTGATCCGGTCTGATGGCCAACAACGCTGCCGTCGTCCGGCCTTCACCAACCAGTCGCTCGTCGATCGAGACCGGCATGTTGATGATGGCGGCTGGCGTCATCGTCATCCCCGGCATCGATGCGATCGCCAAACATCTCTCCACAACGCTTCCGCCCGGACAGATCGCCGCCAGCCGGTTTCTCTTCCAGCTGATTTTTCTTTTGCCGGTCATCCTGATCATGAAGCGGCGCCTCTCGTCACAGCATCTGATCCTGAATGCCTTTCGCGGTGCCCTGATCGCCGGCGCCACGCTTTTTTTCTTCTGGGGCCTGAAATACCTGCCGCTCGCCGATGCCATTGCGATCTTTTTCGTCGAGCCGTTGATCCTAACCCTCATCTCGGCGATTTTCCTCCGGGAGCAAGTAGGCTGGCGCCGTCTCACGGCGATTTTGATCGGCTTCGTCGGCGCTCTTTTGGTGATCAGGCCAAGTTTTCAAACCATCGGCCTTCCCGCTTTCCTGCCGCTCGGCGCCGCCTGCTGTTTTGCGATCTATCTCGCCCTCACCAGAAAGGTGGCTCAAACCGATGATGTGCTGACCATGCAGCTCTGGGCCGGCGTTTTCGGCCTCCTGACCCTCGGGATCGCCCTGATGTTCGGAGAAACAGCTTCGATCAACGTCATCGATCCCACCTGGCCCAGCCTCTATGAATGGCTGATGCTCGCCATGCTCGGTGCCATCGCGACATCCGGCCATCTTCTGATCGTCGGCGCGTTCAGGCGGGCTTCGCCAAGCATTCTCGCCCCTTTTCAATATCTCGAAATCCTCGGCGCGACGCTGCTCGGCGTCTTGATCTTCGGTGAATTTCCAGAGCTGGCCACCTGGCTCGGTATCGCCATCATCGTCGCATCAGGTCTTTATGTTTTTCATCGCGAACGCCGTCTTTCCCGTGATACCGTACCGAGGGTCGATCAGCCTTGATCCGACAATTCATGTCATGTCAGAGCATTGGTCGGTCGTCTCGACATTTGGCGTAGCATTCTTCGCGTTTTTCATATGATGTGTTGATATCGTCGCATTGGCGGTAGCAAATGTCCTCGAACGGTTTGTAGGTACTGCAGCTGCCTAGCAACAGGCTGATCAGCAATGGCATAATGTGAAGAGCTCGCGATTTGGTTGAACTTTTGATCATCACATCATCTCATGACATCAGGAGGCCGACATGACTGAAAAAGCGGTGCCGACGGTCCAGATCGATAACGACCAGCTCCGGGTGACCGAATGGCGCTTTGCCAAAGGAGCCGCGACGGGCTTTCATCGTCATGAGTTCGACTATGTCGTCGTACCGGGAACGACCGGCAAGCTCAAGATCGTTGATGCCCAGGGAAAAGAAGCTTTCGCTGACCTGACCGCCGGGCAGTCCTATTTCCGCAAGGCAGGGGTCGAGCACGACGTCATCAACGCCCATGACGATATGTTCGTGTTCGTCGAGATCGAGCTCAAGACTTAATCGAGCTCAAGACCTAAAAGAAAACGGCTGAGGCCATAACGAGGAAAAGTCAACCAAAGGTTTATCTTGACGAACCACATTTTATTGTAGGAAAATATACAAGTAAGCAGTTCTTATTCCTGTGAGGTTTCATGCTCACATCCAGCCTCTCTGCAAACTATGACGATATCGGTCTCTTCGACGATCACGTAAATATCTGCCCTGCCCAACGCTTTCCTTCAGTGCTTCGTCACCATCGATATTCTCCGCAAGACCCGATGATGACCCGGCATCTCAAGGCCGCGTGCCGTTTCGGCACCATCATCGAACGGGTTGCTGTACGATATGGCCTCCTACCCTCGATCATTGCCGGGTTTGGCTCAAGGCAGTCGGGCTGGGGGCTCGATCTCTCACCAGCCGGTTCGGGGGGAGCTGCGGATTTCGCGCCAAGACCTCATCGAACCGCAGATCGCCAGGCCCCTCTCCCATCGGATGGCAATGGTTTCGCCCGCGGCCTGATGCTGCTCGATTATGATCGCTATGCGATAGCGCGAGGGCAGGAATGGCGGGACCCGGAAGCCAATCTCGAGGCAGCGTGCCAAGCAGTGGCGGACCATCGGTCCTGCCTTCGAAAACGAACGACACTCCAGGGTTTCGGCCTGCTTCGCGCCGCCTTTGCTGCTTTCGAATGCGGCCTTGAGCGCGTGCAACAGGCAGCCCGCCTCGGGCTGGACGTCGACAGTCCGACCTCGGGCCAGGACTACGGCCGGGATATTCTGGACCGGGCCGGCTTCTTCCAGGCCCATGGCTGGGATTAAGCGTTCCCGTTTGCGCAGGCCTCTGGCGAGCGGATCTTTCTTGGCCTAATGTTCCACAGCCTTTGTCTGGGAGTCATGAATGTCGGGACGTCGATCGTGCTTCATCGCCTTCGCCATGCTTGGTCTCACGGCCTGCAGCGGCCCCTCCATTTTTTTGAGCACCGACGCCGAAATGCCGGATGTCTCGCTGGCGGGGCTGAGCTTTTCCGAACCAGGTCTCGTTGAGCACGGTCTCACGATCCAGCTTCGGCTCAAAAATCCGAATGCGTTCGACATACCTGTTGATGGCCTGAATTTCGCCCTCGATGTCGACAACACCGCGTTCGTTCAGGGATTGACCAAAGAGGACTTTACGCTGCCGAAGTCTCGGCGAAATCGTGGTGCCGGTCGACATCACCCTGCCGACCGGCGACTTGATCGAGCGGGTCGTCGCCATCGGCACGGGCAAACGTCTCGACTACAAGCTCACCGGCGTGGCCGAGATCGGCTCATGGTTTGCAGATCCCGTTCCCTTCCTTCGCGAAGGCAAGCTGGCGCTGCCCGATTTTCTAGGTCTCACCGATCGTGCGCCGATTGGCTGACTGATTGCTTGGAAGAGGGCGAGCAACTGGCTCCCTGCAAAAAGAAAACCATCGTTAAACTTCAAGCGGCTAACCTTGCCTCGACCATAACCGTCCGCTGTTGTCGCACCACTAACTCCTTTGCTCGACGGCAACGCGTCTGAATGAAATCGCTTCGCCGACGTGGTTGCGGGAGATCTGTTGGGCACCATCGAGATCGGCGATGGTTCGGGCGACACGTAAGACCCGATGATAGCCACGAGCGGTGAGATGCAGGCGCTCCGTTGCCCGAAGCAGGAGTTCACGCCCCTTCTCATCCACCGCGGCGATCTTGTCCAGAAGCTCACCTTCCGCTTCGGCGTTGGTCCGCACGCCCGCCCGGTCCAGGCTGGCAAACCGCTCCGCCTGAATTTCCCTGGCCACCGCAACCCGGGCAGCAATCGCGGCACGCGGTTCGCCGGTCGAGGATTGGGTCATTTCCTGGGGGGCCAGCGCCGGCACCTCGATATGAAGGTCGATTCGATCAAGCATTGGGCCGGACAGCCGCCCTTGATAGTCACGCCCGCAGCGCGGCGCCTTGGCGCAGGCCAGCAATGGGTTATCCATATAGCCGCAGCGGCAAGGGTTCATCGCGGCGATCAGCTGAAATCGGGCCGGATAAGTGACGTGATGATTGGCACGAGCGACCGTGATCCAGCCTGCTTCCAGCGGCTGGCGCAGGGCTTCAAGAACCGGCCGGCTGAATTCCGGCAGCTCATCCAGAAACAGCACTCCCTTGTGAGCAAGCGACACTTCGCCCGGCCGCGCCTGAGTGCCGCCACCGACCATGGCCGCTGCCGAGGTCGCATGGTGAGGGCTTCGGAAAGGGCGACGTTCGGTCAGCCTGCCGTCCTGCAGCATCCCGGCAACGCTCTGCACCATGCTGACCTCGAGAATCTCGGCGGGATCGAGCGGCGGGAGAAGCCCCGGCAGACGCGAGGCCAGCATCGATTTGCCGGAACCCGGCGGGCCGACCATCAGGAGATTATGACCGCCGGCAGCGGCGATCTCCAAGACCCGCTTTGCGGTTTCCTGGCCTTTGACATCGGTAAGATCCGGGTAGTTTGGCTCTTGATCGCGGATTCGAGCTTCGGGCGCCGTCAGCAGCTGCGTGCCATTGAAGTGGTTGATCAAGGCGAGCAGATTGGGGGCGGCCAGCACCTCGACATCGTTGCCTAGCCAAGCGGCCTCGCCGCCACAGACTTCGGGGCAGATCAGGCCCTGTCCTCGTGCGGCTGCGGCAACGGCGGCCGGCAAGACGCCATTGACCGGTTGCAACACGCCATCCAAGGCAAGCTCGCCAAGAGCGAGATAACCCTGAACAGCATCGCCCGGCAGCGCGCCCATGCCAACCAGCACGGCAAGAGCAATCGGCAGGTCGAAGTGACTGCCCACCTTGGCAAGATCGGCCGGCGCCAGATTGACTGTGATGCGCTTGGCTGGAAGCCCGAGACCCAGCGCCCCAAGGGCACTGCGCACCCTTTCGCGCAATTCGCCGACCGCCTTGTCGGGCAGGCCAACGATCATGAAGGCAGGTAAGCCGGCACTGATCTGCACCTGGACATCAACATCCTTGACGTCGATGCCCGAGAAAGCGACGGTATGGCTGCGCGCAAGATTGAGGGTCGAAGGTTTGTTAGAGGCTAACGTCATGGTAGAGATTTACCGCCAAGTTTTTTTGTTCGATCTCGATGAGACCAAGGGACAAGACTGGCAGTTCATGTGGCTTTCGTAAAGAAAGTTTTTTAACTTATGGTTGATTTTATCGCGCCACCTCGCCACTTTCATTGCCACGATCCATGCTGACCAGGGCGTTGCATTACCTGGATCCCGAACGCGCTCATCGAACCGCGATCCGGGGCCTCAGCCTCGAGCTGACCGCGCGCCAATCCCCAAGAAACTGGCCGCGTTTGGCGACATCACTGGCCGGTCTTGATCTGCCTAATCCGCTTGGCCTTGCGGCCGGTTTCGACAAGAATGCAGAAGCGCTTCGGGGCCTTTCGCGTCTTGGCTTTGGTTGGCTCGAGGTCGGCACCATCACACCGCTTCCTCAGAGCGGCAACCCCAAGCCCCGCATCTTTCGCTTGCCTGCCGATCGCGCGCTGATCAACCGCCTGGGCTTCAACAATCAGGGACTTGAGGCTGCTAAGAGGCGACTTGCTCGAAGGCGGCCTTCTCAAGGCATCGTCGGCGCCAATGTCGGCGCGAATAAAACCTCTAAAGACCCCATACAGGACTACATCGATTGTCTCGCCGGGCTTTATAGCCTGGCCGACTATTTCACGATCAATGTCTCCTCGCCCAACACGCCAGGCCTGCGCGATCTGCAGGGTCGGGCCAAGCTCACCGAGCTGTTGCAGCGCTTGATCTCAACGCGGGCAACCCTCGAGCCGGCGTCCGGCCAGAAACCGCTTTTTCTGAAGATCGCACCAGATCTTGCCACGGACGACGAAGCCGATATCGCCGAGGTCGCCTTGGATCTCGGCGTTGATGCGCTCATCATCAGCAACACCACGCTGGATCGGCCGAAAGATCTGGTGGATCGGAACCGGGCCGAGAGCGGCGGCCTGAGCGGTCGTCCTCTGTTTCAGCGATCGACCGATCAGCTCCGACGATTTTACGGCTTGGTCGGCGGCAAGATCCCACTGATCGGGGTTGGCGGGATCGATAGCGGCGAGCACGTTTTTGCCAAAGTCAAGGCAGGTGCCTCCGCATGCCAGCTCTACACCGGCTTCATTTACGAGGGCCCAGCGCTTATCCCATCGATCCTGGGCGAGCTGGATCGTTGTCTTCAGCGGGATGGTTTCACCGATTTGCAATCCGCCGTCGGCGCTGAGCGGCATGCTGACGCGGCGTGACTGAAGGAAGGGAGGCTCGTGGGGGCAATGATTCCTACGAAATAATTGATTGACGTCCACGACCGCAGAGGCTTAACGTCCATTTCGTCGTGGTGATTTGGGCCGGCCGGCTTGCAGACCACGTTAAAGAAGCTGCTAAAAGGTCGGGATGCGCTGAAAACGCCCTGGCCAATGGTCGGGGTTTTTTGTTAGCGAGATTTTCTCCATGACCGATCATGATCCGAAGTCCGAGGGCCGTGCTGATCACTGGCACAGTCGCACGCAGGCCATTCACGGAGGCTGCAGACGATCTCAGTTCGGCGAGAATGCCGAAGCGATTTTCTTAACATCGGGGTTTCGCTACCAGCAGGCGGAGGACGCTGCCGATCGCTTTGCCGATCGCCAGGACGGCTACACCTATTCCCGACTCGGCAACCCAACGGTGCGCTGTTTCGAAGAGCGTCTCGCCCTCATCGAGGGGGCTGAAGAGGCGGCCGCGACCGCAACGGGCATGGCCGCGGTCAATGCGTCCTTGATGAGCGCGCTCAAAGCTGGAGACCGTGTGGTGGCGGCACGCTGCCTGTTCGGCTCCTGCAACTACATTCTGACGGAAATCCTGCCGCGCTTCGGCATCGAGGTCGTGCTGGTCGACGGGCGGGATCTGGATCAATGGGCGCGCGCCCTAAGCCAGCCGACAACCCTGGTCTTTTTCGAAACGCCGGGCAATCCGACGCTCGAGCTGATCGATATCGAAGCAGTCTCGAGCCTCGCCCACCAAGCTGGCGCCAAGGTGATCGTCGACAATGTCTTCGCCACGCCGATCCTGCAAAAACCGCTGCAGCTCGGCGCCGACATCGTCGCCTATTCCGGAACCAAGCATATCGATGGTCAGGGCCGATGCCTCGGCGGCGCCGTGCTTTCGACCGCAGCTCATCGAAAAGACGTGCTCCAGCCGTTCCTAAAACATACGGGCCCGGCGCTCAGTCCATTCAACGCCTGGGTTCTCCTAAAGGGGCTGGAAACGCTTGAGCTTCGGGTGCGTGAGCAATGCAGGATTGCAGAAAAGGTCGCTGCGTTCCTGGAAGATCACCAAAAGGTCGAGGCCGTGATCTATCCAGGTCTAAAAAGTCACCCGCAGCATGACCTGGCCAAACGGCAGATGTCGGCACCGGGCAGCCTCATGGCCTTTCGGGTCGGCGGCGATCAGAGCCGGGCTTTCGATGTGATGAACCGGCTCCGGCTCATCGCGATTTCGAACAATCTGGGCGATGCCAAATCGCTGATTACCCACCCGACCACCACCACCCATCAACGGCTCTCGCGCGGCGAACGCGAAGAGCTTGGGATCACCGATGACCTGGTTCGCCTTTCCGTCGGCCTCGAAGAGGCTGAGGATTTGATACGGGATCTGGACCAGGCTCTTTAGGGCGGATCCGTTCCGGCCCCCTGCCGACATAATCCGGGTACTCTATCGGGTGGTTGGGCAGGGGAGCGGGCCGGTGCCGTAGTGCCTCTCAAAGCGCAGCGGCGGCGCCAATAAGGCCGTTATCGGTGCGCAATACCTGAAAGATCGGGATCGCAGCGAGATAATCTTCAAAGCGTCCTTTGTCGACGAAGGCCTTCAACACGCGATCAACATCGAACCAAGAACCGAGATGGGTCACCATCCCACCAGTCAGATAGAACTCCGCCGCGAGCACCGTAGCTCAAGGCAAGGTCGCCGGCGGCAGCGCCGAGAAGTGAGCAAAACCGCTGAAGCGCCTCGATACAGATCGGGCATTGTTCCGTGTCGGCCCGAGCAATCACCTCGGATGGGCTGGTGACCGGAAGGCCGTGGGCAGCAAGCTCTGCCAGCGCCTTTGCCAGATTGACGAGCCCTGGTCCCGACAGCAACCGCTCATTGGACACATGGCCAAAACGGCGCCGCAGAACGCGCAACACCCTGTCTTCAACCTCATCCCTCGGCGCAAAGGCGACATGGCCGCCCTCTGTCGGGATAGGTCGGAAAGTCTCCCCAATCCTCAGCAAGCCGGCGACCCCAAGCCCGGTTCCAGGACCAATGACCGCAATCGCTCTGTCCGCGATGGACTCGCCGCCTCCCAGTTTGAGCAGATCATCTTGATCCAGCTTCGGGATCGCCAACGCCTGCGCCACAAAATCGTTGATCGCAACAAGTCTGTCCAACCCCATGGCCGCTTTGGTTTCCGCCAGCGAAAAAGCCCAGGGGCAGTTAGTGAGCGCGATGTGATCGGATTCCACCGGTCCGGCAACAACGAGAACAGCACTCTCGATCGACCGTCCATCGAGATAAGAGCTTGCCGCCTCGACGATGCCCGGAAAATCCTTGGTCTTCAATGTCTGCTCATCACTCAGACGACCGTCATCATCGACCAGCGCAAAGCGCGCGTTGGTGCCGCCAATATCGGTGACGAGACGTTGCAGAGACGCGATCGGATGCCCTCCCAAAAAGACAATCGGTTTCAAACGTGGCCCGGCGCATCGCCAAACGAAATACCGAGGCCACGTGCGGTATGAACCAGCATGTCATCAGGATCAACCGCCCGGTACTGAGCAATGGCATCCTCGATCGCGACGTCGACCACGCGCCGGTTCTGCCAGGCAACCATCCGGCCGAAGTGGCCCTTGGCCGCCAAATCGACAGCATAGACACCATAGGCCGAGCCCAGAACCCGATCCAGCGGCACCGGCGATCCACCACGCTGAACATGGCCGAGCACGGTCACCCTTGTTTCCGCACCGGTCAGTTCAGCAAGACGATCTGCCACCAGCGCACCAATCCCTCCGTAACGGGCCTGCCCGTATGCATCCTTGCTCTTGATCGTTTCGCCGTTTGGCCCCGGGACCAATTCAGCAACAACAACCAGACTAAAGTTACGGCCCCGTTGTCGGCGTTCCTCGACCTTGGCGGCGACATGGGCAAGGTCGTAGGGGATTTCCGGGATAAGGATCACATCGGCCCCGCCGGCAACGCCGGCCGTAAGCGCAATATGGCCGGCATCGCGGCCCATGACCTCCAGCACCATCACCCGATTGTGGCTGGCTGCCGTAACGTGCAAACGATCGACCGCCTCGGTTGCCACTACCACCGCCGTGCTGAAGCCGATGGCGCGCTCGGTGAGGCCGATATCATTGTCGATGGTCTTAGGAATGCCAATCAGGTTGAGCGCGCCCTGCTTGGCAAGGCGATCAAGAATGGCAAGGCTGCCGTCCCCACCAATGCCGATGAGCACATCGAGGCCAAGCTCGCGATAGCCAGCGATCATCTCCTCCGAACGATCGATGACCGCACCATCGTCGGACGGATAGGCAAAAGGGTTACCTCGATTGGTCGTCCCAAGAAACGTGCCGCCCAGATGCAAAATACCGGCAACACTGTCCGGCGTCAGCAGGGTGGCGTCGACAGGCCTGGCAAGCAGGCCATGGGTCGCCTGACGGATGCCTAAAACCTCCCATTCATGGCCGAAAACCGCACGTTTCACCACGGCTCTGATAACGGCATTAAGACCGGCGCAATCGCCACCACTGGTTAGAACACCTAATCGCATGAGCCTCTTCTCTCAAGATTGTTCCGTTTCGGTCGTTTTTTGCGTTGTCAAAGACGTAAAATTCGGCTTAACGGTTTATTGATGAAATGTTTGTTAGTATAGTGCTAGCGATGCTGGAAAGCTTAGCATAGGGCGTCATCGTGAATTCAATATCGTGATGTCTGAAGTCATGGAGTCATCTGGGATCGAACGCAAGCTTAGCGAGTTGCGTGCTGCCCATCGAGCGCTTGATTCTCGGATTGAGCAGCTGGTCCTGGACAACTTTCCGGACCAGATTGAGATGCAGCGGCTGAAGAAGCAAAAACTCGCACTTAAAGACGTCATCGTACGGCTGGAGAGCCATCTCCTACCTGATATTATCGCTTGACCGATCCGCCCGGCTTGCCCTTGAGCAGCGACGTTATTCTCTCTAATGGTGCCAGCAATACTGATGTCTTGGCTGCACTATTCTCTGAGCAATGGGTTGAGCCGGCATTTCACACAGCGCTTGAAGATTGATATCTTTTTGGCCTGATGGTGCGGTGTAACGGCGTGTTTGAGGCGGATGCGCTGGCAGGTTGCAATAGTCGAGGGCGACGGTGATGCGAATGCCGACCCGATCGAAGCGCTGGAGTTCTGTTAGCTACAGGAACTGCGCCGCGATCACATCGATTCTCCAGAAAGGGAAGGAAAGACCGACCGCAAACTTTGCGACGGAACCCTATTGTCCCAGAATGGAACCGATACTGTTGGCGAATTCGTTGATCACGCTGCCAACGCCGCAAATCGAGAGGTTCTTGTTGCCGCTTGGGGACGGCCATCGAACCAAGCCGCCAGGCGGTCCAGGTTGATAGCAGCTGCGGTCGCCACCTGCTGTAGGTGGTTTTTGGCAAGCCCGGCATAGCGCGATCGTCTTGCGCCGAAGGCACGCATAACGTTTGTGCCCCTCATCATTTGCCAACAAATCCCGTGCTTTCTGCAGAGCCTGGTATTGGCGCTTGGCAGAAAGAGTGATCTGCCGAGCCGCTTGTTTAGCTTTCGTACATAAGGCTCGCGCGTTGCAATCAAGGCATGTAGCTTTTGAAAAATGAATCTTGTGGCGACGTTGGCCGTCATCATTGATGCTATCGTACCCCCCCGTCGCCGTGCTCCCTCGGGACAGCGAGCCACACGATTTTGCCAATCGACGGTAAACCGGTCGACCGTGTAAGCCCCTTCGACTTTACTCTGCCAATTTGGGATCGGACGGGACGGGCCGACCAACTCGATGCCGTGATCGTCTTGGCTTGTTGAGCGACATGATGCGCCTTTCCAGGCGCCACTTTGAAGAATTTCCATTTTACACAACATCCTAGCCAAATAGGAACATTACGCCAACAGTATCCGAACCTTTGTCAGAGACTCTGCCCAAAGCCCTGCTTCGCGAATGCGGACGCCGGACTGGCATTTTCGAACGCGACTGCTCGCTGTTCGTCGCTGTCCGCGCGCTACTTCACGGCACCAGCCGTCATGCCCTTGATGATGTAACTCTCCAGCAAGATGCCGATCAGGACGAGCGGCATGATGCCGGCCGAGGAGAGAGCGGCCATCGACCACCAATTGATGCCTTGGCTGCCCGTCTGGCTGGCGATCATCACCGGCAGCGTCTTGGCATCGGTGCTGGTCAGAAGGGAAGCGAAGAAATACTCGTTCCAGCAGAGAACCAGCGACAGGATGAACGCGGCAATAATGCCGGGAAGCACCAGCGGCAGGACGATCTTCAAGAAGGCGCCCCAGATCGACAAGCCGTCGACAAGTGCTGCCTCCTCGAGTTCCACGGGCACCGAGGCGAACTGGTCGCGCATGATCCAGATCACGATCGGCAGAACCATGAGCGTGTAGATCGCGATCATGCCGACGCGGCTATCGAGCAGGGCGAGCTGCTTGTAAAGCACCAGAAAGGGCAGGGCGAGCACCACCGGCGGCAGGATTAGCTGGGAGAGGAAGAAGAACGAAATGTCCGAATTCTTCATGAAGCCGAACCGGTAGGAAAAACGGCTCAAGCCATAGGCGGCCAGCGAGCCAAGCGTGACCGCAAGCAGCGACGCGGCGGTTGAGATGATCACACTGTTGAAGAACCGCTTCAGAAACTCCGCGCGCACGGTCGATGTGCTGAAGATCGTGTCTGGTGACAAACCGAGCGATTTCCACCCCTGCCACCTTGGCGCGTAGTCGATCCAGGGGACGAGATTTCCCTTCATGACATCGGGCGCGAGTTTGAAGGACGTGGTCAGAGTCCAAAAGATCGGAAAGATGCAGATGACGGCCCAGATGATCAGCAGCGCATAGATGACGATGCGCATCGCCCACCAGCGCAGGCGCTGTCGGCGGTCGAAATCATCCTCCGCACAGGTCGCCATCAGCCCGTCCCCGTCATGCGGCGCACCAGGCGCTCGGACAGTTTCAGCATGATGGTCATGAAGATGACGATGGCGACCAGGTAGACCATCGCCAGAAGGGTGCCGTAGCCGACATTGGAGCGGTCGCGGTATTCACGGAAGATGAAGCTGGTCACCGAATCGGTCGCCCCGCCGGGGCCACCTGACGTGACGTTGATGATGATGTCGGCGAGCTTCAGCTTGAAGATGACGCGGATCATGACGGCAGTGATCGACACCGGCAGCATCAGGGGAAAGGTCACGGCCCAGAAGCGCTGCCAGGGTGTGGCGCCGTCCACCTCGGCGGCTTCAAGGATGTCTTTGGGCATGGCCTGCAGCCCCGCCAGGATCATGATCATCATGAAGGGAATGAAGGTCCACGCATCCATGGCCATGATGGTGAATTTGGCGATCTCGGGCGAGCCGAAGAACGAGGGCTGCTCCCAACCCAGCCACCTTGCCAGCCGCGCGATCGGCCCGAAGCGGGTTTCGAGCATGGACTTGCCGATCATCCAGCTGACGGCGACCGGCGACAGCATCAGCGGCATCAGAAAGGTGATGCGCCAGAATTTCCGCGCGCGGATCTCGGCGTTGAGCAGGAGAGCCAGGCCGAACGCGATCGCGTATTCCACCAGGATCGCGACCGTGTAGATCACCATATTGTAGAGCGCGTTCCAGTAGAACGGGTCGGCCATCATCTGGCGCACGTTGTCCAGGCCGTTGAATTTGCGGCCGGTCAGCGATGCGAGGTTCCAGTCGGAAAAGGCAATCCAAAGGCCGAAGAGAAGCGGGAACACGACCATCGAGACGACGAAAAGCACCGCCGGCAGAACGAACAGCGCCCTCTTGCCCTGCTCGCCATGGATCATCACCCGCGACACGCATAACGCGAGCGCCCAGAGGAAATAAGCGAACAAGACCGGCCGCCAGTTGTTGAACCCCCAGCCGGTCAGACCCGCTTCGAAAGCGGCCTGAACCATGAACGCCAAGCGCCAGGAGCAAGGCCGATACCCATAAAACATATCTGCCGGCTCTTCTTCTGCCAGGCGATGTCCTCTCGGCCTGAACCGTATGAAGCAGGTCGCCTTCAGCAGCGCTCATGGCTTCGAACCGGTTGAGTTCACGGTCGGACGATCATGCCGGTCGTTTCCGATCGACAGCCGGCCCCGAAGAACCGGCTGCCATCCGCGTATAACGCCTAAAGCCCGATGCTCGCCTTGTAGAGCGCGATCTGGCTGTCGCGACCGATCTGGTCGGTGATCTTCTCCCAGGCTGCCGCAATGGCGTCGGCTGTCTCCTGCGCCGAACCGTACTGGCCGGCATAGCCCTTGGCCAGCTCGTCCTCGGCGACGGAATAGTACTGGAAGATGCCGGGAATGCGCGGCTCGATCGCCGCATTGGGATGATTGTAGCTGTCGGCGTTGGAGCCGAGATAATCCTCGACGAAGGCCCGGTCGTAGCCTGCCTCTTCCCACTCGTCGAAATTGAAGTGCGACTGGCGGTAGGGCTGAAAACCGGAGGGATAGGCGGATGCCCAGAGCGAGAGGTCCTTGCCGCCCAGATGCGCTGCGGCCGACCAGGCGGCCTTGTGCTTCTTGGTGTCGCCGTCGACTCGGGCCATGACATACACGCCCCAGCCGATATAGGCCATGTTGGGTGCTTCGTTCGGCGCCTGCTCCCATTCGCCGGTCCTGGCATTGTAGACCTCGTCCGAGCCTGGGATGATGTCGAAGCCGACGACGTCGCCGACCACCGAGGTGTCCGACGTGCGCGCATTGGAGCCGACATCGCCCCACCATGCGAGCGCCGAGCCGGTGCCGGCCAGGAACTGCTGGAACGCGGTCGTGCCCGGGTCGGCATTGATCTGGTCGGCCGGGAAGGTGTCCATGATATCCATGACTTCCTGGATCGCGCGAACGAAGGCCGGGTTGTTGACCCTAGGCTTCATGCTGTCCGGATCAAACAGCCAGGCCGGATCGTCCGGATGCTTTGCGTAGGCCGTCGCCCGGTCTTCCAGGAAGTAGAAACCGAAGCCGCCCCATCCCTTCAGCGGATCGAGGAAGCCGTAGAGCCTCGAGGCCGGTCAGCGGATCGGTCTTGCCCTTCAGGAACTTGGCGTGGGCATTCACCGCCGCCCATGTCCTCGGCGGCACCCAGTCCCCTTCGCCGCCCGATTCCTTCCAGGCGGCGGCAAACTCTTCGTTGTCGTAATAGTCCGTCCGATAGGCGAAGGTGTGGCAGTCGCCGTCGATCGAGACGCGGTAGGTCTTGCCGTCCCAGGTGCCGACCGGCGCCTTCAGGTAGGCGACATAGTCGTCCATGTCGATCAAGGCGCTGACCCAGTCCGGCATTTCGGAAGCAAGGCCCTTGCCGCAGACATCGCCTTCGAAGGGAGCACCCATCTCGATGATGTCGAAATCGACCGTGCCCGTGGCAATCGATTGCTGCAGGCGGGCGTTGTAGTCGGCCTGAGCGAGGTCGATCCAGTTGATCGTGGCGCCGGTGTAGGCTTCCCAGGGCTTGAGAAAGCCACGGAACAGGAAGTTGTGCAGATTCTGGTTGTTGAGCCCCATGAAGGTCAGCTCGATCCCGGCGAATTCGCCTTCCTCGACGGTCTCCTTGGTGCCGCCGAGGCATAATTCGCCAACTTTCTGCCAATCGGCATCGGTCGGCGAGCCGGCGCCGACACCGGGAATTTTCAGGATTTCGGCCCGCAGGCCGCTGGCGTCGTCGGCCAGCGCTCCGGCCGGCAGCCCGCCCAAGATCGATGACGATCCAAGAACCGCCGCGGCGCCGGCAGCGCCTTTCAGAACCGAGCGACGATTGGCTTGCATGGCCATCATCTGATGATAGAGCTGGACCTTCATTACTACCTCCCTGACAGATCACTGAGCGATCTTTGATTGCGGGCCGCCGCGATGTTTTCGCCGGTTCGGTATTGTTATGATCGGCGGAACCATGAGGCTCCACACGGAGGTCGTCCGCGCAGCTTCTCTTGACCCGATAGGAAGTGTAGGAAAGAAATTCGAAACAAGTCAATCAAATGGGTGCGACGTTAAAGGGCTGCCGGATCGACTAGGTCACGGACCTATGAGCTTCTTCAAACAACCATGACGTTGTAGTTCAAATGCCGCCACGAAAGAGGTTGCTATAAATCGTCATGATCAAGATAACTCGAGAGCCACCTTTGCCGTTCTGGCTTGTATTAGTTCCGCTTCGACATCGTCGGTCTCCTCAACTCGGCGACCAACAGACACGGCTCTCTAGCTTACGTTACTGTCCGGCTATCGGGGAGCGGCTCTCCGTGTCCGGATCGTAATCCAGAAGCAGCCGCCCACTCACTCGATGGTCAGTTTCGCCGGCTTTCCAGCCACCGAGCTTCCGGCCACCCAGATGTTCAACTTGGCCGGCTCCACGACGTTTTCGATGTCGATGTTCCAGAACGCCAGCTCCTCGCGTCCGAGCGCAAATTCGACTGTCCGGGTTTGGCCGGGCTTCAGGAACATCCGCTGAAAACCCTTCAGCTCACGTACCGGACGGGCAACGCTGGTGCCGCTCTGGCTGATGTAGAGCTGCACGACTTCCTCGCCCCGGCGCCTGCCGCTGTTGGTGATGTCGGCCCTGACCTTGACGCGCGCCTTGCCGGCATTCAATTCTTCGGCTGTATAAGTCGACGCTTCGAGCTCCACTGGCCCATAATCGAAGGTCGTATAGGAGAGCCCGAACCCGAACGGATAGAGCGGCGTGTTAGCCTGGTCGATGTAGCGTGACGTATACTTTGCCGTCGGACTGGTCGCGCCAGGATCGGACCCCGAAGGCAGCGGTCGGCCAGTGCTGAGCTGATTGTAGTAGAGTGGCAGCTGTCCGACCGAGCGTGGGAAACTCGCGGTCAGGCGGCCGCTCGGATTGTTGTTTCCATAAAGAGTGCGTACCAGCGCTGGACCCGCCTCGGTGCCGGGAAACCAGGTCGCCAGAATGGCGCTTGCCTGCGCGGCGACCCGCCTGAGCACGAGCGGTCTGCCGCTGAACACCAGGACCACGACAGGTTTGCCAGTTGCCGCGACCGCCTCCAGCAGCTCCTGCTGGTTTCCAGGCAGATCGAGTTCCGTCCGCGAAGCGGCCTCGCCGGTCATATCGGATGCACTCTCGCCTAGGGCGAGAATGGCAACGTCGGCCTGCCGGGCAGCCTCAACCGCTTCGGCAAAGCCGCTTTCGGACCCGTCGCGTGTGTTCGTGCCCTTTGCATAGGCCAACCCCGCGCCGAGCCTGTCCGACAGTGCAGCGCGCAATGTGATCACGTCCTTGGCTTGGCCCTTGGCGCTCCAGGCGCCGAGCATGTTCTGGGCGCTGTCAGCCAGCGGCCCGATCAAGGCAATGCGGGCGCCCGGTAGCAGAGGGAGCACGCCGTCGTTCTTCAGAAGAACAAACGACTTTTCCGCGGCTGCGCGAGCCAGTCGCCGGTACTCGGGCAGCAGCATTTTTTCCGGCTCGATCTTGGCGTAGGGGTTTTCGAACAAGCCCATTTCGACCTTGACGCGCAGGATGCGCCGGACGGCTCGGTCGATCGTCGAGACCGACACCTTGCCGGCATTGACTTCGCTCGCCAAAGCGGTGCGGTAGAGATCGCTTTCCATGTCCATGTCGACGCCGGCGGTGATCGATTTTCGCGCCGCCTCTCTGCCGTCGATCGCCGTGCCGTGGGCGATCGTCTCGGCGATCGACGTCCAGTCGCTGACCACGAACCCCTTGAACTGCCACTCCTCGCGCAGGATCTGGCGGAGGGTGAAGGCGTTTGCCGAGGCCGGAATGCCGTTGAGCGCATTGAACGCACTCATGACCGTCGCCGCCCCTTCATCCAGGCCGGCCTTGAAGGGCGGCAGGTAGACGTTGCGCAACAGACGTTCCGGGATTTCGGTCGTGTTGTAGTCGCGCCCGCCTTCCGCGGCACCGTAGCCGACATAGTGCTTCAGGCAGGCAAGGATCGAGCTGGGCTCGCTCAGCGACGTTCCCTGGTAGCCGCGGACATAGGCGCGGGCCATGACCGATCCAAGATAGGCGTCCTCGCCGGCCCCTTCGGTGATGCGGCCCCAGCGCGCGTCGCGGGCGAGGTCGACCATGGGGGAGAACGTCCAGCGTATGCCGTCCGCCCGCGCTTCGATCGCCGCAATCCGAGCCGCTCGTTCGACCAGCGCCGGATCGAAGGACGCCGATAGCGCGAGCGGGGTGGGAAAGATGGTGCGGTAACCGTGGATGACGTCGAGGCCGAAGATCAGTGGGACTTTGAGGCGCGACCGCTCGACCGCAATTTTCTGGTAGCGATTGGCTTTGGCGCCGCTCACATTGAGAAAGGAGCCAACTTGTCCGGCGGCAATCATCTCCTCATAGCTGCCGCGGTCGGTGCCGGGACCGGTCGGCACTCCGCCGGAATACTGGCTGAGCTGGCCGAGCTTTTCCTCCAGTGTCATTTGCTTCAGCAATATCTCGACCCGAGCCTCGATGCCCGGATCATCGGACCAGCCCTGCGCGCAGACAGCCGGCACGAAGATAAGCGAGGCTAGCAGAAAGAGAAGGCTTCGACGGAATGGCATCGGCACCAGAACCTCGCAACGGCATGGAAGTTGAGCCAGCATACACCTTGGATCGCAGAACGGCCGAGAATCGGCTTGGTTGTCGGCCGGACTAAGCCGCTTGCTCTTTCATGCGCAATGGATACAGATGCGGAGAGCGATCGTCGAGGGGCGGACGGACAATCGGGTCATGCTGAAAGCGCTGGAGGGGATGTTCTCGTTGGGTAGGAGAAGAAGAGAAGGAGGATGATGAGGCTTTGAGATCTGCCCCTATCGGGCGAAATATGGATGGAGGCCCTATCGTTGCGTCTGTTTGACGGTGTTTGCGGCGGCATATCGTTCGTTAAGATCTGACGCGAAATTATCGGATCGATTCATGAAAGATTTGTGCGTTACTTTTTGAGGTCAACAGAGATGATTTTCTTGGGCTGATTGTGTATTTCCACTCGCCATGAAAATCGTCGCGCCGGATGTTGATGCCAGCCATTTCGTCATCGCTGACCTGAATGCCTTTTTGAAGGCTTATTCCCGACCGTCCGGTGAGCCCGGATGTGGTGACATAGGCGATGCGGTTGCCGGCGGCGGCGGCCGAAGCGCCCAAGGCAAGCTCCTGATCGTCGGTACGGTCGAGGTCGGAGATGGCAAACCTGGCCGCATCCGTCTCACCGAGATCAAGGACTTCTCGGCAATCAGTCTTCACGCCTTTCTTGCCGACAATCTCGCCAAGGGCGCCACCGCCAAAACCGATGGCTGGGCCGCCTATCCCGGCGCCAAGGACGTCAGGCACGAGCCCCATGTCGTCGGTCCCATGGCCGCCCACATCGTCCTGCCCTGGATCCATCGGGTCTTCGCCAACTTCAAAACCTGGGCGCTCGGCGTCTATCACGGCCTGCGCCGCGCTCATATCCAGACCTGTCTCAACGAGTTCGTCTTCCGCTTCAACCGGCGCAGCAATCGCCATGCCGGCTGCGCAACGCTCCTCGCTATCGGCCTCGACCACGAACCCGTCTCCTACAACATGTTGATCGCACCGGAAGCTCTGGCATAAGCCTTTAAAATGAATATCTTGATTTAAGTTCGCCCGAGCAGGAAATCGATATCGACAAGTTCATATCAAAGGAGGCGAGGCCCTTATTTCAGAACCTTGAACTGTCTTGGCACGGGGAGGTCTGGTGAGAATCTCTGTCGTTTTGGGAATCTCGATCGGCTTGGCCATCGCACCGGTCTTGGGTGGACAAGATGATTTCATCTTCGTCAACCGCATGCCTGAGATTCTTGGTGATGTGCAACGAACCCTGACCTTTCGGGACGAGCAAGATGGACTTCAGGTGGTTCAGACGGTTTTCGCTGAGCACCACGCCCATGCATCGGTCCAGACCTTTGTGATGGCGGCCTATTGCCGTGATGATGAGCATAGAGAAGACGCAACGCCCAAGATCTACATCATGGCGATAAAATATCCACCGAAGAAGCCGGCAACTTTTGCCATTGCCCGCCTCCATGACTTCTACAAGGAGGTCTATGTTTCCGACCGGGATGGTAAAATCCGGCTTTACGAGGATGTGCCCCCCCAATCCATGTTGGACCTCTCCGAAGCGTTCAAACCAGCCTGCGTTCGTATCTGACATTTGTTGCGTGGCATGGTGTGATCTCAGCGGTGCGGGATCAGGTTGTTCGCACGCTCTCCCCGGTGCCCGTCGCTTGACCCCTTGGTAACCTTAACCTGGTAGAAGGAGCTCCAGGATCAGGACGCTAACGGCTTTTCGCGTTCACCCGCTTGGGCTTCGTCGAGTCATCGCCGTCCGCGTCGGACCTCGGGCCATAGTTCTTGATGCGCTCCATGACGTTCTTGATTTCGGCGTCGGGCAGAAGGGGCGGACCGCCTAGTTGGAGGGTGTAGTAATACTGTTTGGCGAGCGTTTCGGTTTCGACGGCAAGCCACAGGGCTTTGGCGAGATCGGTTCCGGTCGCGATCATGCCATGGTGGGCAAGCAAGCAGGCTTTGCGGTCTTTGAGCGCCTTGATCGCGTTTTTTGAAAGTTCGGCGGTGCCGAAGGTGGCGTAGTCGGCGCAACGGATGTCGGGGCCACCGGCGACAGCGATCATATAGTGAAGGGGTGGGATGTCGCGGCCAAGGATAGCGAGCGTGGTGCAGAAGGTGGGGTGGGCATGAACGATCGCTTGGACGTCGGGACGAGTATTCAGGATGTCCAGATGGAAGCGCCATTCGGTGGAGGGGACGAGGTCGCCCGTGTAGCTGCCGTCGGTCTTCATGTAGACGATGTCGGCGGGTTTCATCTGCCTGTACGGCATGCCGGACGGCGTGATGAGCATACCGCCCTCGACGCGGGCCGAGACATTGCCGGAAGTGCCCTGGTTCAGGCCGGAGGCGTTCATCTCGAGGCAGGTATCAATAATGCCCTGACGCAGGGCATGCGATTTTGAGGAAGGCAGTTTGGGCAAGGGTGAAATCTCCGAGAAACGAGATGTTGACTAGGGAACGAGGTTGATCAGCGGCTCGCCCTTCAGAAAACGGCGGACCTCTTCGGCGAGCATGTCAGCGGCGTTGGTGACGGTTTTCACCGAGGCGCCGGCGATGTGCGGGGTGAGCGTGACATTGGGGAGTTTGAGGAGCGGCCAGTCCGGAGGGACGGGCTCGATGGCGAAGGTCTCAAGGCCGGCACCCGCCAGTTTTTTTGCGGCAAGGGCTTCGTAGAGCGCGTCGTAATCGACCAGCGGACCGCGTGCTGTGTTGATGAAGTAGGCGCCGTCTTTCATGGCGGCGAATTGCTCCTTGCCGATCATGCCTGTGGTTTCTGCGGTGACGCGGGGGTGCATGGTGACCACGTCCGCCTCGCTCAGCAGGGTCTCCAGCGAGACTTGCCGGACTCCATGATCGAGGTCCTGTGGAGACAATTGAACGTAGGGGTCGTTGACCAGGATGCGGCAGCCGAAGGATTTGAGATGGCGGACGACCTTGGTCCCGATATGGCCGTAGCCGATGATGCCGACGGTCATTTCCGCGAGTTCGCGGCCTGTGGTGTCGGCGCGATAGAGGTGGCCGCTCCAGTCGCCGGTGGTGGCAAGGGCGGCGTGACCGATGGTGATCAGGCGGGTCTGGCTGAGGATCATGCCGATAGTGAACTCGGCCACGGCGCCGGCATTGCGGCCGGGCGTATTCACAACGGGTATCCCTCTGCGGCGGGTCGCCGCCATGTCGATGTTGACGGGGCCGCCTCTGGAGATACCGATGAGCTGGAGGTTAGGGGCGGCATCGAGGACGGATTGGGTGATTGGGGCGAGGTGGCCAATATAGATGTCGGCGTCGTGGATGAGCGGGATGACGTCCTCGGGCGTGCCGAAATATTCCTTCAGATCTGCGAGGTCGGCGTGACCTGTGCGGCCTGCGGTATCAGCATGAACGTCAACATGGTAACCGTGGGTCATGTCGATGTCCGGCCAGGGCTGGGTGTCCTGACGGAAGATAAACTCTTGACCCTCGAGACGGTTCAGGGAAGCGATGAACGCGTCCGGCAGCATGAAATTGTCGCCGATCACCGTGACTTTTTTGACTTCGGCCATGGCTTACCCCCGAACCGAGTGATGCAGTGCCTGCCAGACGCTGCCCATTTGCCGGTAGCCGTCGCGGTAGGCCGGGAACAGTTCATCATAGGTGGATGCCAATTGCTGATCGACCGGCTCCAGATCGCCGAGATAGGGGGCGACCCAGTCGCGAAGGCCGTCAGCGATATTTTGGTACTGGCCAATCGCGACCGCCGCGGTCAATGCGGCACCTGCGGCGCCCGCCTCGGGCCGGTTGACGATGCGAACAGGGGCACCGACGGAGGCGGCCAGAATTTTCCGGCAAAGCACGCTGTTGGCGGCACCGCCTGCCAGACGGATTTCGTCGGGTTTGTGGTTGAGAGCGCGGTAGCAGTCGCGGCCGGCAAAGGCCATACCTTCATAGATGGCGCGCATCAGGTCGCCGGGGCCGGTGCGGGTCGACAGGCCGAGGAATTGGGCGCGGGCCTTCGGTTCGACGAACGGGCCGCGTTCGCCATTTTCAGAGATGAAGGGATGGAAAAGTAAAGTTCCGGGGCGGGCGCCGCCCGCTTGCTGATCCAAGCGCAGGAGGACGTCGCGGACGTCGATGCTTCTAGTTCCGGCATCTTCGGCGAATCGGATAGCGAGGCTAACCAGCCAGTCGATGTTAAGGGTGGCGGCCATGTGGGACTGAAAACCGCCGAAGGTGCCGGGCACGACAAACGGCATGACGTAGCCGACCTGCTCGTCGGAGATCACCACGTCGTCGACGTGGTGAAAAATGCGGATGTGCATGCCGGTGGAGCCGAGGATCGAGATGCCGACATTGCAGCCGGGTTCATAGCCGCCGGCGCCAAGGGTGGTGGAGATCACATCGAGTGGACCGAGCACGACAGGTGTTCCCGCCAAGAGGCTGGTGGCCGCAGCGGCTTCGTTGGTCAAGAAGGCGTGGTGCTGGCTGCCTTCGACGATGTCCGGGCGGAGATGGGCGATATCCTGGAGATCCAAGAGTTCGAGCACGGCGTCATCGTAAGCGCGGGTGCGGTAATTGCCGAAGGTGAAGACACCCTCGGCCAGATCGGTTGCACGCTCGCCGGTCGCCTTGAAATAAAGCCAATCCTTGCAATGAAAAGCGGTGGCCGCCTTGCCGATGACCTCAGGTTGGTGCTGTTTGAGCCAAGTGATCTGGCCGCTCTGGATCGCGGGGTTGATGGCGGTGCCGGTGATGTTTTGCAACGCTGGGCCGATGTCGGAAGCGCGCCATGCCTCGATGATGGGGGCGCTTCGGCCGTCCAGCCACAGCCAGCCGGGGGCGACCGGCTCGCCCTCTCTATCGATGAGCCACGTACCGTCACCCTGGCCGGTGATTGCCAGCGCGGCTGTGCGCTGCGCGAGATTGGGAACTTTCCGGGCGAGCAATAGTAAAGCCTGCGCAGCGTCGGCCCAGGTACGGCGGACATCTTGGACGGCGCCGCCGTCGTTCAGATAGTCCACCTTGTTCGGCACGCCGGCGCTGTCGATTTGATGGCCATCGAGGGTGAAGGCAACCGCTTTGATGACCGAGGTGCCTGCATCCAGACCAATCAAGATATCTTGGGCGGGACTCATGCTGCGGCCTCCTTGGCGGCCAGACCATGGTGCAGGGCAACGTCGCTGTCGCCGTCGAACAGATGAAGGGCCGTGAGCGGCAGCGTGATCTCGATCAAACTGTCGATCGGCGCTTCAACGCTGCCGTCCGAGACGGCGATCGTCAGCTGGCCGCCGGTTTCGATGCCGATATGGGTTTGATCGCCGAGCCACTGGTTGGAGGTTACCCGCCCCTTCAACACCGGACCAAGAGCCGGCTCGGCCCCGAGCCGAATTTGGTGGGGGCGGATACCAAGCGCTAGCTTTCTGCCGACTTGAAGGTCGGTCAACGTGGCCCTCGGCAACGCTATGATGGGACCTGCCATGTCATTCGGGTGCTCGACCTGGAGGCTTTGGGCGCCGTCACCATCAGTCACCCTGGTGATGAAGATATTCATGGGCGGTTCGCCGATGAACGAGGCGACGTATAGGTTAGCGGGGCGGTCCTTGAGATCGTCGCCTGTGCCGTATTGCTGGAGGCGGCCTTCGTCCATGACGGCAATGCGGTCGGCGAGGGCGATCGCTTCGGTCTGGTCGTGGGTGACGAAGACGGTGGTGAGCTGGTTATGGATCAGATAGTCCTTGATCCGGGCGCGCAGAATGGCGCGGAGCTGCGGCTCGAGCTGGGACATCGGCTCGTCGAGAAGGTGCACGTCGGCAGGGCGGGCAAGGGCGCGAGCAAGCGAGGTTCGTTGTTGCTGGCCGCCGGAGAGGTTGGGCGGGTAGCGGTCCAGAATGTCTTCGATCTCCAGAAGCTTGGCGATTTCTTTGACCTTGGCATCCGCGTCCGGGCGCGGACGGCGGTCTCGAAGGAGGCCGAAGGCGATATTGTCGCGGATCCGGAGCGGCGGGTAGAGCGCATAGCCCTCAAACGCCATGGCGATGTTGCGGGCCGCCGGCAGAAGGTTGTTCAGCAGCCGGTCGCCTGCCCGGATTTCGCCCGAGGTGACATCTTCGAAACCAGCGATCATGCGCAGCGTCGAGGTTTTGCCGCAGCCGGAGCTGCCGAGAAGGCCGACGATCTCACCGTCTTCGACCGTCATGTCGACGGCGTCGACGGCCAGAACATCTGGTGCGCGTTTGACCTTGTAGATCTTTGTCACCTGGTCGAGGACGAGGGTGCTCACAGTGTCTTTTCTCCAGCGGATCGCTGACCCAGGCGCTCGCCGCTTTCGGCATCGAAGGCGAGAAGGTTGTCCTCTGCGATATCGAGCGAAACAGCGCCGTGGCCGCGGGGAAAGCGAGCGGCTTCGGCTTCGGAGCAGGATGCCAGCAACTCGCCGCCGTCAGGTGTCCGCAGCAGAAGCACGGAGCGCACGTTCAAAGGTGTTACCGCATCTAGCTCGGCGATCTGGCTGGTGCCGCCATCAACCTCGCCCATGGTCACCTTGATGTGCTCCGGGCGGATGCCGATCAGGCAGGACCTGCCGGAGACGGAAAGCGGCAGTGATGTCAGCTGCATACGCCGGCCGAAGAGATCGACGGCGATGCCCTGATGGTCCGAGCGCAGACGGGCGGGAAGAAGGTTGATGGTCGGATCGCCCAGGAGTTTCGCCACCTTGGTCGAGACGGGATGGCGGTAGATCCTGGCCGGCGTGTCAACTTGCGCGAACCCCTTGTCCGTGAGAACCGCCACGCGGTCGCCGAGCGCCATGGCTTCCTTGTAGTCCTGGGTGACATAGAGGACGGTGGCCTCGGCCTGCTTCAAAAGGCGCGGCAGTTCGACCCGCATTTCGTAGCGGAGCTTGGCGTCGACATTCCTGAGCGGATCGTCGAGCAGCAGCAGTTTCGGGCCGCGCACCAGAGCGCGAGCGAGCGAGGTGCGCTGCTTCTGGCCGTTGGAGAGCGCTTTGGGCAGATGGCTGAGGACATGGTCGATCCGCAGGAGTTCGGCGACCCGGTGGACGTCTTGCCGAATGTCGGCCTCACTGGCTTTAAGGGCGCGGAGCGGGCTCGCGATATTTTCGAACGCGGTGCGGTGCGGGTAGAGGGCGAAGTTCTGGAATGCCATGCCGAGTTTTCGTGCTTCCGGCGGTTCGGCTGTCACGCTTTTGCCGCCGATTCGGATATCGCCTTCATCAAGATCAAGCACACCGGCGATCAGGCGGAGTAGGACGGTCTTGCCGGCCCCGGAAGGACCAAGGATCGCGACCGTTTCGCCGGCATCGACATCGAGCGAGACACCATTGAGAACGGTCTCCCGTCCAAATTTTTTTGTGATCCGGTTGAGGACAAGAAAGCTCATGCGCTTAACCCTTGACTGCGCCAAGCGAAAGACCTTCGACCAGATAGCGCTGGGCGGCGATGGCGAAGGCCAGGGTCGGGATGATCGAGAGGATGAGAGCCGCCGCGATTTGGCCGTACTGAATGCCTGAGGCAGTGACGAAAGCGAGCGCACCGACGGTTACGGGTTGCTTGTCGGCGGAGGCCAGAATCAGGGCGAACACGAAATTATTCCAGGCGAAGATGAAGGCGAGCAGGGCCGCTGCGGCGATCCCTGGAAGCGCCAGCGGTACGGCCACTTTCAAAAAAGTCTTCAGCCAGCCATGGCCGTCGATGCGGTGGGCGTGCTCGATGTCCTCGCTGACATCCTCGAAATAGCCACGGGTGATCCAGAGGATCAGCGGCAGCGTGATCAACTGGTAGACCCAGATCAGGCCGATATAGGTGTCCACCAGGCCGATGGTCTGGAAGTAGGTGAGGAGCGGCACCAGCACCAGGAGCGGCGGGGCGAAGCGGAAGGAGAGAATCATGAAGGCGATGTGCTCGCCGAGGCGGAATTTGTAGCGCGCAAACGCGTAGGCCGCCGGGATGGCGAGGATGATGGAAAGGGCAACGGAGGACGCGGCCAGGATGAAGCTGTTCAGGAGGTTGCCCATGAACTTGATTTCGAGGGTGCCGGCATTGGTTTCGAGCTTGCCCGAGATCAAGGCGACGTAGTTCTCGAATGTGGGCGTGAAGACGAGGGATGGCGGCATGCGCAGGATGTCCTGATTGGTCTGAAAGGACATCAAAAAGACCCAGAAGATCGGGAACAGAAAGAAGAGGCCGACCCCTGTAAGAAGAGCGCCTCTGAGGATACGCGCACGCGTCGCGTCGCGCTGCATCAGCCTGTCCCCCTCGCCTGTTCGCGCAGCTTTAACCATTGCTTGATGAAGATGTTGGATAACACGAAGGTGATGGCCCAGAGCACCATCAAAAGGGCGGCCGAGCGGCCGACATTGGTGTACTGAAAACGCTCGAGATAGCTTTGCACCTGGAACACCATCAGCGTGTCGCCGGGGCCGCCCTGGGTCATGGCGTAGATGATATCGAATTGCTGGATGCTCTCCAGCATGCGGAAGAGGGTCGCGGTGATGATGTAGGGCGTGAGCATTGGCAGCGTGATGCGGAAGAATACGAAGCTCCGGGGCACGCCGTCCAGCTCGGCCGCCTCGAAGGGCTGCTTTGGAAGCGCGCGAAGGCCCGCGAGCAGAAGGATCATCATGAACGGCGTGTAGACCCAGACGTCGACCAGAACAACAGTCAAGAGCGCCGTCGAGGGCGAGGAGGCCCAGCGGAAATCTTCGAGGCCGATAAGACTGGCGAGATAGCTGAGAATGCCGAAGTTCGGGTTGGTCATCAGCTTCCACATCAAGGCGGCGATCGCCGGCGCGATCATCAGCGGCATGATGAGAAGGAGGCTCATGACGTCGTTCAGTAACGTGCGCCGCCTCAGCAACAGGGCGATGCCGAGGCCGAGCAGCAGCTCTGCGCCGACGGTGAAGACCGTGTAGAGCAGTGAGACGCGTATGGTATTCCAGAATGCGGGATCGCTGAAGAAGTCGATGTAGTTCTGAAACCAGATGAAGCCGCGCATCTGGGGGAAAGCGAGATTGTAGCGAAGCAGCGAGTAGTAAACCGCGGTGGCGAACGGGATCAGAATGCCGATGCAGACCAAAAGCGCCGGCAGGCTTAGCAAATAAGGCAGGGCCGCGCGCATGAACGGGCGCTTCGAGGCAGGGGCAGCGCGAGCGGAGGCCGCCTCAGTCGCCATGGCAGGCCTCCGTGCGGCCGCCGCCGATATCGCATTTCGCAAAAACTGACCTCATTAACACTTTGGTTACCTTAACGTGGCAAGGTGATGACGACGATCGATGGCGTTTCTGCGGCCATGGCTGGCCAGCAGGTTGGCGAAGCCTATCCTTCAAAGAGCGTTCTTTGACAATGTAGTGAGATCAAACCAGCGGGCTCCGGTCTTCTTGAGACGGGGCAATCGCAGCCGGACGGCGAACGGGACATGCCGCCGTCCGGCTGCGTGCAACGAGCCCGTTTTTACAGGCCGGCCTGGCGAAGCTGGCGATCGACGCTCTCGGCGAGCTGATCGAGCCCCTCGCCGACCGGCACCTCTTTCGCCACCATCTTCTGCAGGCTTGCCGCCCATTCGGTGGTGAGGTTGAAAAAGAGCGGCTGTGGCGTGAAGTAGATCTTCGAGCCGGGCGCACTCTCCTGATATTGCTCGAGATAGCCCGGATAGCTGGCGGCAATTCGTTCCTGGAACTCGGGATCGTCCCAGACCGACTGGCGGACCGGGTTGACGAAGTCCATCTTCTGGGCGCCGAAGAGTCCGTGCTCAGCGCCCGACGCCCATTGCATGAAGTTCCAGGCGGCTTCCTTCTTTTCGGAAAAGGCGCTCATGCCGAGGGACCAGATCCAGACGTTCGGCGTGGGGGCTGCCGCATCCGGGTTGGCGGCGAAGGACGCATAAGCGAGGTTGCCGGCTTCCGCATTGTCGCCGCCATTCATGAAGTAGCCCAGGATATCGGCATCGAAGATCATGCCGGAGGCACCGGCACCGAGATCGGTGCCGACCTGATACCAGGTGTAGGTCGACCAGTCCTTCGGCCCGCTGTCCTGGATCATCTTGACCCAAAGCTCATGGAAGGCCTTCGACCCCTCCGAGTTCATCGCGGCATTGAGCTTGCCGCCATCCATGGTGAAGTCGGTCTCGCCGTAATTGGCGTAGCCCGAGAGGAAACCCGGATGGATGGTCGCCCACGAGCGGGATCCACGCACGCCGATGCCATACATGCCGTCCGCATCCTTGGTAATGCGTGCGGCGGTCTCCAGCAATTCGGGGAGGTCCTTCGGCGGGGTCAGACCCAGCCTGTCGAACACCGGCTGGTTGTAGGCAATGGAGTTGAGCTCGAAGCCCCAGGGTATGCACCATTGCTTCGCCCCTTCGCCGCCAAGCTCTTCGCCGGGCACACCAGACCAGGACGTCGAGGCGCGGAGATTGGGGAGCACGTCCTCCCAGTTGTAGTTCGGATTGGTGAGTTCGGGGTTGCCGATATACTCGTTGAGATCGACCAGCCAGCCGGCAGGTCCGTATTGCCAAGTCTGATAGGCTCCGGTCATGAAAGCATCATATTCGGTGGAGCCGGAGCTGAGCGCTGCGGTGACCTTGTCGAAATAGACGTCTTCCGGGAAGACGTCATAGGAGACCTCCATACCGGTCATCGCTTTGAAATTGTCGAGATTGGCGATCATGGCATCGGTGTAGGGATGCTTGTTCAACAAGAGCTTGATCGCCGTGCCGTCATGCTTCTTCCAGTCGAAGTCGGCAGCAAGGGCCTGGCTTATAGACCGGTTCAGCATATAGCTGAGCGTGCCGGTGCTGACCCCGAAAGCGGCCGCGCGGGTGAAGAATTCGCGGCGTCCCATACGGCCTTTGCTGAAGGCCTGGATCATATCCTCTAGCTTTTTCGACATCGTCGTCTCCCTTCTCTTTTTAGGCGTCACTCACGCTTCGATTAGCCCAGTTAATTCCGTTGGTCTTCTTTTACTTTTAGATAGGATGGTAGCGCAGCAAATTTTGTGCGGTGGTTTCATCGGTGATCAAGGTGCTGATCACCCGCATCTGCAAAGCTCCATTGATGGCAGGCAGCTTGCCAGGGCCACCGGCGATCACGGTCACTTGTCGACCGTACAGGGCGTCCAAATCGAGCCCTAAGATGCGATCATTGAATTCGCAATCAACCAGCTTTCCCGTGACGTCAAAGAATTGCCCGAGCAGGTCGCCAACAGCGCCTGCGTCCTGGAGAGCGTCCAATTCCGACTTGGTCACTTGGCCGGACTCAAAAGCGCTGGCTTCCGGGCCACAACCGCCGATGCCTAGGATGTAAAGGTCTGCATTCTTGGCAAGGGTCACGATTTTACTGAGACTGTTTTGGCTCATGAGCAGGTCACGATCAGTCACCGCATCGGCAATGAAGGGCACGGGCATGATGAACCCCTCTGCCCCGGTCTTCCAGGTAAGCTGGTGGATTACATCATAAGGGTTGGCGGCGGCATGTCTGGTGAGCGAGCCAAGAACGGAAACAAAACGATTGCTCGGCCGTGGCTTGCGCAACAACGTCGCGGCCATCGATGACAGGGTTTTTCCCCAGCCGATTCCGATCGTTGTCGCCGGTTCCCGGTCAAGAAAACGACTTAAGAACCTCGCCCCAGCTGTTCCAAGCGCTGCCAAGGTCCCGCCATATCGATCAGCCCCATCGTCCATTGTCGGCACGAGGATGCAGTTCTTCAGGCCATAGAGCTCGATCAGCTGGTTTTCCAGCGCCACCGTGCTGGCAAGCTCGTGCTCGATCGATACTTTGACGAACCCCAGATCCTGCGCGAGCGAACTCAAGCGATGAACCTTGACTTGCGAAACGCCGAGGCGCTGTGCGATTTGTTCTTGGGTATAACCTCCAACATAGGACAACCAGGCTGCCCGAACGGCCAAGTCCGTCTCCGCCTCCTTCAGCTGTGCCAAAATTGCCCCCCTTCTCTAAAAGAAGATCGTCTTAACTGGAAATTTGTTCATTAAGTGTTCAGAACGCTACGTGTCTCGAATTGACGTGTCAACTGCGGGGCTCAAGCAAACACCGGTCGGGCGATCAGGTTTTCCCCTTGTGCCAGATGCCGGTGTCCCTAAGCGCCGGATAAAGTCGGATGAAGCGCTGGTAAACGTCGTTGTAACAGGCTTGGAGGTCTGGTTCCGGTGTCTCGATCTGGCCTTGATGGCGAACCGCGGCCGTCACGGCGGCATCGACGTCCGCATGAATGCCGGCACCGACCGCACCGAGGAGAGCAGCCCCCATTGCCGGACCCTCTTCAACTTCCGGTCGCTGCAGACCAACACCGAGAATGGAGGCAAGCCAGCTACGCCATGTCGAGTTTCGCGCACCGCCGCCAACCGCATAGAGTTGATCCGGTGAGACGCCGAGGCGATCCATGAGCACCAGCGAATCCTTGATGGCAAAGCTGATGCCTTCGATCACGGCGCGTGCCATGTGCCGCTCATCATGGGCAAGGCTGAGGCCGGCAAAGGCGCCACGGGCGTAGGGGTCCATATGGGGTGTGCGTTCGCCGGCAAGATAGGGGAGATAGAAGAGATCGTCGGCGCCGGGGGGGACTTTGGAAGCTTGCTCGAAAATCAGATCATAGGCATCGATGTTTCGTTGCCGGGCGGCAGCGATCGTCTCGCGCGCGATCACATCCCGAAACCAGCGAAGGCTGCCGCCCGCCGAGAGGATGACACCCATCAGGTGGTATCGGCCGGGTACGGCATGACAAAACGCATGGAGTGCGCCATCAGGGTCGGTTTTCGGTTTCTCCGACGCAACGAACACCACACCCGAAGTCCCAAGCGAAACAAAGCCGCTCCCCTCGCTGACGACGCCGGAACCGACCGCGGCTGCCGCATTGTCGCCGCCGCCGGCGATCACCGGCAAGCCTTCCGGCAGCCCTGATGCCTTCGCACCATCGACGCTGACATGGCCTGTCACCTCGGGGCCTTCGTAGACCCTCGGCAGCCAATCGCGCGGGATACCGAGGGCGTGCAGAATGTCTTCGGACCAGTCGCGTCTGGCGAGATCCAAGAGCAGCGTGCCCGCAGCATCGGAGGCATCGGTGGCAAGGGCGCCCGATAGACGATAGCGGATGAAGTCCTTCGGCAGGAGAACATGGCGGAGCCTGGCATAGGCCTCGGGTTCATGGTTTCGGAGCCACAGGATCTTGGGGGCTTGAAAGCCGGTCAGTGCCGGGTTGCCGGTGGTCTTACGGAGAAGTTGCCTGCCGACCTCGTTCTCGATCTCGACACATTCATCCGCCGTACGTTGATCGTTCCAAAGAAGAGCCGGGCGGATGACGGTGCCGTCGGCATCCAAGAAGACCGCGCCGTGCATCTGCCCGGTCAGGCCAATCGCTTCGACCTGGCCTGGCGCCTGGGCGGCAAGGGATTTGAGTGCGCGGCAACTTGCCTGCCACCAGCTTTCCGGTTCCTGTTCGGTCCATCCAGGTTTCGGGGTCAGGAGCGGATAGTCTTCGGTTGCGCTCGCTGCGACACGGCCATCGCTCGTCACCAATAATGCCTTGACGCCGCTCGTGCCTACGTCAAGCCCAATGCTGAGCCCGGTGCTCAACGCTGCCGCCACTGTCGAGTTCTCCCTGATGACTTTATCACGTTAGCTTGGACATGATTGGCCGATCAGGTCAACCGTTGGGTTGACCGAAGAGGATCTAGCGTTGTACCGCCAAGGATATGGACACTCTTTATCTTGGGATCGATGTCGGCACCAGCGGCTGTCGGGCGGCGGCCATCGACGATCAGGGCCGGCCGGTGGATCAGGTTTCGGTCCCGATGCCGTCGCCGAAGCGCAACGGTGCTCTGATCGATCAGGAGCCGTCGATATGGTGGTCGGCTGTCGAGAAGGCGTTGTTGGGTCTGCTCGATCGGATCGATCGTCGCGCGGTTGGCGCCATCGCCGTTGACGGCACTTCCGGGACCCTCCTTCTCACCGATGAAGGCGGGATGCCGCTTGGCCCGGGCTTGATGTATAACGATACCCGTGCCGTTGTTGAGGCCGATCTCATCAAGAGCGCGGCCTCGCCGGAAAGTGGCGCCACCGGGGCAAGCTCCGCGCTGGCAAAGCTTCTATATCTGACCGGGAACAACGAGGCGGATACGGCGGTCCACGCGCTGCATCAGGCGGATTGGATCGCGGCCAGGCTGTCCGGCCGCTTCGGGATCTCGGATCAGAACAATGCGCTGAAGCTCGGTTATGACGTGATCGCCGATCGCTGGCCCGCCTGGTTTGCTAAGCTCGGCATACGCGGCGAACTCTTGCCGGAGGTTTTGGTGCCGGGTTCCGGCATCGGTCCGATCACCAAGGACATGGCGGCTGCGTTCGATCTACCCCCAACGACCTTGATCGTTGCCGGGACGACCGATGGCGTCGCCGCTTTTCTGGCCACCGGTGCCGTTGAGCCCGGCGATGCCGTCACCTCGCTTGGTTCGACCTTAGTGGTCAAGCAACTGGCGGACCGGCCGCTTTTCGATCCGGCATCCGGGGTCTACAGCCACCGGCTCGGTGATCTCTGGCTGCCGGGCGGCGCGTCGAACAGCGGCGGCCAGGCGCTGGCTCGGTTTTTTGATGTCGAGACCATGAACCGGCTCATGCCCGAACTTCGCCCCCATCAACCGACCGGCCTCGACTATTATCCGCTCCCGGATGTCGGCGAACGCTTTCCGATCAGCGATCCCCAAAAAGAATCGGTCACGGAACCCAGGCCAGTAAGTGATGCCCGGTTCTTGCAAGGGTTGCTGGAAGGGATCGCTTCGATCGAGGCACGCGCTTATAAGGAACTTCGAGCCCTTGGGGCTGGACCGCTCCGATCGGTGCGAACCGTGGGAGGCGGTGCTGCCAACAAGGCCTGGATAGAGATACGCCGGGCACGGCTCGGCGTCGAGGTCACGGTGCCCGACACCACGGAAGCGGCGTTCGGTGCCGCCCGCCTTGCCCGCAAGCCTTTTTTCGACAAAGGAAGCGTTATCTGATGAGTTCGACGACATTTTCCGAAAGCCTTGCCAATGTGGCGGCCCGCTACCAGGGCTTCATTATCGATCAGTGGGGTGTGCTTCATGACGGCGGGGAGCCTTATCCCGATGCTATCGATTGCCTGACATCGCTGCGGGCCGAAGGCAAGAAGATCGTGCTGTTGAGTAATTCGGGCAAGCGGGCGGCCCACAACGAGCTGCGTTTGAACGAGATGGGCTTCGGCTCCCATCTGTTCGATGCGATCGTCACCTCGGGCGAGGCGAGCTGGCAGGCACTCCATGATCGAACCGATCCCGACATCGCCGGGTTCGGTCATCGATGTTACCTCTGGTCGAGAGGCGACGACGAGGCGCATGTCGAAGGCCTTGATATCGAGGTGGTCGCCAACCCCGACGATGCCGATTTTCTCTACCTTGCCGGGGTCAAGGATTATGCCGAGCTTGAACCCTTCGTCGAGGTTCTCGAGAAGGGTGCCAAGCGTGGGCTTCCGCTTATTTGCGCCAACCCCGATATCGTCGCCATCTACCCGAATGGCGGCCGTGGCATGGCGCCGGGTGGCGTGGCCCGGTATTATCAGGGGTTGGAGGGCAAGGTGATCTATGTGGGCAAGCCTTATCGGCCGGTCTACGAGCTATGCTTGAAGAAGCTTGGCGATCTGCCCAAGGATGCGCTCCTCGGCATTGGCGACTCGCTCGAGCATGATATTGCCGGTGGCAACAGCATCGGGATCGACACAATGCTTCTGGTTCATGGCGTGCATCGAGACGCGTTTTCGGGGGCCGAACGCGAAACGGACAAGCAGGCCGCTCTCGATGGTCTTGCGGTGAAATATGGTGCGAGACCCCGCTGGGTTTTGCCGCGCTTTGTCTGGTGAGACTTCGTCATGGCGTTCATGTCGGCAATACCCGTTCGCTCTCTGGCATCAAGAAACAAGGATTGCCTGATGTTTGCTGCTGTTTTCGACAGAACCTTCCATGGGATGCTCGGGTTCGCCTTCATCGCGCTGCTGCCTCTTGTCGGTATCGCGCAAGAGGCGGGGCAGATCCTGGAGAAGAGCCAGCTTGTAATCGCATCCGAGGATCGGAAATTTGCGTTTCGAGTTCGAACTCGCAAAAAGTCCCGACGAGCGACGGATCGGTTTGATGCACCGGCGCGATATGGCACCGGATCACGGCATGTTGTTTGACTTCGGTGTCACGGCGCCGGTCGCAATGTGGATGCGCAACACGTATATTCCGCTGGATATGCTGTTCATTCGCGCCGATGGCGAGATCGTCAATATCGCTCATGATGCCGTTCCCCATTCCGAGGCTATTTTAGCCTCCGAAGGACCGGTCCGGGCCGTGCTGGAGATTCCGGCTGGTATCTCCCGTTTGCTCGGTATCAAGCCTGGCGACATGGTGATGCACCCCACCTTGGAAACCGCCGAGAAGTAGTCTTGCCAGGACTTGGCTGACAAGACATTAGGGTGTTTTCCGGCCATCTAAGGAACCGGCCGGAAACGTGATCCGGCGGCAGTTTGTCCTAGAAAAACAAGCCTCGTCAGATCGGCCTAACCCAGTTTTTCGCAGGCGCGGATGATGCGGCTGCAGGCTTCTTCGAGAAGCTCGGTCGATGTCGCGTAGGAAATGCGGAAATAAGGATCCAGGCCGAACGCCGTGCCATGAACCGCAGCGACTGCCTCACTTTCCAGGAGATAACGGCTGAAGTCCTCGCTGTCGTTGAGGGCGGCACCATCCGGTGTTTTCTTGCCGATGACGCCGGCGCAGCTCGGGTAGACGTAAAAAGCACCTTCCGGACTATGGCAACGAAGACCCGGCGCCTTGTTCAGAAGGCCGACCACCAGGTCGCGGCGCGACTTGAAGATCGCGGCGCGTTCGGGGATGAAGTCCTGCCTGCCGTTGAGCGCGGCGACCGCCGCTGCCTGGCTGATCGAACAGGGATTGGAGGTGCTCTGCGACTGGACCTTGGCCATGGCCTTGATCAAGCGCTGTCGGCCCGCCGGCATAGCCGATCCGCCAGCCGGTCATGGCATAGGCCTTGGCGACGCCGTTCATGGTCAGGCATCGGTCCTTCAGGAGGGCTCGATCGCCGCGATCGTGTTGAACTCGAAATCGTCGTAGATCGAGATGCTCGTAGATATCGTCGGTGATCACCCAGACATGGGGATGGCGCAGCAGCACATCGGCGATCGCGCGCAGCTCGTCCTTGGACAAGGCAGCGCCGGTGGGATTGTTCGGCGAATTGAGGATCAGCCATTTGGTGTGATCGGTGATCGCTGCTTCCAGATCCTCGGCGCGCAGCTTGAAGCCGTTATTCTCGGGGCAGGTCACGAATACCGGGGTGCCGCCGGCGAGCAGGATCATGTCCGGATAGGACACCCAATAAGGGGCGGGAATGACGACCTCGTCGCCGGGATTGAGGGTGGCCATCAGGGCGTTGTAGATCACCTGCTTGCCGCCGGCACCGACCGTGATTTCCTCAGCCTTGTAGTCGAGCTTGTTCTCGCGCCTGAACTTCTCGACGATCGCCGCCTTCAGCTCGGGCATGCCGTCGACGGTCGGTGTATTTGGTGTGGCCGGCGCCGATCGCCTCGATGGCCGCCTGCTTGATGTGATCGGGCGTGTCGAAGTCGGGCTCGCCGGCGCCCAGGCCGATGACATCGCGGCCGGCGGCCTGGAGCTCGCGCGCAAGGGTCGAGACGGCGATGGTCGGCGACGGCTTGATCGCTGACAGACGGTCGGCCAGGACGGACATCTCAAGATACTCCCAGAGGCGATCAGAATGAATGGGCCGACCTTAGGATCGTGCGTGACCAGAGGCAATCTCTGATGCTGTCGGCATGTGAGGTTTTCGGATCTCGTTTGCGTCTGGCGATTTACCGTGTACGGGGTACTGGGTGCGGGTGAGTTGCAGGGTTTGCAACGTGCTGGTCGATGGAACGCCTGTCGCGTAATCCAAGCGGGAAATGCCCGCAATAGATGGCCACGGCGGTGCGGCGTTCGGCTATCATGATGGGGTAGTGGTTGACCCTTTGCGCTCGATCGCACAGACTTGAAGGAGAAAAACAAGCCTGGCCAAGCACAGGCGGAAGATCCGGCAAGTCGCGTTGTCGGGTCGGGGGAGGGCCGATGGACGAGGGAGGCGCAAAGGTGGCGACCACGCTGATGCGCGTGGTCGGGCTGCAGAAGAGTTACGGCGGCCTGCGCGCGGTCGATAATGTCACCTTCGACGTCTATCGCGGTGAAATTCTTGCGCTGGTCGGTGACAATGGTGCGGGCAAATCGACCTTGGTGAAGGCATTGGCCGGCGCGCAGCCACCGGATTCGGGCCGGATCGAGATCGAAGGTGCTGCGCTTTCACTCAGCACGCCGCGCGATGCGGAAGCTGCCGGTATCGGCTGTCTGCACCAGGGTCTCGGTCTGGTCGACGCCCTCGATGTGCCGGAGAACGTCTTTCTCGGCCGTGAGCTCCAGACCAAGATATTGGGCTTTCTGCCGCAGCTCGACCATGGCCGGATGCGCGAACGCACGATCGAGCTGCTCGATCGCTTCGGTGTTCATCTACCGAGGCTCAACGACCCGGTGCTGCGGCTGTCGGGCGGCCAGCGCCAGACCGTGGCGATCAGCCGACTTCTCCTTCAGGACGTTCGCCTCGTGGTGATGGACGAGCCCATGGCCGCGCTCGGCGTCGAGGAGGGCCGAAGAGTTCTCGAACTCGTGCAGAACATGCGCGCCGAGGGGATCAGCGTCATCGTGATCAGCCACAATCTGGAGCATGTCTTTCAGTTGGCGGACCGCATCGCGGTGATGAAGAACGGCAGGCTGGTAGGCGTGGTCGAGACCGCATCGACGACACGCGATGCGGTCGTGCGCATGATCACCTTTGGCGAGATGCATTGACCGAGGAGTTGGGACGTCATGCAGAATGACCCTGCCATCACCGCCGCGAGCGCCATCGGGCATGCCGATCGCCGCTGGTTGTTCGAGGGGCTCGGGCTGACCATCGTGGTCCTGTCTCTCGTGGTCATCTTTGCGCTGATCAACCCGCGTTTTGCCACCATCGCCAATTTCGGGAATGTTCTGACTCAAGCCTCGTACTACATCATCATTGCGGTCGGCATGACCTTCGTCATCACCAGCGCCGGCATCGATCTTTCCGTCGGTTCGCTCCTGGCCCTGGTCACTGTGATCGGCTTCGAGCTGATCAAAGAAGGCATGAACCCGCTGCTCGGCGTGCTGATCATGTTCATGCTCGGCGCCGGCATCGGCTGCCTGACCGGCCTTCTCATCGCCTTCGTCAAGATACCGCCCTTTATCGCGACGCTGGGGATGATGGTGAGCCTGCGCGGCCTGGCGCTGCTGCATTCCGCCGGCAACATGCATTATGGCCTGCCGGCCTCGATCACCTGGCTCGGTCAGGGGAATGTGCTGGGCCTGCCGGTTCCGGTGATCATCGCCTTCGTCTTCGCGGCTTTCGGCGGCTGGCTGTTCAATCATACGAAGTTCGGCCTGCATGTGCGCGCGATCGGCGGCAACCGCGAAGCGGCCAGGCTGGCGGGTGTGCCGGTCAACCTGATCGAGGTCTCGGTCTACGCCCTCATGGGCCTGGTCACGGCGCTTGGCGGCCTGATCATGATCGCGCGCATCGATTCGACCCAGGCGACCATCGGCACCGCCATGGAGATCCACGTGATTGCCGCGGTGATCATCGGCGGCACCAGCCTTTTCGGCGGGCGCGGAACGATTTACGGCACGGTGATGGGCGCGCTTCTGCTGTCGATGATGACCAATGCGCTGGTCATCGCCGGCGTCGATTATTTCTGGCAGCTGGTAGTGATGGGCGTAATCGTTCTGATCGCCGTTGCCATCGGGAATTTGCGCGAGCAGCGGATTCCGCTGCTCGCACTCCTACCGCGACGCAAGCTCAAGGAAAGCGTCGCCAACAATCAGGGAAGGTAACGTCATGCTGAGCCGTCGTTTGTTGATTGCAGCCGCCGCCCTCATCGGTGCTGCCCAAGCCGTCCCCGCGGCACGCGCCGAGCCGATGCGGATCGCCTATCTGTCGCCAGCCTTCGACATCTCCGATGCGTGGGAACGGGTCTTCTGGGCAATCCAGGGCCGGCTCGACGAGCTTGGGGTCGAGTACGAAATCCAGGCTTTGGCGGTGGCCACCCACGTCGACCATGCCGGCCAGCTCGCCCAGGTCGAATTGGTGATCGCCAAAGGCGTCGATTACGTCTTTCTCGGCCCGACCGAGTATGAAGCCGCGATCCCTGCACTGCGCAAGCTGAAGCAGGCCGACATCCCGACCGTGGTCTACAATTTCCTCGAGCCCCATGAGGACGAGGCAGCGCGCGCGATGATGTATGTCGCGTTTTCCCATGAGGAAGGCGGACGTCTTTCCGGCGAATGGGCGGCCGAGCATCTCGGCGGCAAGGGCAAGGTTGCGGTTCTACAAGGGGCGCCGGGCGTGGTCAGCGATCAGCGCAGCGGCGGTTTCCTCGAGGTGATCGAACAGCATCCCGAGATCGAAGTGATCATGGGGCCGCACACCGACTTCGATCGGGGCAAGGCGTTCGATGCCGCCCAGAACCTTTTGACCGCGCATGACGACATCGATCTCATTTACGGCGTGTCGACCGCGGTCGGCCTCGGCGCCGGTCAGGCCGTGAAGCAGGCGGGCAAGTCGGATCAGATCGCGACCATGGGCTTCGGCGGAACCGGCGACGAGATCGTGGCGATGAAGGAAGGCTGGCTCACCGCCTCCGTGCTGCGCTCGATCGACGATAGCGGCGTTGCCGTTGCCGATGCCTTCTTTGCCCACAGCAAGGGCGAGGAGGTGGCGCAAGTCTGGGGCGGGCCGTTCGTCATGGTCGACAAGGACTCCGACACGGAAGCTCTGGTCGAGGAGGCCAACCGTTACTCCAAGCCGAAGATGGGACGCTGACAGTTGGCGACATCGAGCTGATCACCAAGCGGCGGGCGGCAATCTCTCCCTGAGCGCGGCTCTTGATGCCTTGAAGCTGCCGGCGTTGGATCGTCGGCCTTCTTGGCTTGCCTGCGTTGGGCACAGGCATCAATTCGGCAAGCCGAACCAGGGCCGGAGCTTCACGCCGATCCAGGTGCCGGCAAACGCACAAGCGATCCAGATCCAGGCGTGCAGGCTGAAAGAGGCCGCACCTGAGAAGAAAGCGCCGATGTTGCAGCCGAAGCCGAGCCTTGCGCCGTAGCCCATGAGGAGGCCGCCGATGATGGCGGCGAGGAGGGAACGGAACGGGATCTTGAGGGTCGGGGCAAACCGACCGGCGGCGCCGGCAGCGATAAGCGCGCCCAGCATGATCCCGATGTTCATGAGGGTGATATTGTCTTGAAAGAGACTGCCTTCGAGGGCGCGGCCGGGAAAGCCTCCGCTCCAAAAGCTGGTTGATGCGGGGTCCCAGCCGAAAGCGTCTGGGCGACCTCGGCCGCCCATAAGGTGAAAGCCCACGTGACCGTCCAGGGGTGGCCGGCGACGAACAGGGTCAGGAGGTTGAGAACGGCGAGCATGACGGCGCTGAACAGAAGTGGCCAGGGACCGCGCAGCAGTTTTTCCGCGTTCAGGCCATCCCCCCAAATCGACCTTTGCGGGCGGGCACCCGCCCACCAACGGAAGGCGAACCAGATCGCTGCGAGCAGGGCTGTTTGCGAGAAAAATGGCAAGCGGCCAACCGAAGGTCTTGCCGAAGGACACGGCGCCCAGGCTTGGCAGGGCGGGAAGCTGGAAGCTATCCAGGCTGCCGAGAAAGGCACCGGTACAAAAGGCGATCAGGGTGACGATCATGCGGGTGCTGCCGCCGCCGACCGTATACAGCGTGCCTGAGCCGCAGCCGCTGCCGAGCTGCATGCCGAGGCCGAAGACGAAGCTGCCGATGGCAACGCGAACGCCAGCGGGTGCCACGGCGCCGCCGATCGGCCGGCCGAATGCTTCGCCGCTTGCGAGGAAGGGCGCGAACATCAGCATGGCGAGGCCGATCATCACCAGCTGCGCCGTGATGCCGGCGATGTCTTTGCGGACGATGGCGTTGCGGTAGGCGGACGTGAAGCCGAAGGCGGCGTGATAAAGGCTCATGCCGAGAAGACCGCCGATCAGCAGCAGGGCTGCATAACGCCAGCTGTCACCGCCAAGGACGAGCCGCGCCCGCGGTCAGCAGGCGAGCCCTGCCATGACCACCGGCCATTGCTGCTGGCGAAGCGCCGATGCTGTTGCGGCCGTCATCGACCGTATCCGCCGCAACCGTCTCCCGAACGTCCGGCCGATGCCGCTTCCAGAGCCCGCAGCACGGTCAAGCCCGCGCCTCCAAGGCGTCTTCGAGGAGGGCGACCTGGTGGTCGACGCTGATGGGCAGCTGGGAGGTAACCTCGAGCTTTCGGTCCTCATAGACATTGATATCGGGGTGCTTCATCTTCCACGCGGTGATGCGCTCGTCGCGCTGCACGACGAGTTCGATGATTTGCGGCTGGAACAGTTTGATCATCGCCGTCAGCCAGCGGTTTACCGGCCAGGACGACTTGGACATCTTCATGTCGAATCCGTCCAGCATCGAGCAGACGTCGTGGGCGGCGTACCAGGTTTCGCCGGTGACCCAGCGATTGGTGGTGAAAAGCCCGACCGGCCAACCGCTCTTGTCCATCGAGACCGCGATCAGATGGCAAATGAGGTCATGGGGATCCGATTTCGGCTGATAGTCGGGCAGCGGACACCGGATTGACTGCCATCATCCATGCCGCGGCCGCGCATGAAGGTGTGGAAATGGCCGTGCTCGCCCGGGCGCTCGCTCTTGTCATGGGCGTGATAGTACCACTGTGCATGGCTCTCCGGATCATAGACATCGCCCTTGGGATAATGGTCGAGGATGTAGAACGGCCCTTCGTGCTTGATGACGTCGCCAACGATGTTGTCGCCGCTCTTGGTCAGAATGCGCCGCCATTCGAGCGCCTCGCGGCCAGCCTCGAGCATCGCTTCCAGGGTTTCGTTCGGGTAGTCGTCGAGCCAGGATTGATCGGGTTTGGGCGCCGCTTCGGGTAACGTCATGCATCTCTCTCCCACCTGCCGGGCCAGATGCGCAGCGTAGTCGAATGCGACGCCGGATGCAGCCTTCAGTCGGCCACCCGATGCTCATTAGCACGAACCGAGTGCGGGGCGCACATCCCATGAACTGTCAGCACGACCGTCTGACCGGATCGTGAACAAGACGTGACCGCGTCTCGCGCCATCGAGCCTAGATTTAGCTCCGTCCATGGATAAGGTGTCGTTAGGCCGATCCGTCAACCATCTTCGGCTGCGGTCGGCGTTCATCAATGAGATTTGGAGAGGTTTTCATGAAACAGCAGAAAAGTCGCCTTCTATCCACCACCTGTCTCAGCCTTGCGTTCGGCGGCATGATGATGCTGAGCCCGACGGCATCCGACGGTGTCAGCGGCAGCCAGGGCGGCATCAGCTTCGGCGGTATCGCCATGGCTGCGTGCAATCCTTGCAATCCGTGCAACCCCTGCGCAGCCGCCGCCAACCCCTGCAACCCTTGCGCCGCGGCCAATCCGTGCAATCCTGCCTGTGCGGCCATCAAGAAGCCCTGCAATCCCTGTGCTGCAGCCAATCCCTGCAACCCGTGCAATCCTTGCGCGGCTGCGAACCCCTGTAATCCTTGCAACCCGTGTAATCCCTGCAAGCCCGCCGCCAACTGACGATTGCCGAAGCGTCGCCGCGACGCTTTTTTTGTATCGAGAAGAACCCGGAAGATGATCTTCTGGGTTCTTTTTTTTGGCAGATCAAAGGCGAGCTATCGTTCGATTTCGTGCTTGACGGGCAAGGATCAGAAGGAAAATTCGCAGGAACGTAAATCAACTAAAAAGAGAAATCAACATGGCAAATATATGCATTTTGGTTTATCACCATCACGCCTGCGGATCGATGGCCTGACCGTCGGCGGCAAGGGCGTCATGGTGATTTTTCCAAGAGGAGTTGAGCATGTTGGGGACTAGCGAGCGCGTTGGTGCGGTTGTCTCGATGCGATCGATGGGCGGCTTGTCCGTGTTCGATCCGAAGGGGCCGATTGATGCAGCTCGCGCCGGCGCCTTCGCGTCTTGTCTCGAGGACGCGCGGCACGTCGCCGATACCCTGATCCAGCTGGGTTTTGACATCACGAACTTTCATTCCGTCGCCCTATCGTTCAACGGCACGCCGGCGCAATTCAGGGACGCTTTCGGCGTAAGGCTGCGCAAGACCACGAAACCCGGGGGGCGCGGCCGCTCCATTGATGTCTATGCACCGGATGAAGACGATACACCCCGTCTTCTGGACTTGCCGAGCGCTTTTGCGGGGTGTGCGGAAGGTATTGCTATCGCCTGTCCGCCAAGGCTGACCGACGATGCCGGCCTGCCGGTTCGAGGTGTGAACGATGGTTGCGAGACGGGCCGATGCTTGCCCGATGAGCTTGCCATGTCGATCTGGGGCGATGGTCTGGCCTCGTTCGATGCGACTGGTGATGGCGTCGTTGCCGCCTTGATCGGTACGGGCCACTATCGGCATCGTTTTTTTGCCGAGCGACGTTACCGGGTTCTGCCGACCTTGCTTGGCCCGAACCAGACGGATTCGCTTCGGGATGATCATGGTCATGGCACGGGTGAGGCGGCCTGCCTGTTTGCAGCCGCGCCCGATCTGCGCTTGCGGCCGATCAAGGGCCTGATCGACCCGGTCGGCGACATGCTGATCACGATCGATTCGCTCCCCAAGCCCGACTTGATCATCAACAGCTGGGGCTATGATGTCGATCAAGTCGGCTGGGATCAGCTGAAAGCCGACGATTTGAACCTGCACAATTATCTTCGACTTCTCGAAGTGACAATGGCACGAGCAGCGGCGGAGGGGATTTTGGTGGTCGCAACGGCGCCTCGAACTTGGCAGAGTTTTCCGGCATCACATCCGGATGTGATTGCCATCGGGGCGGCAAAGGCCGGTGGCGTGGCCGCTGCAAGCGAAACGGCCAGGGCGCGTGGATCCTCCGTTGCCAGCAGCCTTTACCCCGGACGTCATGTGCCTGATTTTTGGAGCCAGGCCGGGAAGGCGGAGGGGGGATCGATGGGGCTGGCCTTCACGCATCCTTCCCAGCCGGGCTCGGCCCTTTGCAGCATGGGCAAGGCGGGGGGTGCCGGGGCAACGGACGAAGGGTGGGCCTGGTGCGATGTGGATCAGGCTTCCTTTCCCCTTGCAGCGAGCATGATCGCGGTGTTGAGGGAGTGTCATCGCGACCTGCCGCCATTGGCGATCAAGGCCCTCATGGCCAAGGCAACCGAGGATCTGGCGGCAAGCCAGACTGCCAAGGCAACAGCATCCGCTGTCGGCGCGTTGTCGATCGAGGTCGGTTTCGATGGCGGGGCCGGTGTGATGGCGATCAATGATCACCTGGCCGCCTCGGCGACGTCCGCTGAACCCGCTATTGCCAAGGTTGGCGCCCTGACATGAGGCGCCCGGTCAGCGGGCTCCAGGGAGACATCTTTATCCATGATTGAGTGGGTAATATTCCTTCTCGCCCAGTAACCTCCGACAGCTTTATGTCTTGTCCCAACCGGCCTGTCCTGGTCTAGGCATAACGAAACAAATCCCCGGCGGTTTATGGACAAAAAAGAGCATTTCGTGCATGGTCTGGCGATGTCGGCTGAGCTTGAATGACGGCTTGCCGATCTCGCCACACCATGATGAGTCTGAACGGACATTGTGCGGCGTGGTTCTCCGAGGTTTCTCCGAATCACGAAGACGCGCAGGGAATTTTGGTTGGTCAGGCTTGTTCAAGTCAATGTACCAGGATTACGGCTCGCCATGCCGTTGACGCCAAGCTGCGTCGGGCTTTAGACATGGCGGTGTTGTAATGACAGGTAACGCCCAACTAATCACGCGAGCGACCGCACATGTCGGTTCTCGGAGAACCAATGATGAAAGTAGCAATGGAGCAGACGGAAACGGACCTTAAGCCGAGGTTATCCGTCATGCCCCCCCATTTGAAGCGCCTCGAAGCAGAGAGCGTTGAGATTTTCCGCGAGGTTGCTGCAAGTTTCCAAAAGCCGGTGATGCTGTATTCGATCGGCAAGGACAGCTCGGTGTTGCTGCATCTGGCGCTCAAGGCCTTTTATCCCGCGAAGCTGCCGTTCCCGCTTCTCCATGTCGATACCACCTGGAAATTCAGGGAAATGATCGAGTTTCGCGACCAGCGTGCCAGGGATCTCGGCCTGGAGCTCATGGTCCACATCAATCAGGATGGGGTGGCCGCCGGCATGGGACCGTTCAGCCATGGCTCGGCCGTGCATACCGATGTGATGAAGACCCAATCCTTGAAGCAGGCGCTGGACAAATACCAGTTCGATGCGGCCTTCGGCGGTGCTCGCCGCGACGAGGAGAAATCCCGCGCGAAGGAGCGGATTTTCTCGTTCCGCAACCGCGCCCATGCCTGGGATCCGAGAAACCAGCGTCCGGAGCTTTGGAACCTCTATAACGGTCGCGTGCAGAAGGGCGAGAGCGTGCGCGTGTTCCCGCTCTCCAACTGGACCGAGATGGACATCTGGAGCTATATCGAGATCGAGAACATCCCGGTCGTGCCGCTCTATTTTGCCAAGGAGCGCCCGGTGGTCTGGCGGGACGGTATGTGGATTATGGCCGATGACGATCGGCTGCCGCTGGAGAACGGCGAAACGCCGGTGATGAAGATGGTGCGTTTTAGAACGCTTGGCTGCTATCCGCTCACGGGTGCGATCGAATCGGAAGCGGCCAACCTCCAGGATCTGCTCTCGGAAATGGCGCTCAGCCGCAGTTCCGAACGCCAGGGCCGGGTGATCGACAAGGATCAGCCGGGGTCGATGGAAAAGAAGAAGCAGGAGGGCTATTTCTGATGAGCGTCACCGCCCTTAAAGAATCGCCGAGCGCGCCTGCTCTGGAAAAATCGCTGCTTCGTTTTCTCACCTGCGGCAGTGTCGATGACGGCAAGAGCACGTTGATCGGCCGTCTTCTTTATGACGCCAAGCTGCTGCTCGAAGACCAGGTGCAGGCGCTCGAGACCGAAAGCAAGCTCCACGGCACCCAAGATGGCGAGCTCGATCTGGCGCTTCTGGTCGACGGCCTGCAGGCCGAGCGCGAGCAAGGCATCACCATCGATGTCGCTTATCGGTATTTTGCCACGGCCCATCGGAAATTCATCGTCGCCGATACGCCTGGACATGAGCAATATACCCGGAACATGGCGACGGGCGCTTCGACCGCTGATCTGGCGATCATCTTGATCGATGCGCGCAAGGGCGTGCTCAAGCAGACCAAGCGCCACAGCCGCATTGCCGATCTCCTGGGTATCCGCCACGTGGTGCTGGCGATCAACAAGATGGATCTGGTCGACTACAGCGAGGCTCGTTACGACGAGATCGTCGAGGACTACAAGGGATTTGTCGAAGAACAAGGTCTTGAGTTTCAGGACATCACCAGCATTCCGCTTTCGGCCCTGAAAGGCGACAACGTGCTTTCTCGAAGCGAGGCCCTGCCCTGGTATGATGGGTCAACCCTGCTCGAGCATCTGGAACATGTCGAGGTGCAGGCTGCGCCTAGCGAAGCCTTTCGCTTCCCGGTGCAGTGGGTCAGCCGGCCGGATCATACGTTTCGCGGCTATGCCGGTACGGTTGCCAGCGGGCGCGTGCGTCCGGGCGATGCGGTGATCGTTCAGCCCGGCAGCCAGCAGGCCAAGATCAGCCGGATCGTCACCATGGACGGTGATCAACCCTTCGCCGAGGCCGGGGATGCGGTGACCATCTGCCTGGACCGAGAAATTGACATCTCGCGCGGTGATGTGATCGCCGATGCCGAAAACTCGGTGCCGGTCACTGATCAGTTCGCGGCCCATCTCATCTGGATGGACGACCAGGCGGAGCTTCTGCCCGAACGCTCCTACCTCCTGAAGCTCGGCACCAAGACGATCGGCGCTGCTGTGACCAAGCTGAAATACAAGGAGGACGTCAATAGCGGCGAGCATCTGGCGGCCAACACACTCGGGCTGAACGAGGTCGGCTTCGTCAATTTCAACCTCGACCAGGCGATCGCGTTCGAACCCTACAAGGAGAGCAAGGCGCTTGGCGGCTTCATCCTGATCGATCGCGTCTCCAACCAGACGGTCGCTGCCGGCATGGTCGCCTTCGGCCTGCGCCGCGCCACCAATCTGGTGTGGCAGGAGGTCGATGTCGACAAGATTTCCCGCGCGAAAATGAACCAGCAGAGACCTTGTCTTCTCTGGTTCACCGGCTTTTCCGGTGCCGGCAAGTCGACCATCGCCAATCTGGTGGAAAAGCGCCTGCACAGCCTGGGCAAGCGCACCTATCTGCTGGATGGCGACAATGTCCGCCACGGTCTGAACAAGGACCTCGGCTTCACCGATGCCGACCGGGTCGAGAACATCCGGCGCGTCGCCGAGGTCGGCAGGCTGATGGTGGATGCAGGCCTGATCGTGATGGCGTCCTTCATCTCGCCCTTCAGAAGTGAACGGAACCTCGCGCGTGACTTGTTCGAGGAAAACGAGTTCGTCGAGGTGTTCGTCGATGCCTCGATCGAGGCCTGCGAACGGCGTGACCCCAAAGGGCTCTATCAGCGCGCCCGCGACGGCAAGATCCCCAACTTCACCGGCATCTCTTCGCCCTACGAGCCGCCGGAACGCCCGGAGATCCACCTCCACACCGAGCAGATGACGCCGGAGGAGGCCGCCGACCTCGTGGTCGCCGAACTCCAAGCCAAAGGCGCTTTTTGAACCCACTGGGTTCAGGGTTGACTGGGCCTCGTTTGGTTTTGGAAGTGTTTGAGCGCGCTGGGGTTTGGCGTGCTTGGCGGTGCTAACCCAGTGTCGGTAGTAGCACCGGCACCTCGATGTTGCCTTCGCTGATCAGGACGGCGGAACCGCCGACGCGAACGGCGATCACGTCGCCTTGGCGCTTCTCGACCTCGATCTCCAGACGGCTGGGCCGTCCCATCTCGACGCCTTGCGCGATGGTGCGCTTGATGATGCCGTCTTCCATCGGATCTTTGACGCCAAGCCAGCCGCCTAACGCTGCGGCGGCGCTGCCGGTCGCCGGGTCCTCGGGAATGCCGGCGCCAGGCGCATACATCCGGGCTTGAATATCGAAACCCTCAGCAGCGTCATGGGTAAACACGAGGGGCCAGCGCGCCCAGGCATTCGGATCCATCTGCCCGGCGACGTTGAGATCAAGGCGAGATTTTGCCAGAACGGACTGGTCCCGAACCTCCACCAGCAAGAACGGCAGCCCGCAGGACGCCAATTCAGCTTGCACGATGTCGTCAGGCCAGAGGGACAGGAGGGCGGCAACCTTCTCGATCGGTGTGGCTTCGCGGATCTCGGGGGCCAAGGGGGCCGTCAGTGTGGCCGAGATCGGCTGTCCATCCTTCGAGACAATGGTCACCGGCACCGGGCCGGCATTCACCTCGAAAACGATCTCAGTTTTGGGATCGGTTAGGTCGAGATGACCGATCGAACCGAGAATTAGCGCCGTGCCGATGATCGGGTGGCCGGCAAAGGGCATCTCATCGGTCGGTACGAAAATCCTAAGTTTTTTCGTATGGGCCTCATCTGCGGGCGGCAGAACGAACACGGTTTCGGAGAGATTGAATTCCCTGGCGAGCTTCTGCATTTGCTCCGTGGTCAGCCCTTCCGCGTCGGGCAGGACGGCGACCGGGTTGCCGCCAAAGGGCTGATCGGTGAACACGTCGGCGGTGATGAAACGACGGCGCATGATAAGGGCTCCTGATGAGGCTAGAGGCTCTGGATCTGATTACAGCTGCCAAAACGGCTTGGACATTTCGTGATGAACGTCGCTTCGGCTGAGACCGATATCCTTCAACGCAACATCATCGAGAGCCGCAAGGTCGCGCCGCTGCCGGCTGCGGGCCGACCAGTCGAGAACGAGCATCAGCAACCGCTTCGCTGATGAGGGAAAACGGGTCGACGGAGGCATGCTCGTCGTGGTGATTGTATGGATACAATTTCGCTGATACATGGCATTTTCCCTCATATAGAGATACAATGCCTATTGATCATTGACTTAATGTTCGAGTCAAATGCTATATTGTTATCATGACAATTTGGCGGCCAGATCTCTCCGACCACCATGGTCCGCGCTACCAGGCGCTTGCCGATGCTATCGGCCTCGCAATCAATGATGGCGAGCTGCTGCCTGGCGAAAAATTGCCGCCCCAGCGTGATCTGGCCTTTCATCTTGGCATGACGCTCGGCACCATCACCAGAGCCTATGGGCTGGCCGAGCGGCGGGGGCTGGTTCGAGGCGAGGTCGGTCGCGGGACCTTTGTCCGCGGCGAGCGGCTCACCCGGCATTTTCACAATCCGGTGGTCGATGGCGATGACGATTTCATCAAGCTGACCGTCAACAGCCAGCCGGATCTGACGGGACAGCATCTGCTTGCCGAAACGTTGATCAAGCTCGCCAGCGGCAATCTGCCGATCGGCGATCTCCTGGCCTATACCCCGCGCATCGGCCTTGCCGATCATCGACGGGCTGCTGCTGCCTGGGCCAGCAGGACCGGGGGGGATTTTTCAGCGGAGACGACCCTGATCACCGGTGGCGCCCATCAGGCGATCGTCACCGCCGTCGCCGGTCTCGCCCGTCCGGGCGACACGCTATTGACCGAGACGCTGGTCTACAGCGGCATGAAGCATGTGGGCGCACGCCTCGGCGTCAAATTTCAAGGGGTTGCGATCGACGAAGAAGGTCTTCTGCCCGATGCCTTAGAGGCGGCATGCCGGAAAACCGACGCCAAAGTTCTGCTCGCCAACCCGACGGCGCACAACCCGACCACCGCAACCATGTCCGAGGACAGGCGGCGGAAGATCGCCAGGATCGTCGAACGGCACGATCTGATTCTGGTCGAGGATGATGTCTACGGCCAGCTCCTCGAGGATCGTGCCTTGCCGATTGCAGCCTTGATCCCGAAACGAACCGTCTACATCACCAATGCCTCCAAGATGGTCGCGCCCAATCTCCGTTTCGGCTCGCTCTCGGCGCCAGAAGGGCTCCATAACCGACTGGCCGACGCGCAGGCCGATCTCTTTCTGGTCTGCCCGGCGCTTATGGCGGCGGTGTTTACGCAATGGTTTGATGACGGCACGGCGGACGAGCTGGTTGTCCGCCAGCGAAAGGAGACGGCGGCGCGTCAGCAAATCGCCGCCGACTATTTCGAGGGGTTTGCTTATCGCGGCCATACTCATTGCTTTCATCTCTGGCTGGAACTGCCCGAGGTTTGGCGAAGCTCATCTTTTGTCGAAGCCTTGCGCCTGCGGGGTGTTGGGGTCGATCCCGCTTTCATCTTCGCCGTCGATCCAGCCGATGGTTCGGCCGCCGTGCGTATCAGCCTGAGTGCCGCCAGGAACCGGGAACGTCTGCGCCGCGCCCTCGATATCGTCCGCTCGACGCTCGAAACCGGCCCGATCGGCAGGCGCGATACCATCTGAGACGTCGGCGCGCCTTGCCTTGCACAGTCAGCCGTCTTCGCACCGTCAGCCGTCTTCAGCCCAGACGACGTTGCCGTTGCTCGCATAGATCTTGCACGGGACGCCTTGGCTATAGGTTTCGCATTGCCGGACGATCTGAGTTTTCGGCGTGCGCAGGCAGCGTCCAGCCGAGCAATAGTTGTAGAAATAGGCGCTGCCGTCCTCTGCAACCGCAAAATAGCGCGGATAGACGCGATCCTGATAGTCGCCAAAGGCTTTTTCCGCGGCCGCCCCCAATTTGATCGGACCGGTCCCGACCGAGGGATCGCTGACGCCGCAGCCAGCCAGCATGAAGATGACCAAGGTGGCCAGGAAGCTTGTCAAGGCGCGCATGGGCTTTTTCCTTCGGCCCTATGGAACATATATCTCTCAGGGTAAGCACAAGGCATCATCGTCGCTGTGATCATGATCACGTTCTGCTGGCCGCATGCTTCGCGGCAGATTTGATTCACCTCATGATGCTCAAAGCCTTATCTACATGAATGAGCCGGTGATATTTTGCAAGTTATGCCTTTCAGGTGCGAAGCGATGGCACCGCTTCATGGTCGGGGATCACCTATCCTGCATTGGTGAGGGCGGCTCATTTTTTTCCAAGCCGCGCTCGTCGAGAACCGCTATAAGCGGGCCTCATCGATCAGCTGATCCTGGTGAATTGTCGAAGGTTGGGAGTAAGGCGGCGACATGATCACACCGGAGCTGCATGACTCGCCCGAGCGCAGGTACAAAGGACAGGCACGCTCGAAACGAGCCGACAATGGCTGGCTTGCCCGGTTCGTCGTCGGCACGGGCGAACGACGCGCACGTCTTAGAACCCTGACATTGATCCGCTGGGTGGCGATCGTCGGTCAGGGGTTCACCATTTTGCTGGTTGATCTTTCCTTCGGCTTCAACCTCCCTCTTGTTCCCCTTCTGGGGGCGGTTGCCCTTTCGGCAGCGATCAATCTCTATCTGGAGCTCAGATTCGGTGCGACGACCAGGCTTACCGAACGTGCAGCTTCGCTGCTCCTCGGCTATGATCTGCTGCAGCTGACGTTCCTTTTGGCGCTGACCGGCGGTCTGCAGAACCCATTCTCCGTGCTCCTGATTGTGCCGATTACCCTTTCCGCGACCATCCTGTCGCTGACGACGACCATCTTTCTCTGCATTATGGTCACGATCTGCGCCACGCTTCTTGGCCTCTACCCGTCCTTGCTGCCTTGGGCTGGCGAAGGCCTTACGTTGCCAGGGCTCTATATTCTGGCCGTTTGGGTCGCGTTGGTACTGAGCAGCGGATTGATTGCCGCATATGCCTGGCGTGTTGCCGATGAAGCACGCCGTCTGGCCGACGCCTTGGCGGCAACCCAGATGGCGCTTGCCCGCGAACAGCAGATGTCGGCGCTTGGTGGGCTTGCGGCAGCCGCTGCCCATGAACTTGGCAGTCCGCTTGCTACCATTGCGGTCACGGCCAAGGAACTTGCCAACAATATTCCCCACGACAGCCCGATGGCCGAAGATATTGCGGAACTTGTCGGCCAAAGTCAGCGCTGTCGGGAAATATTGGCGTCGCTCAGCAAAGAGCGCACCAACGACGATCATGCAGCCTTCACCAAGATACCCCTTGGTAATCTTTTGGAAACGCTGGCCGAATCCTATCGGCGTCCTGGCGTTACCGTCACCGTCGAGGTTCAGGATTTTGCCAAGGGGGGGCGTCCCGAGCCGCTTTGGATACCCACGCCTGAATTGAAGCATGCGCTCGGCAATCTGATCGACAACGCCATCCAATTCGCCACGCGCGCGGTCGTGATTACCGTCGGTCTGCATGTCGATCGCCTCGACATCATCATCGAAGATGACGGCCCGGGCTTTTCGCCCGAAGTTCTTGATTGGGTCGGTGAACCCTATGTTTCCACGCGTCATTCGATCGGTGGCTTGGGGCTTGGTGTGTTCATTGCGCAGACCTTACTTGCGCGAAACGGCGCAACGCTGCAATTTGACAATCTTTCGACAGGCGCTCAAGTAGTTGTTTCTTGGGTGACCTCGATCAATAAACACGCGCCGGAGGCCTGAAGATGAATAAGCAGGGAAGCGGCCACGGCATGGCTGGGCTCGGCATCGGCATGGATGTTGTGGATCAGCCGGGCGCTGGCCGCAAGCTGCTCTTGGTGGATGACGATGCCCCTTTGCGTCGCTCCCTTACTCGTGCCATGGAGCGTCGTGGGTTTGTCGTCCTGCCGGCGGAGGGCCTGGCCGAGGGCAGAATGCTCGCGCGTGAGAACAGGCCTGAATTTGCCGTGCTCGACATGCGGCTCACCGAAGGCAGCGGGCTCGAGCTCTTGAAAACCCTGCGCGATCTTCGTCCCGACATTCGGATCGTGATCGTGACCGGGTACGGCAACATCGCGACCGCGGTGGCCGCCATCAAGGCGGGGGCGGCCGACTATCTCGCCAAGCCCGTCGATGCCGATGATGTCGTCGCCGCCCTGCTTCGCACCGGACCGGGTTTGCCGCCGCCAAGAGAAAATCCGATGTCGGCGGACCGAGTGCGCTGGGAGCATATCCAGCGGGTGTTCGAGCAATGTAACCGCAATGTCTCGGAAACCGCGAGACGCCTGAACATGCATCGCCGGACGTTGCAGCGCATCCTCAACAAACGCGCTCCCCGCGAATGAGGGGCGCCCCCAAGCGTTAATGAAGGACGTCCTCAAACGTTGAAGAGCTTATCGAAGGTGTGCGCACCCTCCGGCGTAAACAGCACCACGCGACTGTCTTTTTCCCGTCTGGCCCATTTCAGGCGATAGAACTGATCGAGCAAGGCAGCACCCAAGGCTCCTGCGAGATGGTTGCGGCGCACGCTCCAATCGAGGCAGGCACGGCAGAGAGGACGGCGCATTTTGCGAAGGCCGGCAAGATCGATCTCGAACTGCTCACAAAAAACCTCGCCCTTGTCGGTCAACAGGACGGCTTCTTTCCCGATATCGAGAAACCCCTGACGATCGAAACTGTCGAACATCTGAACACCAAGCTCGCCTGCTAGATGATCGTAGCAGACCCGAGCCCGCCGCAATTTCGGCTCCTTCGGGCCGGTGCGCACTCTGGTCATGCCCGATCGCGATGCGATCCCCATAAGCGATTCCAGCACATGGGCAACATCCCCGTCGGCCAGTCGATAGTAGCGGTGACGGCCCTGGCGCTCGACGACCACCAGCTTGGCATCGTCCAGCTTGGCGAGGTGGCCGCTTGCGGTCGGCAGGCCCACGCCGGCAACTGTTGAAAGCTCGCTGGTGGTGAGCGCTTGTCCGCCAACCAGGGCGGTCAGCATGTTGGCGCGCGCGGGATCGCCGATGAGTGCTGCGATGCGCGCGATTTCCGGGCCGTCTTTCATAGTTCGACGATAACCAAACTATTTCCGTCGGTCAACACGCTAGGATGGATCATGCCGCGCCAAAAGGGCGCCGGCTCAAGGGAGTAGTGACGATGCCGACAAAGAGTTTTTTTTTCGCCGGATCGACGGTCGACTTGCCGCCATCGATCCGGGTTCGCTCATGGCTCAGGCGTGTTCTCAGGCTCCTCCGTGGATGGTCGGCACGCAGCCGACAGCGTCATCATCTTGCAACCCTCGATGAGGCCACGTTGATCGATATCGGCCTCACGGATCAAGACGTTCAACGCGAAATCTCCAAACCTTTTTGGCGCTTATGAGGAAAAATGGATGACCATCACCTGTTTTATCCGCTATGAGATCGACCCGTTCAAACGAGAGGATTTCGAGGCCTATGCCGACGCTTGGGCTGAGATCATCCCTCGTTGCGGCGGCGATCTGATTGGCTATTTTCTTCCCCATGAGGGGACCAACAATATCGCTTACGGGCTCATATCCTTCGATAGTCTGGCAGCTTATGAAGCCTATCGTGCAGGTTTGAAGACCGATCGTGGCGGGCGGATCAATTTCGAGTTTGCAGCCTCCAGGCGTTTCATCTTGAAGGAGGAGCGGATGTTTCTCGAAGCCGTACCGTCGACGCTTCATCGGGTTGGTCGGATGTCAGCAGAGGAGGGTTGAATGATCGCCGTGATTTTTGAAGTCGAACCCCATGCCGACCGAAAGAACACTTACTTCGATTTGGCCGCTGATTTGCGCCCTTTGCTGGATGAGGTCGACGGCTTCTTGTCGATCGAACGTTTCGAAAGCCTGGCCAATCCCGGCAAGATCCTGTCGCTCTCCTTTTGGCGCGACGAAGAGGCGATCCTGGCCTGGCGCCGCCTGGAAAAGCATCGCCAGGCGCAATCCGCCGGGCGCGGCACGATCTTTCGGGACTACCGCCTCCGGGTCGCCGAGGTGGTGCGCGATTACGGCATGAATGACCGTGACCAGGCGCCTGACGACAGCAGGGCGGTTCACGATTGAAACCGTGCCCGAATACGTCAGGCGGATCTTGTCGGCAGCATCCTCTACGCTTTTACGCCTTGGGCGGCACGTCGAGACGGACAGCTATCCCCTCCAGCTCTTTTGCGGGCGCCGGATAACGCGCCATGACCAGAGGGTCATGGCCTGGCACGATATGGGCGGGACTGTCCGCAAGTGCATGGCAGCGCCGATGCCCTTCCAGCATCTCGCCGACATTGAACACGATCGGGAACGGATTGCCGCTCTCCATATGGGCATAAAGATGCGCGGCATCGGAGGCGATCACCACCCAGCCGCGCTCGGTATGCACGCGCACGAACTGCAGGCCGTGGCTGTGGCCGCCGACGAGATGGAGGCTGAGGCCGCTGTCCAGGATCTGATCGCCGTCATGGAAAGCAACCCTGCCGGCATAGACGTGCCGTACCATGTCCGTGACATGCTCGACGTCGAACGGAGTCTGGATCCGGGCATGACACATGAAGCGGCCGGTGGCGTAGCTCATCTCCCGATCCTGAAGATGGAAGCTGGCCTTGGGAAATTGGTCCAGGCTGCCGGCGTGGTCGAAATGAAGATGGGTCACGATGACATGCTCGACGGCAGCGGCATCGACGCCGAGCATGGCGAGCCCTGCAGTGGGGCTTCGAAGAATAGGACGGTTGCGGCGATCGGCGGTCGCTTCATCGAAGCCGATGTCGATCACGAAAGTGCGCTCGGCCGATTTCGCGACCCAGACGAAAAAGTCGAGCGGCATCGGGCCGTCATGGATATCCTGAAACACGAAATTTTCGCGCGACGACCGGTGATGCTCGGCGTATTTGATCGCATAGAGTTCGAAAACTGTTGGTGTCGACATCCCATGACCTTCCTGATCGCTTGGTTCGAGCCTGGTGGTCAAATCTCACTGACCCTCTTTCGTATGCGTCATGGTGCAGCCTGTTCAAGGGGTAACATCTTGGAGCGTTTGAGATAGGCGAGATTACCTGGAAAAAAACGACCGAAGAGCTCGTCCGCGCAGAATGACTGCCGATCATGGGAAAGCGGCCTGTTGGCCAATTGACATGGGCGGGTCATCACGAGACTGTCCCTCTGGTATTCTTTTCGAGGCGGCCAGCGACGTGGCGCGCATGTTGTTCTGAAAGCGTGTCATCTCCCGTGCCGGAACGGTTTGAGGATGGCGATCATGGAGGGTGCGGGTGATGTGCTCTCGATAACACTAGCTCGAGCCCTGGCCTTTCGGCTGCACAGGCAGCATCTTCTCTCGCCTGCGCCCTCCGGCCTTGATGCCATAGGCAGTCTGATCGGCGCTCAGGCTCAGGTGCAGTCCGCTGCCGTTCTGCAGATCCGTGCCCGCAGCAAGGACACCACCGAGGCCGGCATTCGAGCGCAGCTCGACCAGGATCGCTCATTGGTCAAGCTCTGGGCGCAGCGGGCAACGCTTCATCTTCTTTGCATTGATGATCTGCCCATGATTCTCGCCTTGCGCCGCCGGTTCACCGATCGCTACCGGCAATGGCTGATGAGCGAAGGTTTGACATCGGTGCAAGTGGACCGGCTTAGCCATGCCATTTGCGAAACGCTGATGACCGAGCCCCACAGCCGGGCCGACCTGTCCGCGAGCCTGGCGCCGAAGCTTGGGGATTGGGCCAAGCCCTGGTTGGAGCATTCCTGGGGCGGTGCCATCAAGCTCGCGTCGACGCTTGGTCTGGTCTGTCAGGGACCTCGTCGCGCCGGCGAAACAACCTTTGTTCGTCTCGATCAGTGGGTTGACCTGCCAGGTGATGGAGATGCTGATCTCATGGGTGCCCTGGTGCGTCGGTATCTTCGGGCCTTCGGTCCGGCGACAGCGCAGGATTTTGCAAAGTTCAGCGGTCTGGGTGTCGGTGATGCCCGTGCTGCGCTGTCAAAGCTCGCGAGGGAGCTTCTTGCCGTCAGCGTCGATGGACAACAGAGCTTTGCGCTCAAGGAGGATGAAGACGAGCTTCGGGCGGCCGATGCCCCGGCTGACCGGATCACGGTCCTGCCGCATTTCGACCCCTATCTCCTCGGCCATGCCGAGACCGGTCAATTCCTCGCCCCGAGATTTCGAAAGCGGGTCTATCGGATAGCCGGCTGGATCGCGCCAACCATTCTCCGCGGCGGCAAGGTGATCGCGACCTGGCAGCCCAAACGACAAGGGGGGCGACGCTGGTCTGTCGACATCATGCCGTTCGAACGTTTTGGCAAACTGCCGGCACGGCGCGCCGAGCGGCAGCTCAACCATCTGGCTGCCGCCTTGGATATCAAGGAGGTCGAAACGCGGCTCAGCGGGCTCAACGAATGAGTGCATTCCAGGGCGCGCGCCTGCCAGATATTTTTTCTGCACATCATTGTCTGGTCGGTGACAGGAGCGGGCGGGAACGGAACCCCTGAAGTTGGAGATGATCAGCAATTGCCGGTCCTTTTCGGGGCCATGCTGTACTGCATGTCGATCGTTTCGCCACTGCCCTCCTCGCCCAGGATCGTGAAGGAGAAATGACCTTCGGCCTTGCCGGGATGATCGGCAAGCCGTCGGCCGTGTCGGTCTCGAGGGATCAAAATTTGCTAAGGCACCATGGAAGGCGCCATGAGAGAGCAACGGCGTTTGAGCGTTAGGCGCTGAGCGGGATGGACGATCGTTTGGCTTCACGCTTTCTGACATGAGGGTCGAGATGGCGCTTTCTCAAACGAATGGAGGCCGGCGTGATCTCCACCAACTCATCATCGGCAATATAGGTCAATGCCTGCTCCAAGGAGAGCTTGGTCGGCGGTGTCAGCAGGATGGCATCGTCTTTTCCGGAAGCACGGACATTGGTAAGCTGCTTGGCTTTGAGCGGGTTGACCTCGAGATCGTTCGGGCGGTTGTGCTCGCCCAGGATCATGCCCTGATAGACCTTTTCGCCGGTGGTGACAAAGAAGAACCCGCGATCCTCCAGGTTCCAAAGCGCATAGGCCACGACCGTCCCTTGCTCAAGCGAGATCAGCACGCCGTTTCGCCTGCCCTCGATCTCGCCCTTGAACGGAGCATAGCTATGAAAGACGCGGTTCATGATGCCCGTGCCGCGGGTCGCGGTGAGAAAATCGCCGTGATAGCCGATAAGCGCGCGCGACGGCGCATGGAAAACCAGGCGCTGACGACCGACACCGGCATTCTTCATTTCCGCGAGATCGGCTTTTCTTCGACTTAAGGTCTCGACCACGGTGCCGGCGAATTCTTCGTCAAGGTCGATGACCACCTCTTCGATCGGCTCGAGCTTCTTGCCGGTCTCGGGATCGGTCTTCAGGAGAACGCGCGGCCTGGCGACCGCGACCTCATAACCTTCCCGGCGCATGGTTTCGATCAGCACACCAAGCTGCAGTTCGCCGCGCCCGGCGACCTCGAACGCGTCCTTGGTTTCGGACTGACGGACCTGGATCGCGACATTGCCCTCGGCTTCGCGCAGCAGCCGTTCTTCGATCATGCGCGTGGTGACCTTGGTGCCCTCCTGCCCTGCAAGCGGTGAATCGTTCACCGAAAAGGTCATGGCCAGGGTCGGCGGGTCAATCGGCTGGGAGGGCAGGGCGGTTTGCACGGTCTCATCGCAAAGCGTGTCCGCAACCGTTGCGGAAGCGATGCCCGCAATCGTTACGATGTCGCCGGCTTCGGCTTTCTGCAATGTTTCGCGCTCAAGCCCGCGAAACGCCATGAGTTTGGTGATGCGCGCCTGCTCGATCATCCTGCCATCGCGGGACAGCGCCTTGATCGTCTGGTTGGCCTGAACCTTGCCGGAGGCGATCCGGCCAGTCAGCAGCCGCCCAAGGTGCGGATCGCGTTCCAGGGTCGTCACCAGCATGGAAAACGGGCCGTCTTCGTCGACATCCGGCGGGTTGACATGGCGGCAGATCAGGTCGAACAACGGGGCCATGTCGTCATGAACGGGACGCACCGGCTCCTTGCTTGCCCAGCCATCTTTGCCCGAGGCGAAAAGGGTCGGAAAATCGAGCTGTTCGTCATTGGCATCAAGGGCGGCGAACAGATCGAAGACCTCGTCATGCACCTCATGGGCGCGCTGATCGGGACGGTCGATCTTGTTGATCACCACGATTGGCTTAAGACCGAGGCGCAGCGCCTTGCCGAGCACGAATTTGGTCTGCGGCATCGGTCCTTCAGCGGCATCGACCAGGAGCAGCACGCCATCCACCATGCTCAACACCCGCTCGACCTCGCCGCCGAAATCGGCGTGGCCCGGCGTGTCGACGATGTTGATGCGGGTGTCCTTCCAGGTGACGGAGGTGCATTTCGCCAGGATCGTGATGCCCCGTTCCCGCTCCAGATCGTTCGAGTCCATGGCCCGTTCGGCCACGCGCTGGTTGGCGCGAAACGTGCCGCTCTCCTGGAACAGCCGATCCACCAGCGTGGTTTTGCCGTGGTCGACATGGGCGATGATGGCGATGTTGCGAAGATTCATGGACAAAGGCCTGGGCAAAAAAGAGGCGGCTGGAGCATTCCAGGCCGCGACGCTTCAGATATAGGCGAGGTGCCGCCAGACGCAAGATCGGATCTTGACTGCAGGCGACAGCGCGTTATCGACTCTGTCTCTCCTCTCTTTCTTCCTGCAATGGTGTAACGGTGCAACAGTTGCGTCGATGATGGTTTGGTCGCAGATGTGAAGTAACAATATGTTTATGCATCGTTTTTCTTTATGGTTGACCGCTACTCCCTATGAAAAACAATCAACCACGCATTGAGTGGTTAACAAAAAATGAGTGAATTTCTTTGCGAACGCGATTGTTAACAGTTTCTTTACGCTCAAAGGTTCTGTGAATATTCAATTTTTTAGTCTTCAGGTTTAAAAAATAGCCCTATGGTTATTTTTTGATTGTTCAATTTGTCGTCAAGACTGTTTAGTTCTCATTCATCATGTTGAGCGGGGAGGAAGCCTGACCATGCGGCGGCTTATTTTGATCACGACATTGCTCGTTTTGTCTTCAACGGCCAGCGTGATGGCGCAATCGAGCTTTTATGTTGGTGCTTCGGGCGGTGCTGCCTTCTTTTTTGATCAGAGTGCCAATGTCGACTTTCTCGGCATCGAGAATGTCGCTGACGTCGATTTCGAGTATGACACCGGCTTCCAACTCGCCGGCAAGTTCGGCTACCGCCTCGATACCAATATCAAACTTGAAGCCGAGGTGGCCTATGCGGCGGCGGATGCCGACCGAGTCTTTTCCTTCAATGGCCAAAATGTGACTACCGAACAGGAACTGGCGGTCTGGAGCGTTACCGGTGGTATATTTTTCGATTTATGGCCGATCAATGTCCTTGTGCCTTATGTCGGTGCTGGCTTGGGGTATGCGAAGGTCGCAGCCGATAATACCGATGTGAACCTAGACTTGGACCAAAATGTCTTCACCACCTTTGCCGAAGCTGGCATTCCTTATTACGTCACGCCGTCCATATCGATCGTGCCTTCTTTGCGTTTTAGCTGGTATTTGACGAAACAGAAGCAAGAGCAGGGGTTCACGCTTATTGGCGACGACCTCTACAACACCCAATTGCAGTTGGGGCTGAATTATCATTTCTGAACGATCCTTCTTCCGCTGGCTGGAAACCTCAGCGCTGAGCCTGTTGCCTGATATTGAGCATGCGCCGTAACTGAACTTGACCTATCGACGACCGGCGCTTCACAATGTGCCGGCCATGAGCACTTATCTCTTGAAACCTGTTCCCGATGATCCAAAGCTGACCCAGCCGGTCGCCGGTATCGATCAGGACGGCAAGCCAGCCGAAGCTGCCGTCGTCTATGAGCGGCCGTTGACGCTTTTTTTGAATGGTCAGGAAATCGTTACCATGATGACGATCGGCGACCACCCGGATCATCTCGCCGTCGGCTATCTCCTCAATCAGAACATGCTCCGTGCCGACGACGAGATCATCGGGATCGATCATGACGAGGAGCTTGAGGTCATCGTTGTCCGCACCGCGCGGGAAACCGATTACGAGGAAAAGCTCAAGAAAAAGGTCCGGACGTCCGGCTGTGCCCAGGGCACGGTGTTCGGCGATCTCATGGAACGCTTCGACGAAGTAGAGCTTGACAGCGCTGCAGTCCTGAAGACGTCCTGGCTTTACAGCTTGACCAAAAGCATCAACACCACACCGTCCCTTTATCTGAAGGCCGGTGCCATTCATGGCTGCGTGCTTTGCCAGAGAGACCAGCCTCTGGTCTATATGGAGGATGTCGGCCGCCACAACGCCGTGGATAAGATAGCAGGCTATATGTTCATGAAGGGACTGAGCCCTGCGGGTAAGATTTTCTATACCACCGGACGCCTCACCAGCGAGATGGTGATCAAGACGGTGCAGATGCAGATCCCGATTCTGATTTCCCGCTCCGGCTTTACCGCCTGGGGGGTGGACCTTGCCCGCCAAGCGGGGCTGACCTTGATCGGCAGGGCTCGCGGGCGGCGCTTCTTGGCCCTTGCCGGCGAGGATCGGATCCTGTTCGATGCCGATCCGAAAGAGGTCACCGACGAACCCGCCCGCCATCGGCGGAAAGGGTCAACCGGAGATCATCGCCGATGACGAACCCGGGCGTCGTTGGTGTTCTGCTGGCGGGCGGCCAGGCGCGGCGCATGGGCGGCGGCGACAAGTGTCTCAGGCCCTTGGCGAATAAGCCCATCCTCGCCCACGTCATCGACCGCATCCGGCCTCAGGTCGCAGCCCTCCTTTTAAACGCCAACGGTGACGCTGCCCGTTTTGCCGGCTTCGATCTGCCGGTTGCATCCGATGTTGTCGACGGGTTCGCAGGGCCCCTCGCCGGCGTCCTTACCGGCATGGAATGGGCGCGAACTCATCGCCCCGATTGCCCTTGGATCGTAACCGTCGCCACCGACACCCCGTTCGTGCCGGACGATCTCGTGAGCCGGATGGTGCATGCGCTCGATGAGAAGCATGCCGAGCTTGCCTGTGCCCGGTCGGGAGGCCGTTCCCATCCGGTTTTCGGGCTTTGGCCGGTAAGGCTGGGCGCCGCTTTGCGCCGTGCTCTGACCGATGAGGATATCCGCAAGGTTGATCGTTTCACAGGACGATATCGGTTGGCCGAGGTCGCCTTTTCGATCGAGCCCCATGATCCCTTTTTCAATACCAACCGGCCCGACGATCTGATCGAGGCGGAACGGCTGCTCGGCCGGCATCAAGCCTGAAATTTCTACCCAATGGCTTCCTGGAAGGCTGGGGCGGGGAGGGGCGAGGTCGTTTCCGATGCCTGCCAGACCGGAGCATTCTTGTCGCGCGGGGCGTGCAGGCCGACACTGCTGACCGGATGATGACGAGCGAGCTCACGCCCGATTTCCGTCGCAGGGACGGGCCTGCCAAAAAAGAAGCCTTGGGCGATATCGCAGCCTTCGGTGCGCAACTGGGCGAGCTGCGCGTCGGTTTCAACGCCTTCGGCGATGATCTGCATGCCGAGATTTTGGCCAAGGGTAACGATGGCATGGACGATGGCGATATCGTCGGGATTCCCGCCAAGTTCTTTGATGAAGGAGCGATCGACTTTCAGGTGATTGAATGGAAGATGACGCAAGCGGCTGAGCGATGAATAACCTGTGCCGAAGTCATCCATGGAAAGATGAACACCGAGCCGGCGCAGCTTTCGCAGCTTGGCGATGGTCGCCTTGCTGTCCGCCATGACGATGCTCTCCGTGATCTCGAGGTCAAGCCGGTCAGCCGCGAGGCCGCTGATGCTGAGCGCGTCGCTGACGAGGTCGACCAGGTTGGCATGGCTGAACTGCACGGCTGAAATATTGACGGAGACCCGGATCGATTCCGGCCACGTGGTGGCGTCGGCGCAAGCTTGTTGCAGGGCCCAGTAGCCAAGCGGCATGATCAGCCCGGTTTCCTCGGCAAGAGCCACGACTTCGCCTGGCGGCATGTGGCCAAAGCGCGGATGATGCCAGCGGAGCAACGCCTCGAATCCTGTGATCCGGCCCGAATCCAGGCAAACTTGAGCCTGATAGTGCAAGCGGAGCTGGTTCGAGTGAATCGCGATCCGAAGATCCTCTTCGAGCGCGTGTCTGACCTCCGACCTTGCCTCCATGTCGGGCTTGAAAAACCGGTAGGTGGAGCGACCCGCATCCTTGGCACGGTAAAGCGCGATATCCGCCTTCTTTAAGAGATCATCCACCTGATCGCCGTCATAGGGGGCAAACACGATGCCGATGCTGACACCGATCACGACATGATGACCTTCGACATCAAAGGGAATGGCCAGGGTCCGGATCAGCTGTTGCGCAAGCTGGCCTGCATGCCGCCGTTCCCGGCAATCGGTGAGCACGATCGCAAACTCGTCCCCGCCTAGACGGGCCACGACATCCTGCTGTGCCAGCGTGCGGCGCAGGCGATGCGCAACCTGACAGAGCAGAGCATCGCCGACCGGGTGGCCGAGCGCGTCGTTAATCGTCTTGAACCGGTCCAGATCGAGCCAGAAAAGGGCGATCACCCTTTGGCCATCCCTGGCACCGGCCAGCGCTTGCCCCAGCCGGTCACGAAAGTTGGTGCGATTGGCAAGCCTGGTGAGCGGGTCCGTATGGGCCATGTCGTGCAGCTGACGCTCGGCAAGCTCGCGCTGTTTGGTTTTCCGCCAGACCATCACCATCGGAAAAGCCATGGCAAAGAGGATCAACAAGGTGAGGCCGGTAGCAAAGACGACGAAGACATGGTGGTACCGAGCGGCCTTGTCCGTCTGGTCGACATAGATTTCGACGATCCCCAGCACATCGCGATTGGCGATAACGGGCAGGTAGATCTGGCCGTAGCGTTCGGGGAGATCTCTCAGATCCTGGTTGTCATGGGCAGGTTCTCTCAGCCTGATGATCGGGCTTTTCGCCTTCACGACCTCGCGAAACGACGGCGTGCTTTGCCCGCCGCGCTGCTGATAACGGGCCGGATAATCCTGCCGCTGGCCATCGGAGGCATAAACGCTTCGACCCCGTCGGTCGAACAGCTGATAGCGAAAGACGTGACCAAAGCGGCTCGCCGATCGGAAAACCTTGAGGCTGTCGCTCGATACCTCCCCTGTGGTCATGACCTGCTCGAGATCATCCACATTGTTCACCAGGTACGCCGCCCAGCCCGAAGCACTGGCGCGCAGCTCGTGATGAAGAAGGTGGTTGGCCGTCTGCCAGGTAAGCGCAATGGCAATCACGATGACGATGGTGCTCGCTAAAGCCCAAAGAAGCAGCAGAGTGGCGTCCCGGCCCATGACGCTGAGACGGGCCTCGAGCAAATGAAAGCGACTTTCCCAATTCATTTTAGTCATCGTTCTTGGCTAGAATGGCTTTACATCACTACATAAACAGGGCCGTCGCATCGGCGTTCTGCTGTTGCCTCAAGACCCATGCTCGACGTAGGATCTGGCTGCCAATGCGCTAGTGACCAATAAATCAATCTTAGCTTCAAATTTTATGTAAAATCAATCGACCTTGGGTAGAAACCTGAAAAAGACGACGGAGTTCTATCAATGAGACCAGCCAAGAGCTTGAGCCGGCTTGGCACCGAAACGGCGTTTGATGTCTTGGCACGCGCGCAAAAGCTGAAAGAGGCGGGGCAGGACATTATCAATTTAGGCATAGGTCAGCCCGATTTCCCGACGCCGGAAAATATTGTCACTGCGGCCCAAAAAGCACTCCGAGACGGCCACCACGGTTATACACCGGCCAATGGTATTCTCCCTTTACGCGAGGCGGTCGCCGCTGACCTTGCCGACCGGCGCGGCTTTAACGTCGATCCCGACCGGATCGTGATCGTGCCGGGCGGCAAGGTCACCATGTATCTGGCGATTACCATGTTCGGCGAGGCGGGCGCCGAGATCATGTACCCGGACCCGGGCTTTCCGATCTACCGCTCGGTCATCGACTTCAGCGGCGCCAAAGCCGTCCCTATTCCCCTATACGAAGAGAACGGTTTTTCCTTCTCCGCCGAGGAGGTGCTGGCCAAGATCACGCCGGCCACCCGGCTGATCATCGTCAACAGCCCGGCCAACCCCACCGGCGGCGTGGTGCCGAAGGAAGAGCTGGACAAGCTGGTCGCAGGCCTCATGGATCATCCGGACGTCGCGGTCATGTCCGATGAGATCTACGCACGCATGGTCTATGACGGCGTGCCCCACGCCAGCCTTACCGCCTATCCCGAGATCGAGGATCGGCTGATCCTCCTGGACGGCTGGTCGAAGACCTATGCGATGACCGGCTGGCGCTTGGGCTTTGCTGTCTGGCCGGAGGCGTTGGTGCCTCATGCCACCAGGCTCGCGATCAATATCCATTCCTGCGTCAACGCGGCAACCCAATATGCTGGAATTGAAGCCCTCACCGGACCGCAGGACGCCGTTGATCATATGGTGAAGGCCTTCGATGAGCGACGGGGTGTGATCGTCGATCGGCTTAATGCGCTGCCAGGCTTTCGTTGCGTGAAACCGGGCGGCGCTTTCTATGCGTTTCCCAACATCGAGGGGACAGGAAGGTCTGCCGCTGATCTACAGGATCGCCTGCTGACGGAGGCTGGTGTTGCCATCATCGCCGGCACCAGTTTTGGCGCTCAAGGGGAAGGCTATCTTCGTTTTTCCTACGCGAATTCCATCGAGAACATCGAGCGTGCCGTTGAACGGATTGAAAATTTTCTGGCCTAAGCAACTTGTTCTCGATTTCTCTCCTTTATCGTCTTGTCGGCAACGCTTGGCGACCAAGCGTTGCCGACAAGACACAAGGTTTGGAAAGGGGTTGGCAAGGACGAAACGTCGGAATTCCCGCGGAAACCCTTGAATGAACAGCCTCGCAAGATCCTTCTGATAGAAAAATAATAAATTTTATCTCTTTTTAATAGAAAATTGACGACGCCCGCCTTTCCCGGCTATATTCCGGCTTCTCCCAGTCAACTTGTCACTGAACTTTTTGCTCATGACATGCGTTAACTGTCTATCATAACCTTCGAATGGTGACGCATGACCTTGGAAGGTGGGGAAGGTAGATTTTGCCCCGATGCAGCGAACGTAAGGAACGCCTTTTGTGAGCGGTGGTTTCAAGCCTCGTTTTCCTCGAACAACGGGGTCGGTCTCGGAAGATCGGCTAACGATCGAGCGCGAAAAGATCAGACATCGTCGCCCGGACGACATGCGTGTCTATAGCAATGCCGACGATCCTTTTCCTGCTGACCAGATCTTCTCCGATGTTCAAAACGGTTCCGATGATCATCAGAAGGACGAGACGTCGTCCTGGACGGACGATAGCGATGAATGGCCGGATCAGGAGGAATGGCCCGATCAAGAGGAAACTTGGTCCGAGCAGGCGCAAAGCTGGGACAATTGTTCCGATGATGAGTGGGTTTTCGACGGTGGCTCTGCCCAAAGTCCACCGGAGGATGGCGGGATTGTCTGGGAAGAGAGCGACGATATAAGTATCGGGACCTCAAATCCCTATCAGAGCAATGAGGATGAGGAGATTATCGGACCGGAAGTTGAGCTTGCCGGAAGGCGCGAGATCCGCCCGCCAACACCTCGCTCGGCCCAAGCCCGCCAACAAACGCCGATTGAATATGAAGATGTGGCGCCGCCATCGCGACCGCGCTCGATGCGGGGACAGCGGCCGACATTGCGCCCTGTTGCTCCGGATATATCGTTGAGCTCGCCGATCGGCCCCCCGGCCAGGCCAGCAACGGTGGAACCAGGACCTCGTCGTTTCACACGCACCCAGGCGACCTTGGAGATTGACACCGACCGGGCGCCGCCGATGGCGCGGGCAGCCCCTAGATCTGCTGCCGAGGTGGATCGTCGCGCTTCCCCGAGACGGCGACAACCCCAGCAGACCGGGTATCTTCCGCAGGTTCAACAGCGGGTGCGAAAGCGCCGGCGCTTGACCGCGTCGATCGTTATCGCCGTCTTGGGCGTGGCTGGGTTTCTGGCTTATCAAGGTCTCAATGGGGCTTCTTTCGGTGGCTCGATCGGCGCGTGGTTCGAAAAACTGGGTCTCGGCGAATCCGGCCGCACCGCGGCTGATACTCCCTTCAATGACCCCCCTGTCTCTCCTCAAGAAGTCTTGAGCAATCTCAAGCGCGAGAGTAGCAAGGGCAGCAGCATCGATACCTTTTCTTTGGGCGAGGAGAGAGGCATAGGCTCTCAGGCCGGGGGGCCTCTTGATCCGGAAACCGACCCGGCCTTGACCAGGACCGACGGTCCACCCGTCCCAAAGTTCAAGCCGCGTGACAGCGATTTGAGCGATAGCGACCTCTCTCGATCGATCGCCACCCGGACGGATGGTGGCACGTCCAAGGCTGATGCGGGCGCTGAGCCATCGTTCTTCGAGCGATTTTGGCGTTATCTGCAACCTGGTTGAAGCCCTGCTTCCAAAGGCGATCCGCCTGCTGGATCTTTCCTGAAAGAACACGGAGGTGAGTTCGTTCGCTGGGCCGGGGTGAGGTTGCACTCACTTGTGCTATACTGATGTGGATAGCCAAGCTTTCGAGCTTGGCGATTTTGGATCCAAAGAGCATTGGCGGCTCCTCATGCTCGACCGGCTTGCCCGACCTTATCTGCCCGTTCTGACGTATCTTCTGATCGGAGCGATATCGTTTGTCTCTTGGAACCCGCTTCCTGCTCGCGCCGGGTTTGACGCCCATGGCGGGCCGGTCAAGGGAATTGCTGTTTCGAGAGATAGCAAGAGGGCGCTGACCGCAAGCTTCGATTACAGCATCATCCTTTGGAATCTTCTCGATCAGTCGGTACGCGCTGAACTCCATGGCCACGAGGCCGCGGTCAATGCCGTCGCCTTCATGCCGGACGGCAAGCGCGCTCTATCTGCAAGCGACGATGGCACGGTCGGCGTTTGGGACCTGCTCAAGGGAGAACCCGTTGCCCGTTTGCAAGGGCATGGTGGCAAAGTGGTCGCCATCGCCGTTTCGCCGGATGGCCGCACCGCAGCGTCAGCCAGCTGGGATCGAACCGTGCGTCTTTGGGACCTTGAAACCATGGAGTTCATCCGGATATTCAAGGGCGCCGACAACCTCAACGCCGTTGCGTTTTCACCGGATGGCGAGCGTCTGCTTGCCGGCGCCTCCGACGGCAGCCTGCAGCTCTGGCGTGTTGCCGATGGCATCCAGGTGATGGTCATCAATGGCCATGACTTCGCTGTAACCGGCCTGGACCAAAGCCCGGACGGCCAGGTGGTTGCGACCTCATCGGTCGATGAAACCGTGCAGCTTTGGGATGTCGCGACAGGTCAAGGGCTAGACTCACCCTTTATGGTCACAAGGGACCGGTCCTCGCCGTTGCTCTGTCCGCTGATGGCGCCTTGGTCGCTTCCGGCGGTGTCGATGGCACGGTGCGCGTCTGGAAGCGCGGCGACGGCGATCGATTGAAAGTCTATGCCCGTCATCGAGGAGCAGTCTGGTCGGTGGTGTTCGCGCCCGATGGCAAAACACTTCTTTCCGGCGGCGCCGATGGCCTGGTGCTTACCTATGATTTGCATCAGGAAATCGGCGGAAAGCGGTGAGATTGCGCCTGAGCCCGAAACCGCATCCGCCGCACCGGTTGCAAAAACCAGCCAGGGCGAAAAGCTCTTCAAGACCTGTGTCGCCTGCCATACCACCGGTCCGGATGACGGTCACAAGGCCGGCCCGACGTTGCATAACCTGTTCGGCCGCAAAGCGGGCAGCCACCCAGGCTATCGATACTCGAAAGCGCTCGAAGACAGCGATCTTGTCTGGACCGACCAGACGATCGACCGGCTCTTCGACATCGGGCCTGACCGCCTCCTTCCGGGCACGAAAATGCCGCTGCAAAGGATGCCCAACGTCAAGGACCGCGCCGACCTGATCGACTTCCTGAAGAGAGTGACAACGCCTTGATGCCAAATGGCAAAGGATCTGATACATCCTTTCCAACGATCGATGAGCAGGAGATCTTTGATGAAGGCTTTTATCACCGGCGTTGTCGCAGCTGTTGTGATCGCGATCGTGGCGGCCTTGGTCCTTAGCCGCATGCCCCATGGTTCTGCCGACGTTTATCAATCGCCCCAAGGCAATGTCCGTCTCTGACCACGCATCGGCATACGGCTGTCTTAGGGGCAAGGTGACGGACAAAAGCGACCGTTGAAACCGGGCCGAGAAACGGCCTTCATCCGGGAGGTGATGATGCAGGGCATGATGATGGAACGGCCGCTGCTGATCTCGTCGTTGCTGGACCATGCCGCCGATTACTACGGTCGCCGCGAGGTCGTTTCGGTGACCGCCGACGACCCGTCCCATCGCACCAATTACCAGGAGATCAGTCGCCGCGCCAAGCAATTGGCGAACGCGCTGAGCTCACGTTTCGGCATCAAGCCGGGCGATCGCGTGGCAACGCTTGCCTGGAATGACTATCGTCACCTCGAAATTTATTTCGGCGTCTCGGGTATGGGGGCTGTCTGCCACACCATCAATCCCCGTCTGTTCGCCGATCAGATCGTCTATATCATGAACCATGCCGAAGATCGTTTGCTGTTCACCGACCCGATGTTCTGGCCCCTGGTCGAGACGCTCTTGCCCAAGATGCCGAAGCTCGAACATGTCGTCATCATGACGTCGCCAGATGCGATGCCGGTTCCGGTCGGCGGCAATCTTTCGGCTTATGAAGCCATCATCGCCGAGCACTCGGACGACTTCGTCTGGCCGAGCTTCGATGAAGCCACGGCCTCCAGTCTTTGCTATACCTCGGGCACCACCGGGCATCCCAAAGGCGTCCTCTATCATCACCGCTCGACCGTCCTGCACAGCCTGGCCATCGCCTTGCCCAATGCCTTGGGCTTGAGCGCCGATGAGACCTTGCTGCCCGTGGTGCCGATGTTTCACGTCAATGCCTGGGGAACCCCTTATGCCTGCCCGATGACCGGCGCCAAGATGGTGATGCCGGGTCCCCGTCTGGATGGGGCCAGCCTCTACCGCCTGATGGATCGGGAAAAGGTCACGCTGTCTGCGGGCGTGCCGACGATCTGGGCAGGCCTGCTTGCCCATTGTGCCCAAGAAGGTCTGAAGCTGAACGCTCTTCAAAAGGTGATCATCGGCGGCTCGGCTGCGCCTCTTTCCATGATCGAAGGCTTCGAGAACGACCATGACGTCGAGGTGCTGCATGGTTGGGGGATGACCGAGATGAGCCCGGTTGGGGCCATCAATAAGCTCGGATCGGCCCATGCCCATCTCACCAAAGCCGAGCGCCAGCAACTTAAGCTCAAGCAGGGCCGACCGCTTTGGGGAGTCGATGTCAAGATCATCGACGGCCAGGGTCAACCTCTCGCTCACGATGGCAAGGCTGCCGGCATTTTGATGGTGCGCGGGCCTTGGATCACATCGGGCTATTTCAACGACGACGAGGCCAATCAGGAGGTCTTTGACCGAGAAGGCTGGTTTTCCACAGGCGACATCGCGACCATCGATGGCGATGGATTTTTGCAGATCACCGATCGCGCCAAGGATGTCATCAAATCAGGTGGTGAGTGGATCAGCTCGATCGATCTGGAGAATGTCGCGGTCGGTCATCCGGCCGTCGCCGAGGCGGCCGTGATCGGCATCGCCCACCCGAAATGGGATGAACGTCCTCTTCTGATTATCGTGAAATGCGAGGGCCAGGAGGTCGAGCCTGCCGATATCCTCGAATTCCTGAAGGACAAGGTTGCCAAGTGGTGGCTCCCGAATGACGTCGTCTTCGTCGATGAGCTGCCCCACACGGCCACAGGAAAACTGCAAAAGACGACCCTGCGCGATCAATTTCAAGACTACCAGTTCCCGACCGATTGATCCGTAACCTGAAAGCATCGGGATGAAATCCGGGCATGGCAGCGTTAACAGCATCAGATCATGTCATGCCGTTCGGTCCGGCCGGGCTTTGGTGGAATGTCGACGACATTTCATTCCGAATGCCTTCGATGAGAGGACCAATGACAACCGATAGGTTGCGAGGTCTTTTGCGTGTCACCACCAGGGTATCAAGTGTGGTGGACGTTCCACTAGCTTGGTTGTGCGGTCGTTGCTAAGAAAGTTTCAGGGCGAAGTAAGGGTAAGCTCCCGAATTCTGCTGTGATTTTCGTCGCGTTGACCTCGATGAGCACCATGGCCGGCCCGGCATCGCGCAGCATTCGGACGAGCTTTTCAATCAAGCAGGAAGAGGAAATGCCATCATGTTCGAAACATTAGGCCCTGGCCGGTTGCGACCCTTGCCTTGTCAGCTCTTCTGACGGCATGCGGTGGATCCGACGAACCGCCGGAAATTGCCGCCACCACCACCACGAGCGTGCAGAATCAAAAGGCGCAACCCGCGCATGACAGCCAGATCAGTCAGCTCGATGGTTCAAGGCTTGCAACCCTGTTCTCAGGCCGGGAAATCGATGGCCTTTCGCCTGATGGCCGCAAGTGGAAGGCCAGTTTCGATGCCGCCGGAACTGCCGATATCGATTGGGAAGGACCATCCGGGCGCGGCAGCGATACCGGGTCCTGGAAGATCGACGGCAATACCAATTGCGTGACCTGGCAAACCCTGATGGACGGCGAAGAAAACTGCATGACTGTCTACAAGGTCGGTGACGGTCAATACAACCTCTTCAACGACAATGGTTCCATGAACAGCCTGATCATGGTTCCCGAGTTGTAGTGGCATGACCATGGCAGTTGATTGATCCACCCTTGAAGAAAGAACGTCGACCTTCAGTGGGTAACGGATGTTTCCAAGGGAACCTTCGCTGTGGCCGAGAGACTAGAGCGTTATCTGACCCAACGAAGTTGGCTCCAGCCCGCCGCCCCCCTCCCGACTACCCCACAGGTTACCCTCGCATTGGGTGGTCGGGAGGGGGCGGCGGGCTGGAGCCGTATGATCGGAAACTGCTCTAGCTCTCGATATCGAGACCTGCCTCGCGCCAGGCAGCGATCCCGCCCAGCATGTTGGTCACCTTGGCAGCACCCATATCCTTGAGTGTCTTGCCGGCAAGGGCCGAGCGGCCGCCGGTGCCGCAATAAACCACAAGCTGTTTGCCGGAAGACAGGGCGCTGTTATGCATTGGGCTCCCAGGGTCGGCGATGAACTCCAGCAATCCGCGCGGTACATGCACGGCACCCGGGATTTTACCCTGAGCGACTTCATTGCTCTCCCGCACATCGACGAAGACCACGTCGTCACGGCCGAGAAGGGCCTTGGCACCCTCGACGTTAATCTTGTCCAGCCCGGCATTCGCCTCGCTCACCAGCTCACCCGCCGTTTTGGCCATCAAACCAATCTCCATGAAAATGGTGACATCCAGTGCCGGATGTCCATAAGTTCGTCTTGGCGATGAGCATAGGTTCTAATCGAGGAGAAAACCACATGGCAGCCTATATTCTGGCAGAGCTCGACATCCACGATCCCGAGGGCTTTCAGCGCTACCGGGAGAAAGTTCCAGCGACCATCGATCAATATGGTGGACGCTATCTCGTTCGCGGTGGTGAGGTCACGCCTTTGGAAGGGGAGCTGTCGGCACCCCGTGTGGTGATTATCGAATTTGCCGACCGAAACGCCGCCCATACCTGGTATACTTCGCCGGAATATCAAGAAATACTGCCGCTGCGCCTGAACGCGGCCAAAGGTACCGCGGCGATTGTCGACGGCATTTGAGACTTGGGCATCAGGTGAGACTCGGGCATCAGGCGGCAACCGGATCGTTAGGCAGGCAAGCCTAGAAACGGCAGAAGCGATTGAGCGCCCAGCCAAACGCGCCAACGAACTGGACCGGTGCCTCGGTGACGGCGAGGCAGACGCATTCGATCTCTCGTCGATTGTGGGGGCGTGCACCGTGCCGTCTTCGCCGACGGCAATGTCGCCCGGCCCATAACGCACCCCCTGGTCCCAAAAAGCTCCCTTCAACACCAGACACGACCTCGCGCCCGATATGACGATGGCGCGCAATCTCGGCACCCGGGCTTGGCCCAAAGCAGATGAGCCCGCTCTTTCATGTCCGATGCTGACAGTCTGACAGCCGCCACACTTGTACCCAAACGCCGCCAATCGTCATCGCTTGAAAAATCCGACGCATAAGCCTGAAGCGGCAAGGGAGGCGTGTCGCCTGCAAATTTGGCGGGCGACCAAGATGATCCATGGGCATAGGAGGCAGATCCAGGCTTTCCCTCCTCCGAACGCATCGCGGGGTCAGGGCCAGAGTCGCGTTCCGCTTCTTCGAGAACCGACAGCGCCGTAATGCGTTCCAGAGGTCGATGTTCGAATGTTTCAAGGAGAACACCGCCGACACCATCGAGCATGCGGGAAAGCTCGCGGCTATCCTCGGACATCGAGAGATGGGTCGCCATCGAGAAGGTCCATCGCAGCGCTACAGGCCCCGGTGGCATAGTCCAGCAGCAATTCCTCGGGCACAGCCGGTGATGCGTTGTTCATGACTCCTCTCCAACTGATCGGCCTCAAAGGGATCGGCAAGGTTGTCGCGCAGTCGTTTCATCGCCAGACGAATGCGCGACTTCACCGTGCCCAGCGGCAGGCCGCATTCGGAGCGATAACGCTATGCGGCCTTATGCTCGAAAAACGCCATCTTCAACATATCCGCCTGTTCTTTCGGAAGCGCTTCAACAGCGGCCTTCAAGGATCTATAACGTTGCTGCTGGTCAATTAGATCATCGGAGGTCGGATCGGTTCGGGCTGCATCGTCGGGTCGGTCAGATCACCTTGTCGCGCTCGCTCGCGCCTGACATGGTCGATGAGACGATTTCGGGCAATGGTGAAGATCCAGGTCGACGGACTGCCCAGCTCCGATCGATACTTATCCGCAAGGCGCCAAACCGTGAGCATGACCTCCTGGACGAGGTCTTCGGCGAGCGCCCCTTCGAGCCCTCCCTTACGATAATAGGCCTTCAATCTCGGCGCAAAGGCGTCGAACAGCTCTGCGAACGCCGATCGACTTCGATCCTTGACGATCGCGTCCATGAGCGCCACATGATCGACCGGGTCGACGGTAGCGGGCAGACTATGATCCATACCACAATTTATGCTTGGCTCTTACCTGTAGCAAGCCGTAGAAAACAATCCAGGTTTGCAGCAAAGGTCGCGTCGATGCGATCGAATGCTTGCAATTCTCGATAAATTTGTCGACATAACAGGCGAGTTGGACAGCACCAATCGATGATCAACATGACGACGAAAAGCTTTCCTGTCCCTCTCTCCACGCGCCCTGTCTCTTCGTTGCGGCGTTCATGCTTCTGCCGCTGTGGCTTCGGCGCAGACGCCCTATTCGCTTGGCAGCTATACCGACTGGAACGTCTGGGAAGTCAATGAAGACGGACAGAAGATCTGCTTCATTGTCAGCGAGCCGAAGAAACAGACCGGCGACTACACGCAGACGCGGCAAGCCCGCGGTGCTCGTTGCCAGGCGGCCAGTGCCGGCGGTGACCGATGAAGTCAGTGTCCAGCCCGGCTACAATTACCTTGAAGGCAGCAATGTTTCGGTGTCTGTCGGCGGGAAGGTCTTCACGTTGTTCACGCGTGGAGGGCCTCATGCCTGGACGAAGAATGACGACGAAGACCGCGCCTTGATCGACGCCATGCGTCAAGGAGAAGCCATGATCGTGGAAGGCGAATCGAGCAAGAGAACATCCTCGAAAGATACCTATTCGCTCCTTGGCTTCACCAAAGCGTACAACGCCATGGTCGCGGCCTGTTCCGGCTGATTGGTCGATACCATGATGGTGACGGCCGTGGACGAGCCCGCTATTTCCCGATCGCCATCACTTTTTTCTTTGGTCGGCTCGACCCCGGCTGAGCTTGAAGCGGCCCTTGCCTCTTCCGATGAAGATCAAGGCAAGGCCGGCATGCGTGCGCGGCAGATCCATCATTGGCTCTATCATCGAGGTGTTAAGGCGTTCGATGATATGACGACCCTTCCCTCGGGGCTGCGTGACTGGCTCAAAGCAAACTGCCTCATCGATCGTCCGACGATCATCAGCGAGCAGCGCTCAACCGACGGCACCATCAAATGGCTTCTCAAGTTCCGTGACGATCAGGACGTCGAGACCGTCTACATTCCCGATGTCGAGCGTGGGGCCCTCTGCATTTCTAGCCAGGTGGGATGTTCGCTGGCCTGCACGTTCTGTCACACCGGTACGATGCCTTTGGTGCGCAATCTCAAGCCGGAGGAGATGCTGACCCAGATCATGGTGGCCCGCGATCGCCTGGACGAATGGCCGACACCGAAGGGCCAGCGCAAGCTCAGCCACATCGTGCTTATGGGCATGGGCGAGCCGCTCTTGAACTACGAGAACATCAAACAGGCCCTCTCGATCGCAATGGATCCCAACGGCCTCGCTTTTCCGAAGCGCAAGATCACGCTTTCGACATCTGGTATCGTGCCGAAAATCGAGCAATGCGGCCGGGAACTCGGGGTCAACCTTGCGATATCGCTGCATGCGGTCAGAGACGACCTTCGAGATGTTCTGGTGCCGATCAACAAGAAATGGAACATCGCCAGCCTTCTGGAGGCCTGCCGCGCCTATCCCTCGGGGGATCGTTGGGTGACCTTCGAATATGTCATGCTGGACGGCGTGAATGACAGCGATGCCGAGGCGAGGGATCTGGTTCGCCTGCTCAAGGGTCTGCCGGCCAAGGTCAATCTCATCCCCTTCAATCCCTGGCCCGGCAGCGGCTATCAATGTTCCAAACGCGATCGCATCGAAGCCTTTGCCCGGATTGTGGCCAAGGCAGGCTACCCGTCCCCGGTCCGCACGCCCCGTGGCCGTGACATCCTCGCCGCTTGCGGCCAGCTCAAAACAGCCAGCGAGCGTCAGCGTCAACGCCGCCCGGCACTCGTCAACGCCTGATGAAGCGGATTGTCGTCGGCATCCTGGCGTCGTTGGGGTTCGTCACCCTGCTTTTTACTGTAGCTGTCGGTGTTCTGCTTTGGGTCTTGCTGCCCGGTGATGATGATCTGCCCGAGCGCATGATCCTGACGATGGATCTGCGCGACGGCCTGGATGAAACAACAAACCGAGGATCGCTGACGGCGCTGGATCTGACGCCCGGCCTCACCTTGGCCGAAACCGTGCTTGCCATCGATCGTGCTGGTCGCCGTCCCGATATTGCCGGGCTGATCGCGCGTATCGACGGCGCCGGCCCTGGCTTTGCCCAAACGCAGGAGATCCGAGAGGCGATTACGCGTTTTCGGTCGAATGGCAAGTTTGCCTTTGCCTATTCCACCAGCTTCGGTGAGTTCGGGCCGGGCACGATCGGCTATTATCTCGCCACAGCGTTCGACGAAATTCATCTGCAACCGCTCGGTGCCGTCGGTCTGACCGGGCTCTATTTGGAGACGCCGCTGCTGCAGGGCTTGTTCAAGCAGGTGGGTGTGACGCCGAGCGGCGACAAGCGAGGGCCGTACAAGACTGCGGCCAACATGTTCACCGAAAAGTCCCTGACCCGAGAACACCAACAAAGCCTGGAATGGCTCGCAACCTCGCTTGACGAACAAATTCGCGCCGGTATCGCCGAGGGTCGGCACCTCGGACTGGAGGCGGTTGATCGGCTGATCGATGGTGGTCCTTACGGTGCCAATGAGGCATTTCACAATGGGTTGGTCGACCGGTTGAGCTATTGGGATCAGATCGTCCAACGCGCCAAGGACAAGGCTGGATCCGATGCCCAGCTGATTGGTCACGACGTTTTCGCCGATATCGTGCCTGCCGATGAGACGTCCGATGAGGTGATTGCGCTGGTCGAAGGTGTTGGCCAGATCCAGCAGGGTGATAGCAATGACGGGCCAAGCGGTCTGGTCATGGGATCCGACACCGTCGCGATGGCCATTGCAGACGCCGTCAAAGACGAACAGGTGCGCGCTATTCTCTTCAGGATCAGACTCCGGTGGCGGCTCGGCGGTCGCCTCCGAAACGATTGCCCGTGAGATCCGACGGGCGATCGACATGAAAAAGCCGGTCATCGTCTCGATGGGTAATGTGGCGGCTTCCGGCGGCTATTGGATTGCCATGGATGCCACCACCATCGTTGCCGACCCTGGCACGCTGACCGGATCGATCGGCGTTCTCGCCGGCAAACCCGTCCTGGACGAACTCTGGACCAAGCTCGGGGTCAATTGGGGCACGGTCGGCCGCGGCGCCAATGCTTCGATGTGGAGCGTCAATAGCGACTTCAACAGCCTTGGCCGCGCGCGCCTGGATGCCTTTCTCGATGAAACCTACAATGCCTTCACGGCAGGCGTTGCGCGCGGCCGCGGTCTGGAACAGGACGATGTCCATCAGATCGCCGAGGGACGTGTCTGGACCGGGGCCCAGGCGAAGGAGCTCGGTCTGGTCGACGAACTCGGCGGCTTTGCCAAGGCGGTGGATCTTGCCAGGGCCGAGATCGGCGCAGATGCTGATGATCCGATCGTCATTCGTCGCTTCCCGGCACCGAAGTCGGCCTGGGAAGCAGCGCTCGATCTCTTGAAGAACCCGCTGATTACCATGCAGACGCTTTCGGACTGGATCGGGGTGATCGACCCCGGAACACTGAGTGCGCCTTCCATTTTCATTCGATAGACGGCGACGACAGCGCTGTTCACTGCAGCATGGGCGTGTTCTTCCGGCAGATTGATAGGCCGACAGCATTCGTCTCTTGCCAAAATGCTAGCAACAGCATGATACTAGGCGATTATGAGATGACGCTTTCTCGTCATTTTATCGGTTCCCATTGTGAGTTGAGCATTGATGCAAAGTAAAATGTTGAAATTGAATCTCTACGAACATCATCAATTCTTGATTGAAAACATCAAGCGCACGTCACACCACCCCTCTATCGCTCTGTTGGCCTTTGCCGATCAGGATGAGGAAAGTCGGCGAAGGCAGAGCGGGCGCTGGCTTATCGACGACGTCGCCCATCATCTCAGTCGATTTCGATATCTGTCCCTGGCCGGACGACGCGCCAGCGACATGATGCATCAAAGGCACGCGACGTTGGACGCCGTCGGACAAGCCCTCCGCACACGCTATCTTGCGACGGGTTCGGTTCTATGGACGACTGACAATTTCCACGCGATGGTGCGTCTGATCGACAGCGCCTCCGGCAAGCAGCTTTGGGTCTCGCATTATCGGATGGGCAGGGATCGGGCGGCGGATGTCGAGGACGATCTCGCCAAGGAGATGGCGACCGGTCTTGCGGTCTCGATCGACGCCCTGGAACGTTCGCGCTTGGACCAGCATGACGACACCGATGACGGGTTCGAAAGCGCAACACCCTTGACCTTGATGGCCGAGCATCTCACCAGGCAGTTTCAGCAGCGGGCCAATGAGCGGGCGAGGCAACTCGCGTTGAAGGCCTGTCGAACTCGATCCCATGTCGGCACGCGGGCATGCGGTTTTGTCACGAACCCACCACCTCGATGGCCGCTATGCCTGGACATCGGATCCCAAGAGATCGATCGAGCGCGCTGTCGAGTTTGCCGAACGTGCCATTCAGCTCGATCCGCTGGAGGCCTGGGGTCATGCTGAAATAGGGATGAACGGCCATATTCAACGGAACTACGAGAAAGCTCACGCCGCCTACCGGCGTGCCCTCGACATCAATCCAAACGATCCGGATATTCTGGCCGACTTCAGTCATTTCCTGATCAGTGACGGGGAGGCAGAACAGGCTATTGAATTGCTTGGCATGGCCATCCATCTTCGCCCGGACCGGGCCGCTATGTACCGCTACTATTTGGCATGCGCCTTCAACATTCTGGGCGAAGACGAAATGGTTGTAAGCCTGTTGTCGAAGAGCGGCGACAACCATGAGGGGCACCGATTGCTGGCGGCAAGCTATGCTCGTTTGGGCATGCCCGATCAATCGGCCCATCATGCCGAACTGGCGATGAAAGCGCATCCGAACTTCTCACTCGCCCATTGGCGAACCGTTCTGCCGCATCGGGACCCCGCCATACGTGCTCGTATCATCGAAGGATTGGAACGCGCCGGTCTTCATTAGCGCAGTTTCCGATCATTCGGCTCCGGCCCGCACCCCCTCCCGACCACCCAATGCGAGAATACCCTGTCGGTGGTCGGGAGGGGGTGCGGGCCGGAGCCGACGTCGTCTGGTAAGGAAACGCTCTAGTTCGCCAACGGCCGCCTTCGGCAGCCAAGGCCGGTATCAGGTCATGGTGCGCTCATGGACATCGACATGGTCGAGCGCATAACCGGCAGCGCGTACGGTACGGAGCAGATCAGCCCGCCCCCCTTCATTCAGCGCGCGCCTCAGGCGCCGGATCGTGGCATCGACCGTGCGCAGTTCGACATCCTGATCATGGCCCCAGACCAGATCGAGCAGCTGATCCCTGGAAAACACGCGACCCGGCCGTTCCATGAGTTGGCGCAGCAGTCGAAACTCGGTCGGGCTGAGATGCACCTCGTCGTCGCCGCGTCTGACCCGGTGCGCTGCGAGATCCATGGTGAGATCGGCAAAGCTCAGGCGTTCTTCGGCGAAAGCCGGGCGGACCCTGCGCAACACCGCGCGCATGCGGGCGATCAGTTCCTCCACCGAGAACGGCTTGGTCACGTAGTCGTCGGCGCCTGTGTTCAGACCACGCAGTCGGTCCCCTTCCTGCGGCGCGGGCCGTCAGCATGATGATCGGAATGTTGGCGGTCTCGGTTTTACGTCGGAATTGACGGCAAAGCTCGATCCCGGAAATATGCGGCAGCATCCAGTCGAGGAGGATGAGATCGGGCACGTGCTCAACCGTCAGGCTCATCGCCTGCTCGCCGTCGAACGCCTGCTCGACATCGAAATCGGCCCGCTGCAGGTTGTAGGCAAGCAGTTCCTGAAGCGGGGCTTCGTCTTCCACGATCAGTACCAAAGGCTGCATGCTCGGTCGATCTGTCATGCTTGTTCAGCTCGATTCATCAGGTCTCGCGGTGTGAACAGGGCATTTGACTCCCAAGACAAAGAAAAATGATCATTCGGAATCAAACGGTCAAGTTTGTCCGGAAGCGGATCTCCCTTTGTGCTCGTACCGTTAGCCGGGCTTTCTGGCTTGGCCTGGAAACGGCATGCGGTTGATGCGCTCGCTGTGAACCATGTAGTGGATCTTCTCGGCGATGTTGCAGGCATGGTCGCCGATTCGCTCCAGATGCTTGGCGACCGCGAGCAGATCCAGGCAGATCGGGATGTTGCGCGGCTCCTCCATCATGTAGGTCATCAGCTCGCGGAACAGGCTGTCATAGAGTTGGTCGACCTCGTCATCCCGATGCCAGGCTCCCATCGCCTTGACGCTGTCGCGCTGCACGTACGCATCCAGAATTTGCTTCATCATCCCCTGGGTGATCTGGCCCATATGCGGGATGGTGTAGAGCGGCTTCAACGGCGGCGTCTTGGCCAGCGTGATCGAGCGCTTGGCCATATTGGTCGGCATAATCGCCGATCCGTTCCAGATCGTTGGAGATCTTGCTGGCCATTGCCACCATGCGCAAGTCGACCGCCAGTGGCTGTCTTTTCGCCAGGATGCGGATTGCCTCCTTGTCGATCTCCTCCTCCATGTTGTCGACCTCGTCGTCGTGCTCGATCACGCGGAAAGCAAGTGTCGACGTCGCGCCTGGCAAGGGACTGAATGGCAAGATCGATCTGCTGTTCGACCAGACCGCCCATCTGGATAATCCGACGTTGCAGATCATTCATGTCCTCGTCATAGGATCTGACGATATGCTGGGCTTGCTCTTCGACGGCCATCGAAATTCTCCTTAGCCGAAGCGGCCGGTAATATAATCCTGGGTCATGGTTCTGTTCGGGTTGGTAAAGATCTGATCGGTCTCACTATATTCGATCAGCTTGCCCAGATGGAAGAATGCGGTCTTCTGCGAGACCCGCGCCGCCTGCTGCATATTGTGGGTGACGATGGCGATGGTGAAGTTCTGGCGAAGCTCGTCGATCAGCTCTTCGATATGGGCCGTCGCAATCGGATCGAGCGCCGAGCAGGGCTCGTCCATCAAAATCACCTCCGGGCTGACCGCGATCGCGCGAGCGATGCAAAGGCGCTGCTGCTGACCGCCGGAAAGGCTGTTGCCCGGCGCACCGAGGCGATCCTTGACCTCCTTCCAGAGACCAGCTCCTTTCAAGCTTCTTTCGACGATGTCGTCCATCTCACTCCTGGAGCCTGCGAGGCCGTGGATTCGCGGTCCATAGGCGACATTGTCGTAAATCGACTTCGGGAAGGGATTGGGCTTTTGAAACACCATGCCGACCCTGCGCGCGCAGCTGCACGACGTCGACCGAATCATGGTAGATGTCCTGGCCGTCCAAGCGGATGTCGCCCTCGGTCCGGCAGCCCTCGATCATATCGTTCATGCGATTAAGGCAACGAAGAAACGTCGACTTGCCGCAGCCCGATGGTCCGATCAGCGCCGTCACCTGATGCTCCGGTTATATCCAGGCTGACGTCGATCAGCGCGTGATTGTCGCCGTACCAGAGATTGACGTCTCGGGTCGACATCTTGGCCGGTTTTGCAGCGTCTTGTCCTCCGTGACCGGCGTTGCGTTCGATACCGGCATCGTCGTCGTTTTCAAGGTCTTCACCATTTGACCTGAAACCTTTGTCTTAGGATGACGGCGACGGCGTTCATCGCGATCAGGAAACCGAGCAGGACCATGATCGCAGCCGCGGTACGCTCGGCAAAGGCTCTCTCCGGACTATCCGCCCAAAGATAGACCTGAACCGGCAAGGCTGTTGCGGGATCAAGCGGACCTTGAGGCGCATCGACGATGAAGGCGACCATGCCGATCATGAGAAGTGGTGCTGTTTCTCCGAGTGCTCGCGCCATGCCGATGATCGCACCCGTCAAAATTCCCGGGAGCGCCAGAGGGAGCACGTGATGAGCGACGACCTGCAGGCGAGACGCGCCGACCCCGAGTGCAGCCTCCCGGATGGACGGCGGCACGGCGCGCAGCGCTGCACGTGTGACCACAACGATGGTCGGCAAGGTCATCAGGGTCAGCGTCAAACCGCCCACCAGCGGGGCTGAGCGCGGCATGCCGAACAGACCGAGGAAAACGGCAAGTCCGAGGAGGCCGAAGACGATCGAAGGCACGGCTGCCAGATTGTTCACATTGATCTCGATCAGGTCGATCCAGCGGCTGTTTTTCGGCGCGAACTCCTCGAGATAGATCGCCGCACCAACACCGAGCGGCAGCGCGAGCACAATCACCACCAGCATCATATACGCGGAGCCGATCATGGCGCCCCAAATTCCCGCAAATTCGGGCTCGCGCGAATCGCCCCGCGTGAATAGCCAGTGATTGAAGCGGGTTTCGATGCGGCCTTCCTCATCGAGGACTTTCAGCCAGGCAAGATCTTGATCCTTGAGCCTGCGATCCGCTTCGTCGCTTTCCAGGCTGACATAGCCTTTCACGAACTGATCGACATCATCGGCCGCCAGGAGATCGACGTCGATGACGGTTCCGATCAGGTCGGGATCGGCCAGCACCACCTTTCTGAGATCGAGGGCTGCTCCCTTGACTGACCAAAGCACGGAGTGCTCTTCTTCTCCCGACGCTCGGTCACGTCGGGAAATTGCTGATAAAGGCTTTCGTTGATCAGTTTGGCGTAGTTTGCCTTGCTCAGAACTTTCGGATCACTCGTTCCTTCAGGGTCAATCGCGTCGGCCGAGAGCTCGATCGGCAGGCGGATCGTGGTCTGAACAAAAGCCGTGTAGCCCTGGGCAGCGATGGTCAGCAGCAAGAGCGCCAGCAGGCCGAGCGACAACAAGACAGCACTCAGGCCGAGCCTGCGATAACGCCGTTCCTTGGCATAGCGTTGCCTGATGCGCGAGGCCGAGGCCTCAGGCGTTAGCCGAAGCGGCCGGTGAGTGCTGTCATCGGCGATTGGGAAAGGTCAGTCATATTTTTCCCGATAAGTCCGCATCACGTGCAGGGCGAGCACGTTGAGCAACAGGGTGGACGACGAACAGCACCAGGCCGAGGGCGAAGGCGGCGAGCGTCTTGGCGCTGTCGAATTCCTGATCGCCGACCAGAAGGGTGACGATCTGCACCGTCACCGTGGTGACCGCTTCGAGCGGATTGACGGTGAGGTTGGCGGCAAGGCCAGCCGCCATCACCACGATCATGGTCTCGCCGATGGCGCGCGAAATCGCCAGCAAGAAAGCCGGCGATGATGCCCGGAAGGGCGGCGGGCACGATCACCTGATTGATGGTCTCGCCATGGGTGGCACCTAGACCGAAGGAGGCGTCGCGCAGGCTTTGCGGCACAGCACTGATCGCATCGTCGGAAATCGAGGACACGAAGGGAATGATCATGATCCCCATGACCAGCCCGGCGGCAAGCGCACTCTCCGAGGCGACGTCGAGGCCGACCAGTTCACCGAGCCCGCGGATGAAGGGAGCAACCGTCAGGGCGGCGAAGAACCCGTAGACCACCGTCGGCACGCCGGCCAGGATCTCCAGCATCGGCTTGGCCACGGCCCGAAATCTTGGATTGGCGTACTCGGCAAGGTAGATCGCAGAGGCAGGCCGAGCGGTCCCGCCACCAGCATGGCGATCACGGTGATCAGCAGCGTGCCGGCGAAGAGCGGGATCGCGCCGAAGGCGCCGGACGAGCCGACCTGATCGGCGCGGATCGCCGTCTGCGGGCTCCACTCCGTCCCGAACAGGAAATCGGTGAGCGGCACCAACTGGAAGAAACGGATACTTTCGAACAGAACCGAGAACACGATGCCGGCGGTGGTCAGCACCGAAATCGCAGCTGTCATCAGGAGGCCGTACGTCGCCCAGTTTTCCACCCGGTTTCTCGCGCGGAAAGTCGGCTTGATCCGGGAAAGCGCTATCAGGGCCAAGCTCATGGCAAGTGCCAAGGCGCCGACAATAAACGCGATGGTGCCAATGCCATTGAGCCGCCGGTAGAGATCGGCGGCGGCTTCCATCGCGGCATTCGGTTCGGCGTGCGGGGCGAGGCCGGCCGCCATGCGCTTCACGTCGGCGAAGAAGAAACTGAGCATCGCCGGCGACTGCCCGGCAATCTCGTCCGTCAGGCGTGACGTGACGATCCATTGGAGGATCAGATCACCAAACGCCAACCAACCGAACCACAGCGCAAGCGCCGGGCCGGCACAGAGGAGCGCCGCATACCAGGCATAATGGCCGGGCAGCGAATGGAGCGAAGAAATGTGACCACGACTTTTGTCCAGAGCACGCCGCCAGCCATAGTAATAGGCAGCGCCGGCGACGAGCAGAATGGCATGACGGTGATCATCTCTCCTGGGTCCGTCGACGTGAGGCAGAAGGCGGAAGCGCCCGTAGGCGCTCCCGAACACATCGTCGTCACGACATCGGCGTCAGGCTGGTCGCCTGCTCGCGTACCGCCTCGCGCATCCTCTTCCGGCAAGCGGGATCAAGACCTTTGTCGGCGAGATAGCCGTCCTCGCCGAAGGCACCCTTCGCTGGTGAACTCCTCGACATAGTCCTTGATGCCCGGAATGACGCCGACATGGGCGTTCTTGACGTAGAAGAACAGCGAACGCGACACCGGGTAGTCGCCGGCGGCGATGTTCTCGAAGGTCGGCTCGACACCGTCGATGAAGCTGCCCTGCATCTTGTCGACGTTCTGGTCGAGGAAGCTGAAACCGAAGATGCCGAACGCGGCCGAGTTGGCCTCGAGCTTCTGCACGATCAGATTGTCGTTCTCACCGGCCTCGACGAAGGCACCGTCTTCGCGCATGGTCTGGCAGACCGCCTCGAACCTGTCCTCATCGGTCTCTTCGAGGGCAGCGACCTCCGGATATTCCGCGCAGCCCGTTTCCATCACCAGCTCGACGAAGGCATCGCGGGTGCCGGAGGTCGGCGGCGGACCGAGAACCTCGATCTTGGCGGCCGGCAGGCCCGGATCGATCTCGTTCCACATGGTGTAGGGATTGGCCTTGATCTCGCCGTCGACCGGCACCTCCTTGGCCAGCGCCAGCCAGAGCTGCGGAATGGTGAAGTTGACCGGCTCCGCCCCTTTGGAGTTGGCGAGCACGATGCCGTCAAAGCCGATCTTGACCTCGGTGATCTCCTTCACGCCATTGGCAGCGCAGGTCTCGATCTCGCTGCCCTTGATCGCACGCGACGCGTTGGTCATGTCGGGATGCCGTTCGCCGACGCCGGCGCAGAACAGCTTCAGACCGCCGCCGGTGCCGGTGCTCTCGACCACCGGCGTGGAAAACCCGCCAGTCTGACCAAACTGCTCGGCAACGGCGGTGGAAAACGGAAACACGGTGGACGAGCCCACGATCCGGATCTGATCACGGGCTTCGGCAGCACCAGCAACAGCAACAGCCGCCGTCAGGCTGGCGAAAATGATAAATGACTTTCTCATGAAGTCCTTCCCCTATAGATATGTCGGGCCAACGGTGAAATCTGATCGCTCGATGGCCTTCGTGGCCGGATCCTGATGATGGTCACTTTTCTTCTTGTGACGTTTTTGTGACAAAACCGTGACAACGATCAAAAAGCACGGTGGTAGAGCTTTTTCTGACCAAACGACGTCGGCTCCGGCCCGCATCCCCTCCCGACCACCCACAGGGTACCCTTGCATTGGGTGGTCGGGAGGGGATGCGGGCCGGAGCCGTATGATCGGAAAATGCGCTAACTTCGCTAAGTAGAACTGGCCGCCGGCAGATAGACCGTGATCGTCGTGCCTCCACCAAGCTCGCTTTCGATATTGAGATGGCCACGATGACGGCGCAGGATATGCTTGACGATCGCTAGGCCGAGGCCGGTGCTGCCCAGATGGCGGGAGAGGGCTGGATCGACCCTGAAGAAACGCTCGGTTAGGCGCGGCAGGTGTTCTCTTTCGATGCCGGGGCCGTTGTCGATCACCTTGACCTCAACCGCAGCACGACCGGTAAGCGGCCCGGCGCCCGACGACATCGCTTCATCATAGCGCGCAACGACCCGAACATGGCTTTCTTCGCCGCCATACTTGATCGCATTGTCGATCAGGTTGGTGAAAAGCTGCATCACCTGATCGAAATCGCCGATCACTTGAGGTAAATCTGATGGAACTTCGGTGGCGAGCTTGACGCTTCGATCATTCGCATAGCCTCGAAGAGCATCGATGACGCCGCCGAGAGCTTGTTTCAGATCGACCTTCTCATCGGGCGGCACATGTTCGTTCTGCTCGATCCGGGAAAGGGAAAGAAGATCATTGACCAGCCGGGACATGCGCTCGGCTTCGGCCTCCATCGTCTTCAGAAAACGCGCCTGCGCCTCGGGATCGTTCTTGGCAGCGCCCATCAGCGTCTCGATGAAGCCCCGGAGTACGGTAAGCGGTGTTCTGAGCTCATGGCTGGCATTGGCGACGAAATCCGCACGCATGCGCTCGATCATCACCTGCTCGGTCAGTTCGCGCAGGCTTACCAGAACAGCACGATGCTCATGCCAGCGGATGGGCACGACTTGTCCGCCGAAAGCACGCGCCGGCGGCCCGGCGAGATGCAGATTGACCTCTGCACCATCACCGATTTCGAGCGCATCATCAATGGCCGCGAGCAGGCCTGGATCCCGTAACGCAGCCTCAATCGGCTTTCCGGTACTATCATGTTCGAGAAGGCGGTTTGCGGCGATGTTGGCACGTTCGACGATGCGATCACCACGCACCAGAAGGATGGGATCAGGCAGGGCATTCAAGAGCGCCGTCAGGGTTCGATCCAGCTCACCTTGGCGCGTGCGCATGCGGTTGAGGCTTCGCTCCACCTGGTTGACCATCACGGGGAGCCCGTCACCGCCGAGAATTTCGAACCCGCCCGACAGCACCGGACCACCCGCCATCAGGCCGGAAAGCTGACGTTCGAGCACCAGCAGCCGACGCTCGCGTGAGAAGGCAAGAAGACCGCCGAGCATCGAGCCGCTCAACAACCCCGAAATGGCGGGGCCTATACCAATGAAACCAGCAGCCCAGAGACCCATCAGCACGAGGATCAAAGGCAACGACAGCCGTGCCGCGCGAGCGATCAATCGACCGATGGGAATCTTGGTGCTGCTCTTCTGGGTGAGGGTAGACATGGCGTCCCGGTGGTTTGACCACAATATGGAAATGCCGGTTGCTGGAAAAACGCTCGTTCAAGAGACGCTACATGACGGGCATTCCGATGACATCTCCTGTTGTCGTCGCATCAAAAGGCACCGAGACGTTCTCGTGATGAGCATAGATGCCTCAACTCATTGGTTATGAGCACGTGTCAACAACAACGAACCAAACGACGTTGACCTTCCTCTAGCTTTGAAGCGCCGGCAGGTCTTTGAAAAGGTCGAGCGCCCTTGGGTTGGCGAGCGCTTCGGTATTCTTTACCGGTCGACCATGGATGACTTCACGCACGGCAAGCTCGACGATCTTGCCACTCATGGTTCTCGGGATATCGGCGACCGCGATCACCTTGGCGGGCACATGACGAGGTGTCGTGTTGGCCCTGATTCTCTTCTTGATCCGGCCGATCAGCTGGTCATCCAGGTCGATGCCGTCGGCCAGGCGAACGAAGAGAACGACGCGAACGTCGCCGTCCCAATCCTGGCCGACGGCGATGCTTTCGACCACTTCATGCATCTGCTCGACCTGACGGTAGATCTCCGCCGTGCCGATGCGCACGCCGCCCGGATTGAGCACGGCATCCGAGCGCCCGTAGATGATGAAGCCGCCATGCACCGTCTGCTCGATCATGTCGCCATGGGTCCAGACGCCGGGGAAGCGCCCGAAATAGGCGCCCCGGTAGCGGCTGCCGTCCGGGTCGTTCCAAAAGCCGACGGGCATGGACGGAAAGGGCTTCACGCAGACCAGTTCGCCGCGTTCCCCGGTCACAGGCTTGCCCTCATCGCTCCAGGCTTCGACCGCCATGCCGAGCCCTGCGGTCTGGATCTCGCCGCGCCACACCGGACCGATAGGGTTACCGAGCACAAAGCAGGAAACAATGTCGGTACCGCCCGAAATCGAAGCGAGATGCAGGTCTTTTTTGATCCTTTCATAGACGAAATCAAAACTTTCGGCGACCAGCGGCGAACCCGTGGAAAGCACGGCTTTCAACCCGGATAAACTATGGCTTTTCGCCGGCTCCAGTCCTGCCTTCTTCACCGCATCGATGAATTTCGCCGACGTGCCGAAGACCGTGACCCGATCCTTTTCGAGGATGTCGAACAAGCGGTTGCCGTCGGGGTAAAAGGGCGAGCCGTCATAGACCACGACCGTCGCCCCGACGCCCAAGGCACTCACCTGCCAGTTCCACATCATCCAGCCGCAGGTGGTGAAGTAGAAAAGCCGGTCCTCGCGCTTCAGGTCGGAATGCAGCATCAGCTCCTTCAGATGCTGCAGCAAGGTGCCTCCTGCCCCGTGAACGATCGCCTTCGGGACACCGGTAGTGCCGGACGAGTAGAGAATAAAGGCTGCGTGATCGAACGGCAGCTGCTCGAAGGAGATGGTCTCCGGCCGATTTTTGACGTAGTCGTCGTAGAGAACAGCATCAGCGAGAGCGCCCGGCTCCGCATCTTCATGCAGGAACGGCACCATCACCACCCGGCCGAGCGTCGGCAACGCGGATCGAAGCTTTTGGAGCTTCGGCCGGATATCAAGCTCCTTGCCGTTGTAACGGTAGCCGTCGATGGTGATCAGGACCTTGGCGTCGATCTGCCCGAAGCGGTCCAGCAGGCCCTGTTCGCCGAAATCCGGTGAGCATGAGGACCAGATCGCCCCGATCGCCGTGGTCGCCAGCATGGCAACGATGGTCTCGATGGTGTGCGGCATCACTGCAGCCACACGATCGCCGATACCGACGCCATCCGCCTTCAAGGCATTGGCGAGCCTCGCCACGGCTTTGTAAAGCCCGGCATAGCTTATGCCGCGGCGCTCGCCATGTTCGGTCCAGGCGATGATGGCGTCCCGATCATCCCGGTAACGCAGCATGTTCTCGGCGAAGTTCAATCTCGCCCCTTCGAACCATATGGCGCCGGGCATTCGATCGCCATCGGTCAGCACTCTGTTCCAGGGGCGGCTCGATCGAACGCCGGCAAACTTCCAGAACGCCGTCCAGAAGGCTTCGGGCTCATCCACCGACCAGCGGCGCAACGCTTCGAAGCTCGAAGGCGCGTCGCCTCTTTCCTCGCCAAGCGAGCGCATGAAGGCGGTCAGATTGGCGTTGGCGATACGCTCGTCGGAGGGCTGCCAGATCGGCTCGGTCATCATCTCGCTCGCAGACTTCTCATCAGGATCAGCGGTCAATAGTTCCGGGCAGGTCCGCCCATGACAAGAGCCATTACCACCTTATGGTTAAGATATCATGAACAGGCCGCGATGCGCGGCGGCAGGATACAGCAACCGGTCAGTCCGCCCGCTCGTCTATGGCTTTGCGCTTGCGCGCTTTGGCCGCATAGAGGTTGAGCGCCTCGACGCCGATGGAAAAACCGATGGCGAAATAGAGATAGGCGCGGGGGATGTGGAAATGCATCCCGTCGGCCACCAGGGCGACACCGACCAGCAGGAGGAAAGACAGCGCCAGCATCTTCACGGTGGGATGCCGGTCAACGAAGCTGGCGACGGGTCCTGCGGCCAGGAGCATCACGGCGATCGCGATCAGAATGGCGATCACCATGATCGGGATATGCTCGGCGATGCCGATCGCGGTGATCACGCTGTCGAGCGAAAAGACCATGTCGATCACCATGATCTGGAAAATCACGGAAGTGAAGCCGGCCGTCCCCGCCATCGAGCCCTCCTCTTGGCCCTCCAGCATGTCATGCATTTCGGTGGTGCCCTTGTAGATGAGAAAGGCGCCGCCGAAAAACAGCACCAGATCGCGCCAGGAAACGCCGAAGTCGCCAATAAAGAAGATGGGCGCGATCAGCTTCGTCATCCAGGCGAGGCCGAACAGCAGGACGAGACGTCCGACCAGCGCCAGCGCCAAACCGATGAAGCGGGCTCTGGGCTGCTGTTCTTTCGGCAGCTTGTTGGTGACGATCGAAAGGAAAATAATATTGTCGATGCCGAGAACGATCTCAAGCACCGTCAGCGTCGCAAGGCTCACCCAGGCTTCGGGACTGGTCAGAAGTTCAAGCATTCAACGCCCTATAACCGCCACCGACGGTCGGCGAACCGAGATCATCCAACCGACACGCAAGTTCACTTCGATCTCCGGTTTCGTAGGGCGCACCCGCGGATTACGCAAGTCTCTCCGCTTCAACGTTGACGCTGCGGGCTGGTTCCCATGTCCGAACGTCCTACCGACGGCGTCTGCTCTACCCCTTCAACGCCTTGGCGTGATGCGCGACATGATCTCCCATGAAGCTCGCCATGAAGTAATAGCTGTGATCGTAGCCCTCCTGCATGCGCAGCGTCAGCGGAATGGCCGCAGCGCGGCAGGCTTCACTCAGAAGGTCGGGCTTGAGCTGCTCCTCCAGGAACTCGTCGCCCGTGCCCTGATCCACCAGAAGTGGCGATCGCCACTCGGTTGACTTGCAAAGTTCGGTGGCATCGTACGCCTTCCAGGCGTCGCGATCGTCGCCCAGATAGCCTGTCAGCGCCTTCTCACCCCAAGGACAGCGGGTGGGCGAGCAGATCGGCGCGAACGCGGACACGCTCTTGTAGGTTTCCGGGTTCTTGAACGCGATGGTGAGCGCCCCGTGGCCGCCCATCGAATGCCCAAAAATTCCGACCCGCGAAGAGTTCCACCGGAAAGTTCGCGTTGATCAGCGCCGGCAGTTCCTTGGTTACATAAGAGTACATTCTGTAATGATCGGCCCACGGCCGCTGGGTGGCGTCGACGTAGAAGCCGGCGCCGCTGCCGAAGTCGTAGGCATCATCCTCGCCGGGAATATCGACGCCGCGCGGGCTGGTGTCCGGGGCGACGATGATCAACCCGTGCTCGGCAGCATAGCGCTGAGCGCCTGCCTTCTCGGTAAAATTCGCCCAGGTGCAGGTGAGGCCGGAGAGCCAGTAGAGAACAGGCAGCTTCTCGCCACGCTCGGCCTCTGCCGGAAGAAAGGCGGAAAACTCCATGCGGCAGGCGGTTTCCTTGGCGTCATGGGCATAGACGCCCTGGGTGCCGCCATGCATGCGATGCTGTTTCAATGTTTCGAGCGTCACGTTTCTCTCCTTCAGACATGACAATGGCCGGCGATCCCCCCGCCAGCCACCGTCAAGTTAACGCACCATCCGCGATGGTCAGTAGACGACGACGCTGCGAATGCTTTCGCCGGCATGCATCAGATCGAAGCCTTTGTTGATGTCCTCGAGCGGCATGGTGTGGGTGATCAGGTCGTCGATGTTGATCTTGCCGTCCATGTACCAGTCGACGATTTTCGGCACGTCGGTGCGGCCGCGCGCACCGCCGAACGCGGTGCCGCGCCAGGAGCGTCCGGTGACCAGCTGGAACGGCCGCGTGCTGATCTCCGCCCCTGCAGGGGCAACCCCGATGATGATGCTCTCGCCCCAGCCCTTGTGCGCGCATTCCAGCGCCTGGCGCATCACGTCGACATTGCCGATGCACTCGAAGCTGTAATCCGCGCCGCCGCCGGTGAGATCAACCAGATAAGGCACCAGATCGCCCTCGACCTCCTTCGGATTGACGAAATGGGTCATGCCGAATTTCTCGGCGATCGCCTTCCGTTTCGGGTTGAGATCGACGCCGACAATCATGTTGGCGCCGGCGAGCCTCGCACCCTGGATCACGTTCAGGCCGATGCCGCCGAGGCCGAACACCACCACGTTCGAGCCGATCTCGACCTTGGCGGTGTTGATCACGGCACCGATGCCGGTGGTGACACCGCAGCCGATATAGCAGATTTTATCGAACGGCGCGTCTTCCCGGACCTTGGCGAGCGCAATCTCGGGCACGACCGAAAAATTGGCAAAGGTCGAGGTGCCCATGTAATGGAAAAGCTTCTCGCCATTGATCGAAAAACGCGACGTCCCGTCCGGCATCAGGCCCCGGCCCTGGGTCGTTCGGATCTTCTGGCAAAGATTGGTCTTCGGGTTCAGGCAATACTCGCATTCCCGGCATTCCGGCGTGTACAGCGGAATGACGTGATCGCCCTTTTTGAGCGAGCGCACGTTCGGCCCGGTATCGACCACGACGCCCGCACCCTCATGGCCCAGGATCGCCGGGAAAATACCCTCGGGGTCGGCGCCGGAAAGCGTGAATTCGTCGGTATGGCAAATGCCGGTCGCCTTGATTTCGACCAGCACCTCGCCCTCTTTCGGCCCTTCCAATTGGACCGTCTCGATCGAAAGCGGTTTTCCGGCCTCGTGAGCCACCGCTGCGCGTACATCCATGTGAGTTTGCCTCCCCTGATCAATCATGCTCGAGAGCGATCAGAAAAATGTCAGACCTTGGCTTATGTGGCAAGATGCCGAACCCCAGGTTTAATGAGGCCGATCGCGCGAAATTGCCGGACAAGCAGCCTGCCTTTGCGCGCGTTTTTTCGGATAGACGTTTAAAGTCTTTTTGATATATTCTACTTGTGCGTTTGTTTTGTGCTCTCAGCTCTATCATCGACCTTATGGAGGCTTTGCCCATGACGCTTTGGGAATTCGGCGTAACGGTTGTCGACCTGACCACCGATCTCGTGCCGTTTCTCGTGGCGTTGTTTCTTGCCTCTTTGGTGCGCAACCGGATCGATGGGATGCTTGCCGTCGTGAACCTTTGCCTTCTGATGGAACTGGTCGCTACCATCGCCAACCCGGACTATCGCTTCATCAGCCTGATAGCCCCGCGCCTGCTCGCCTGCGTCTTGCAGATGTTCGGTGCATGTTTTCTGGTCGCTCGCTGGCGACAACGGCAAAAACGCCTGCGCAGTATGGTTGCGCATTAAGCCCACTGCTGCGGCCTGTGCCGCGAAGAATTCTCGACGCGGGCCTGATACGGACCTCTTGTTGCCGTCCGCCTTGCGACGCGTTTCCAGCCACCCTGCTGATTGTGCCCGGTCGAGGATCTCATCGGAAACGCCCATTCTTCCGATGGGCACGGTCCTCGTTCTCGACAGGGTCTCCGGGGTGGAAAAACCTAATCACCCTCGCCGGGCTGTTGCTTGGTGATGCGGCCTTTCTGCTCCAGGTCCTTGACCCAGAGATTGTGATGCTCTCGCGCCCAGTTCAGATCGACCTCGCCGGTGCCCATGGCGTCGAAAGCGCCTTCCATGCCAACGGACCCGATATAGATATGCCCGATGATGACGGCGGTCATGAAGATGCCGACCACCGCATGCCAGAGCTGGGCATATTGCTGTTCCTGGAGGGGTGTAAGCGTGGTCGGCAAGCTTGTGCCAAACCAGCTGTTCAACAGAACGAAGGTATCGGCGAACATGGTGAACTTGAACGGGAAGAGCAGGGCAATCCCGGACAGGCTCAAGGAGAGGCCGCCCAGGATGACCAGCCAGAAGATGATCTTCTGTCCCGCATTGAATTTTTTCGAAGGCGGATGGACGCCTTTCATGAACAGCCCGCCGCCCTTCAACAACCAGATCAGATCATGATGGTTGGGGATGTTGTGAGCGACCCAGATGACGAACATCAATACGATGCCGATCATGAAACCGAACGCCAGGTAATTATGGGCGTACTTCCCGGCGATGGTCAGCCAGGCAAAGATATCGGGGCCGAGCAGCGGGAGCAGCGCATACCGGCCATAAAGCAGGTTCAGGCCCGTTAAGGCCAGAACCACGAAGGTGCTGGCAGTGAGCCAATGCACGCCGCGTTCAAAACCGCTGAAGCGCTCGATTCGCTGATCGCTCGGTCCACCGTCGATCTGGATACGCCCGCGCAGCAGGAAAAATAGCGCGAGGAGGGCGGTGATTCCGATCAGCGCCCAGATGCCATAAGTCGAAAGCGGTCCGTTGCGCATGGCGCGCCAGAGATCGCCTTCGGACTGGATCAGGACACCGGCCTGGGGATCCGGTCCTGAAACCCGCCCGGCTTCACCGTTGCGCAAGGCACGCCAAAGGTCGGCATCGCTTTGCGATCCAAGGGAAGAGCCCGGTACCCGTCCCTGTTCCTGGGCTGCCGCCTCGGAGACCACATCAGACATGAGCGCCGCGCCCAGGGTCAAGGCCAGGCCCAAGGGAACGATGCCAAACAGCATCTTGAAAAATGCCGAACCGCTAACGTGCCTGCTGGTCATGTCGTCCGCCCCCCATCCGTTCTCTGGTCATCAGCCTAGAATTTTTGCCCGGCAGCGCGCAAGCGCAAGTCTTCCAGGCGGTCCTCGGCAAGCTTCTCGTCGGGAGGGCCCTCATAGACCCCCTTCTGTTTGGTCAGCGGTCGACCCCGCTCGTCTTCTCGGCAGGCCGTGATACCGATCGCAAGACTGATCATGGCCACGATCAGCACAATTCGACTCGAGCGGTCTCTCATGTCTCATCAATCCTAGTGCCAGGCAACCTGGACTTTCCCACATGGTCCAAGGGCGGCGTTTATCCTGTAGGTCCGTGTTTAGCAACATCGCCTTTTTTAAACAACTTCAAGGTATAAGCCGCGGATTGGAGTCGTCGAACGCCGTGCCGGGGATCCATGGCATACGGGCTTGAGCATGGGCCGGTTTCGGTTCTGTGTAAAATGCTCTAGGATGCCGTCCGCATTGGACGAGACACTGTCGGACATCTCGTTTGATAGGATGAGAGATCAGATTTGGAACTAAACGGCGGCTCCGATGGCCAGGCGAACCACAAGATCGACAACCAGACGGACAACGCCCGCAAAGCGGCAACCGCGCGCGCGAGCCAGGAATACGCGCGCCAGAAGAAAGCCGTTCGTGCTTCGCTGGTTCCATCTTCTCGCCGGCTGCCTCGGCGCCTTCGCTCTCGGCTATCTGGTCGCCTTCGGTCAGGCGACCACCTATGTCGCCGATGTCGTCGGTCTTCGTTGACCCGGCGGGATCATCAAGCGCGATGTCGGAACCTTGAAGACGCGTCGCTTTGATTGCCTGTTGGTGACACGTTGAAAGCCTTGTAGCATATTGGCTTTCGTCTTGATCAACGTGTCCTGCAGGAGTTCGCGATGCCGCGCTTCGCTGCCAATATCAGTACGATGTTCACCGAGCGGCCGCTTGCTGAGCGCATCGCCGCGGCCGCCAGCGCAGGCTTTGATGCGGTTGAATGCCAGTTTCCCTATGAAGTCCCCGCTCCTCAGATGAAGGCGGTGCTGGAAGAAGCGGACATACCGCTCGTGCTGATCAACACCCCGCCCGGAGATTTCGAGGCTGGCGAGCGCGGTTTGGCGGCACTCCCCGGTCGGGAAGCTGATTTTCGCGCCGCGATCGACGAGGCCCTGGCCTATGCGGCGGCGGTAGGCTGCCGAAAGATTTCATGTCATGGCCGGCGTCCGACCCGAGGGTGCCGAGCGCGATGATTGCCTTGCTCTGTTCGAACAAAACCTCCGCCACGCCGCATCGGCATCGGCCGGAACAGCGGTCGACATGCTCCTGATCGAGCCGATCAACACGCGCGACATTCCAGGCTACGTGCTGAACACCCCTGAGCAGGCAGCAGACATTATCGAGCGGGTTGGTGCGGCCAGTCTCAAGCTTCAATATGACTTCTACCATACCCAGATCATGCGCGGTGACGTCGCCAAAGGCCTGGAGAAATTCTGGCCGATCATTGGCCATGTGCAGTTCGCAGGTGTGCCTGAACGCCAGGAACCGGATATCGGCGAACTCAACTGCGACTATCTGTTCGAGTGCCTCGATCGTCTGGGTTATGCTGGTTGGACCGGGGCCGAATATTTTCCGGCGGGCGAAACCGAAGACGGCCTCGGCTGGGCCGTGCGCTACGGTATCATGCCCAAACCCACCCATCTCGCCACCGGCGGCACCCTCGTTTAGGTGGAACGCAGCGGCCCGGATCGATGTCCCCAAGGAGCGCGCCGCGCGCCGGCGGCGACTTGGACTCGGTGTGCATTTTTTCAGTTTCGTGCTTTGCCGGAAAATTCAAGCCGTATCCAGGCGTCCAGGCTTTCATGCCCTGGCGGGATTGGGCATCATCGGTTTCAGCTGGTGCCGCGGACATCGTCACGTCAAGCCGGCGCCGCCGGCACCTGTAGGGGGAGGTGAACATCATGAAAACCGTGCGTCTAACCATGGCTCAAGCGCTGGTCAAATATCTGTGCGCCCAGCGCACCTTGGTCGACGGCGAGGAATTGCCGCTGTTCGCTGGCGTCTTCGCGATCTTCGGCCATGGCAATGTCACCTGCCTCGGCGAGGCATTGGAGCCGGTCAAGGATCAGTTGCCCACATGGCGGGGTCAGAACGAACAATCCATGGCGCTGGCGGCTATCGCCTATGCCAAGGCCAAGCGCCGCCGCCAGATCATGATCGCCACCAGCTCGATCGGGCCCGGGGCGCTGAACATGGTGACGGCTGCCGGTGTCGCCCATTCGAACCGCCTCCCGGTGCTCCTCATCTCCGGCGACACCTTCGCCAATCGCGTGCCGGACCCGGTGCTGCAGCAGGTCGAGCATTTCAACAACCCTACCATGACCGTGAACGACGCATTCAAGCCGGTTTCCCGCTACTGGGACCGGATCACGCGCCCGGAGCAGATCATTTCGTCGCTGCCCCAGGCCATCCGCACCATGCTCGATCCCGCGGATTGCGGCCCCGCCTTCCTGGCGCTCTCCCAGGACGTGCAGGCAGAGGCATATGATTATCCGGAGGTGTTTTTCGAAACCAAGATCTGGCGCATCCCAAGACCGCGCGCCGATGTCGAGGAACTGGTCGCTGCGGCCGAAGCGCTGAGGAAAGCCGACAAGCCGTTGATCGTCGCAGGCGGCGGCGTGCATTATTCGGGCGCCCATGAGGAACTCCAGGCCTTTGCCGAACGTCACCGGGTTCCGGTGGTGGAGACCATCGCCGGGCGCGCCGTCATGCGCCATGACCATCCGAACAATGCCGGGCCGCTCGGCGTGATCGGCAGTGCGTCGGCCAATGCGCTCGCGGCCGAGGCCGATGTCGTGCTGGCGGTCGGCACGAGGCTGCAGGACTTCACGACGGGCTCCTGGACGGTGTTCCAGAACGAGGGTGTCAAGATCATTGCCCTGAACGCCGCGCGTTTCGATGCGACCAAGCACCGGGCGCTGCCCGTGGTCGGCGATGCGCAGGTGGGGCTTGCCGAACTTGGTGCAGGCCTTGCCGGCTGGCAGGCGCCGAAATCCTGGATGGATCGGGCGGTCAAGGAATATGCCGCCTGGAACGAGGTGGTCGACCAGCATTGCGGCCCGACCAACGCCGAACTGCCGAGCTATGCCCATGTGGTCGGTGCGATCAACCGGGCGGCCGATCCGACCGACCTGGCGCTGACCGCGGCCGGCGGTCTGCCCGGCGAGCTTTGCAAGACCTGGCGGGCCAAGACCATCGGCACGTTCGATTGCGAATTCGGCTTTTCCTGCATGGGCTACGAGATCGCCGGCGGCTGGGGGGCGAAGATGGCCGATCCCGAACGGGACGTCATCGTGTTCTGCGGCGACGGCTCCTACCTGATGATGAACTCGGACGTCTATTCCTCCGTGCTGACCGGCCATAAGCTGATCCTGGTGGTCTGCGACAATGGCGGCTTCGCCGTGATCAACCGCCTGCAGAACGGCAAGGGCAGCGCCTCCTTCAACAATCTCATCAAGGATTGCCGCATCGAAAACGAGGTCACGGTTGATTTCGTGCAGCATGCGAAGGCGATGGGCGCGCTCGGCGAGGAAGTCACCTCGATCGCCGATCTCGAAGCCGCCTTCAAGCGGGCGAAGGACGCCAATCGCACCTATGTCATCTCGATCAAGGTCAGCGCTTACGAATGGACGCCGGGTGACGCCTGGTGGGATGTGGCCGTGCCGGAGGTAAGCAAGCGAAAAGAGGTGCAAGAGGCCCGTGCCGAGCACGACAAGGGTCATGGCAATCAGCGGATCGGGGTGTAACCGGATGGTCCATGGTCCGATCAAACTCGGCATCGCCCCCATTGCCTGGAGTAACGACGATCTGCCCGAACTGGGCGGCGAAACAACGCTGGAAACCTGCCTTGGGGAGGCGAAAGCCGCCGGTTTCTCCGGCGTCGAAAAAGGCGGCAAATTCCCTCTCGACCCCGAGATGCTCGGGCCGATCCTGAAACAGCACGGCCTCGTGCTCTGCTCCGGATGGTTCTCCGGTCAGCTCCGTCACGGCACGGTCGACAACGAGAAAAAGCAAATCGCAGAGCAACTCCATCTGTTCCAGGAACTCGGCTGTCCGGTGATGGTCTACGCCGAAACCACCGGCACCGTGCAGGGCCAGATCAACACCCCTGTTGCCGATCGCCCCGTCATGGGGGACGAGGAATTCGGTTCCTACGGCGAGAAGCTGACCGCGTTCGCCGACTGGCTCGAAGCCGAAGGCTGTCCCATGAGCTATCACCATCACATGGGCACGGTGATCGAAACCGAGCACGAGGTCGATCTGTTGATGGGCGCCACGGGTGCTTCGGTAGGTTTGCTCCTGGATACCGGGCATCTGACCTTCGCCGGCGGCGATGTGCTGGCGACCACCAGGCGGCACGGGGCCAGGATCAATCACGTCCATTGCAAGGACATTCGGGGTGAGGTCCTAAAACGGCTCAAGGCTGAAAACTGGAGCTTCTTGAAGGGTGTTCTCGAAGGTGTCTTCACCGTGCCCGGCGACGGCATGATCGATTACGCCCCCTTTGCAGGATTGCTCGCCGAGATCGGCTATCGAGGATGGGTGGTGGTCGAGGCCGAGCAGGACCCGATCAAGGCCAATCCCTTTGAGATGGCCAAGATCGGCTATGCTGCCCTGACCAGAGCCTTCGGCGACGCCGGCTTCGAGATCGCCCGTGGCGGGCCGGCCGTTTCTTGAAGCCTGTTTGCGATGTTATCGGCTGCTGTCATGTCGTTGCTGCTCTTCGAACGATGCGCGGCGTTTCACGTCCCGCGATGTTCGGCCGCCTCTAGCCGCGAAGAACGACGCAGGCACCGGCAACGTCAAGGAAGTGGTCATCCCCACTAGACCAGTTCGGCTACTCTTTGTTTTTGCGTGAGCGTGGTTTCTTGGGGGTGTTGCGCAGGGGGCGTCCATGGCTCGATCAACGCCTCGCCATGCTGGTTTGAGCTGGGAAAGGCGAACTGGTTCGGATAGAGGGCGACATGGGCCTCAAGCCTCGGCACGTAGTCCCGCAGCATCGCCTCGATCGTTGCACCACGCGAGTGGTATGCTGGCCGCTGCAGCACCGGCTCGATAATGGTTTCGATCGTGCCGTCGGGTTTTTGAACGGTGAACACCGGCAGCACCGGCGCATCGGTCTCGCAGGCGAAGTTGAGGGCACCGGTGGCAATCCTGATCTGGCCATGCAGGAACGGCAGGACGGCCACGCGGCGGCCAAGCGGGGTGACCAGGACCATGACGGGTTGGTTGCCCCTGAGCTTTCCTTTGATCATGGCGTTGACCTTCTTGGTCCGATCGCCGCTGAAGACCATGCGCTCCTTCAGGAAACGCCGTTCGATCGAGGTATAGATCGGGTTGAAGATACGACGGGTGAGCCTGCTGTCGAAAAAGCCGTGACTGTCCCTCGAGAGATGGTTGATCTGGTAGCCGGCATTGCCGAAGGCGGCTTTCGCCATCAAGTCCTGATAGGCAAAATTCGCTGTGAGCAGAACCACGCCGCGGCCTTGGGCGAGGGCGGCATCGACATGGTGGCGACCGATCAGTTTGGGGCGGGGACGCCAGGATCTCGGTCGGTAGCAGGCAAGCAGCTGCATCCAGCCATGGTATTTGTGGGCAAGCCATTGCGGGCGAAATTCCTGCTCGATCCATGATGACGGCTTGTCGCCGACGATCACCTTGATGGTAGCAAGTTCATGATCGTCGAGGTTGGGGCTACGACGAAGCCGCCGCGCTGCAAGCTTCTTGGCAAAGCCGGGCCATTTCTTTTCCGGCAGAACCCAGCAGGCCAACCCAAGGAGCAATACCAGCCCTGCAATACCAAGATCGCGCGCCTGAATCCAAGGGGCAGGCTCGGTGGTAGCTGTCTTTTCTTTGGCTCTTTGGTCAAGCAGGGCCATCTGGTGCGCAGGGTTGCGTATCATTAGTCCAACACTCCTGGAGACGCGCTCTAGTAATTGTTAACTTTGTGCTTCCGGAAAAAACAACATTACATCAATGACAAGCAGATCGTTCTTAATATTTGCTGGCAACATAATATGTTGTCAAATAGAATTGATTCTCAGTTTAAATAAAAACCCATGCGTTTTTACAATTAAAGTGTATCAATACTTAACTTATTTATAATAAAAGCCTGAGAAAATTTTATGATGATGACATCGAAACCCTAGGTTTTTGAGGCGCGATGACCGTCGATGCTGCCCGGAACACGTCTGAGCCAGACTGCCGTGCATCGACGCAAACCCGCCTTTTCGTTATCGTTCTCGTACGCGTGATGAGGAGGAGCGTTTCGATGCTTGAACCTGCCGAGCAAGATTATTTTGCCGAGCACGGCTTTCTTCTAAAGCGGGATCTGTTTGTCCCCGAGCAGGACTTCGGCGGCGTCATCGGCGTCTATGACCGCGTCCTTGACGGGCTGGCGGCCCCCCTGAGCGATTTACCGATTTCGTCGGAACGAATCGCTGAACGGGCAGCCGGGCTTTATCGGACAAGCGGCAGCCTGTTCGCCCAGAATTTCGATATATCCTTGCCGGCGCGGCCGATGATCCCCGCCGACACCCCGATCTGCCTAAACCCGGCGATCTTTCGCCTTTTGACCCATCGACGCCTGCTCGATGCGGTCGAGGCGATCATCGGCCCGGAGATTTCCCTGAACCCGGTCTGCCATGTACGCATCAAACCGCCGCAAGCCGTCATGGACCAAGGCACCGGCCAGAACGACCTCGCGAAAAATCTGAACCAGAACCACCGCAACGGCCTGATGAGCCAAACGCCCTGGCATCAGGACAATGCGGTCTTCACCGATGAGATCGATGAGGTCGACGTTCTCACCGTCTGGTTCCCGATCACGCCGGCACCGATCGAGAAGGGCTGCCTCAAGGTTGCACCCGGCAGCCATTTTGGCGGCCTTCGAGCCCATTGCCCCGGAAGTACCACCGATCTCTCCATCCCCGATGCGCTGATGACCGATCGACCCCTGGCCCTGCCGATGAACGCGGGTGACGTTTTGTTCCTGCATCGGAAAACCTGTCACGCATCGTTGCCCAATCTCACCTCGTCCGCGCGCTTTAGTTTTGATCTCCGGTTTCAGCCGATCGGCACGCCGAATGGCCGCAACGTCCTTCCGAGCTTTCGGATCAGAAGCCAAAGGACGCCGGAGGCCGTGGTGCGGGATCCGGGCCATTGGGCAACAACATGGCGGGCAACGCGGGCCAAGCTTTCAACGATCGCCGATATGGCCCCGATGAACCGCTGGTCTGCCGACAGCCCGGTATGCGCGTGATCGATCGCATCGATCGCCAGAGCCTTTTTGATCCGGCGGCGCCGACTTGGTTTGATCGCAACATGCTCCAACGGCCGCTTTCTATCGGCCGAAATAGGGGTTGAGGCCGTAAACGAGAGGTCGATAGCTTGCCGCTGCCAACGCTACTCTTTGGCCATAAGGTGCCCGGTTTTCATCAAAAGCGTGGACGGCGTTCGCTTGGGCGATCTGTTGGGGTGATCCGGTTGCACCGACCATGCTACATGCCGAGGCAAGCCCGACCACCGCCGTGACGGCCAGAAGTCTTGTGATCGCAACGAGATGCTTGAGCATTGAAGTGTTCCTTTCCCGACGAAATTTCAGAACATTCAAGCACTAACGCTCACCACTGACTGTATCAGCGGTTACAAATCACATGTTTGTCAAAGCCTGTGATGGCAAGGGCTGAAGAGGCTAATTCCAGGAAACCTGATAGGCGCAGAGCTGAAAATCGGGATCCAGGGACGCCGTGTTGATTGCGCGTGCCTTCTCTTCCTCGTCCTGCCTCGATGCCGATACCAGGATCTCGATCCCAGGCACCATTCGCCGTGGCATGGGACCATTGAGATCGCTGGCACCGCGGGTACGGAGGCCGACGGCGATGGGGCGAGCGGGGTCGATCCGGGCCTCGATCTGTTCGAGCCTGGAGATCGGGCCTGCGCTTGCAAGCAGGTAGATGGTCCGGGGCAAAATCGAATCTGCCGATAGCTGATAGACGGGAATGCCTTCTCGTTCGATCACCTCCAAAGGGCGTCCGTGCTCTTCGAGAGCCGGTATCTCGCCGTCATTGGTCAAGTGTCGCGCCAGAATATGATCGGTCACGGTGAAACCGTAGAATATCGCATCGCTCGTCGTTCCGTTGAACAAGATTTCATAGGTTGCGATGTCGGCACCGAGCCCGACAAGCGGCTCATCGGGTTGCACGATCCATGGGCAGCTCGAGAAATTCTCATCCTCCGCCTGGACGTTGCTCACGCCGATCCCAGCCGTCATCATGGCGATGAGGCCTGATATGGCTTTGACATAAATCCGCGTTGGTTTCGATTTCATCGGGTCCATCTTTCCGTCTTCACCAGGGCTTATCAGCTGTTGAGATTGGTGAATTCCACGCGCCTGTTCATGGCGGCATCTGGGGCTGCCGGATCGTAAAGCTCCGTTTCGCCTTTACCGGAAATTTTCAGTCGATCCATGTCGATGAGATGCTGCTCGGCAAGATAGAATTGCACGGCAAGCGCCCGCTGGGTCGACAATGAGAGGTTGTAGCTTTCCGTGCCGATCGCATCGGTATGGCCTTCGACCACGATCGACTTCTCGCGCATCAAGTCGCTGTTCAGCACCTCGGCCACGCGATCAAGGGTGGTCATCGCCTCAGGCGTCAGGCGCGAGGAGTTCGAAATCGAATTGAATGTTCATTGCAATCGCGCGAGGGCCTTCGTCTTCCTCGACCTGGCCATCCGTCGCCGCGTTGGCCTGGCTGACCGCGTCTACAGCCTGTTTTGCCTTATGGATCTGGATCGAACGTGTCTTGCCACCTTCGAACGCCTTATCTTCCAGCTCGGCGCGACACTCATCCGGGACATCCGGGTTGATGGCCTGAAAGATTTCGCAATAGCTTGCCTGGTTGCTCAAATAGGTCGCCTGGTCCGCGGCCGCAGACATGGACAGAAGCAGAGCCGAGGTGACGGCGGCTGCACGAGTGACGGTGATGAGATGGCTGGGCTGCGGCATGGCTTAGGCTCCGGTAGAATATCACAGTTCATGAATTGCTTCTTCGGGACAAAAAACTGCCCTCTAAAAAAACCGATCAACACGTCAAGCTCGGCACACCGAAACCACCCTCCAACCTGCCACCGATGATCCGTGGCGGCCGGTTGGAGAGCCTGGTCGATCCGATCTTGCGGGAACGCCTGGTGATGCACCGCCCTTGTTCCAAAGTTTCCGACCGATGGAACATGATCGATGCCGTCAGTTCATCGCGAAGAATTCGACACGACGATTGATCCCGTCATTCGGGTTGGTGCCTGCCAAGGGCTGCGTTTCACCCGCCCCTTGGATCTGAAGCTGTTCGGCCGGGATATTCCACGTGGTCGTGAGGTAATCTCTCACCGCCACCGCCCGGTTTTCGGACAATCTCGCGTTGTAGGAATCGCTGCCCGTGGCATCGGTGTGTCCCAGGATCAACAAGGTCTTGCCCTGGTTCTCGGCTGCACCCATCACTTCGCCGAGGCGATCGATATAGGGCCGTGAGTCCGGCAGGAGTTCGACAGAGTCGAAAGCGAATTGCAGATTGAAACCCAACCCGACGCCGCTTGGCTCGATAACGGGAACATCCGTCGACGCCGCTGCTGTCTGCGTGCCGCTGTCACTGGGAAGTCCATCTTCCGGCTTATGCAGCCGAATGGCCCGGGTGTTGCTCTGAAGGGCGCGGGCCGAGGGTTCCACGATGCGGATCGAGCGGGTTCGCTGTCCCTCGATTTCTCCCTCGGCGTCACCGAACAGCACCCTGTTGACTTCATCGGCGCTGGGCACGTCCTGATACATGATCACTTCATCCGCTACCGTCGCATAGGACAGAACGGCCAGACCCGCAGCCAGGGTGGTTCCAAGGAAGGCCTGTTTTGTAAAGGCGCATCTCATCGATTTTCTCCTTTTCGACTGAGAAAGATTATGTCCATGTTGGTCAAGGTACGATCGTGACGAAGCACAGGCCGTCGCTCAACGAAATCGCCAGGGCCTGGGCGCCATTGCTGTTGTTCTTCAGCGTGATGGCACTTTCTCCGGCGAGGCCGCCGAGCAAAACGGTGTTGAACTCGGCAGCGCTGAAAACTTCCTTGCCGTCCTGCCAGCAGGCCATGGTGGCCTCCGAAGTCTCCGTGCCAAGTGCGCCAAGCTCCGCCGCGATCGCAGCAACCCGCGCCGGTTTCTCGTTAAACGAAACTTCGGCCTGCGCAACCGAAACGGGGCCCGACGCCATGAGAGAAACCAGTGCCCAAAGCGCCGTCAAATCAAGGCGGCGACATGATGATAAGGTGTTGCCGGTTGTTCCCAAGTCAATCGCCGCACGGTACGATGCGCATTCGTTGGAAGTCGTTGACATTGGCGCGACCGGCAACGATTTGAAGCGAGCGGTTTTATTTCCTATAGAGCGGATCATGACAATGACGGACCCTTCATGCCATTTCGAGAGAGTGAAGCAGCGCTGCATGATGCCGGCGATGCGATTGACGATGGTTGGTCTTGCCGCGGGCACGGTCATCCTGGCGAACGGCCATGCTGCCGCTGCGGCCAGCCTCGAGGTCGAGCCGGCCTTGGTCAAAGGCGTCGTCGTGCAGGGATTGCGCGGCGAGGTCAACATCGTGATCGGCGACAAACCCGAAGTTGCCGTCACCATCGAGGGTGATGACGAAGCGCTCGATGCTGTCAAAACTGAAATCAAGAACGAAGCCCTTTGGGTGACGATGCCAAGGACCAGCACTAACATCGCCTCCGTGGACGGCAATGTGACTGTGATCACTAGCGGGGGCGGAACGTCGAAAGTTCAGATCGGCAACCAGACCTTCGTCAATGACAGCGAAGCTCTCGAGGTCGAGATGACGGCAACGGTGCCCGAAGGCACGGTCATTCGTCTTGAAGGCTTTGTCGGCGAGGCCGATATTGGTGATACCGGCGCCGATGTGGTGTTGTCCTGTGCCGGTTGTGATGCCGCGCTCGGCGAGATTGCCGCTCTGGATGTCAGCCTTACCGGTTCCGGCGACGTGACGGTCAAGCGGGTTGATCGCGCCCTGGTCGCCGAGATCTCGGGAGATGGTTCGATCAACATCGGCGACGGCGAACTCGACCGGGCGACGCTTTCGATTGTCGGGAGTGGCGAGATCGATTTCGGAGGACGCGCGGTCGATGCCGAGGTCAGTATCGTCGGTGCCGGCGACGTCCGCCTGCGCGAGGTCGATAATCCGATCCAGTCGTCCATCGTCGGCGCCGGTGATGTGGTTACCGGCGACTGAGCATTTGTCCGCAACGCTCGGTAAGATAGCGTTGCGATGAGGCAACCTGCCGGCGGTGCCGAGGTCGTGATCTGCGCGACCGTCAACAGAACGACTGCGCTGTCGGCGTTGCACCATCTGCGCCCCTAACGTGTCAGGCACGGCGGCGATGGGCGCGAGCTCATCAGCCGCTCTGTGGTCAGTTCTGCAGAACATCGATCAAAACCCGACCAGAAGATACTTTCGCATTGCCGAACTTGTCGGCCGCCGACTTGAAAGCCTGCGCCATGGCTTGAAGGTTTTGTACCGGCATCGGTTCCAGGTCGCCGATCTGCAGGCTGTTGGGCAGGAAGCGGCCAAGCTCGTCGCTGCTGGAAAAGCACATGATCTGCTCTTTGATGCCGGGCGTTTCCAGCACCAGATCGAAGGGGGCTGCCCCCGGCAGCTGCAAGGGTTGTCTTGCCAGCAGCAACGGATCCGGCATGAAGCGATTGGGGAACAGGCGAACCACCTGGCCGCCGCCGTCCTGATAGTAGCAATAGGTGAACGCATCGGCGGTCGTCTCGACGAACACCTGGACCAGTTCGCCGGCGACGAAACGGTTCTGTGGTCCGCGCGGCGTGGTCACATTGACCGAAGACGGCGTGATCCGAGGCGCTTCTCTCGGCTCGAACGCAGCAGGCGTTGTCTCCGGGCTGGGCGACTTGCCCAGGGCCAGATCGGCGGCGATCAATGCTGCATAGAGATCGAATGTGACATTGCCGTCGGCGATCTGCTGATGCTCGGACTGATAGACGCCGATCGCTTCGCGGGTCGCGCCGTCAAGCACGCCGTTGATCGGGCCATTGTACCGGCCCATGCCCTTGAGCGCGCGCTGTGCGAACGTCACCCGCGTGTTCTGGTCCATCTGGCGAAACCAGTCGCGCGCTTGCTGCTCGACTTCGGGGTTGGTCTGCTCGATCTCGAGACAGCGCCAATAAGGTACCTGGGTAAGCTTGCCGAGCACTTCGATGGTGCTGAGCTCCACCAGCGTGCGTACCGCTGCATGCATGCCCTCGCTTCGATTGAAGCTGAGATTGAAATTCAGACCGAGCTTGTCGATCGTGGCGCCGGCATCGGCGGATTTGCCCGAGCGGCGCACCACGATCGAGTTGCTTGCGGACACGCCGGGGATCATCTGGCGGGTCGACACACTGCCGATATTGACGTCGACCGACACCACCGAGGCAACCTGGTCGGTGCTGACGCCGATATCGGCTTGCGGGATGCCGACCGCAGCGCTTGCGGTCTCGGCGATCACACCGCTGTCGAGCTGGGTGATGGCACCACGCAGATAATGCTGCGGCACCTGGAAGTTGTTGGGCACGAACAAGCCGGAATTTGGATCGGCCTGCAGGCTGGCCAGCGTGGTGATGTTGCTGTCGTTTTCGAAGTCGACGAATTTAAAGGCGTTGCTGGCCACCGAAGATTGGGAAATCGCCGAGATCAGCATCTCCTTGGTGCCGGCCGAGACCTCACCGGTGGCATCGGGAATACCGTCCGAGGTGATCAGCCGGTTGGTGACACCATATTGCTGGAACAGGCGATCCATGCACCGAAGCGAGGCGGAAAAGCTGGTGATGGTGCGCACCGGCGAAGCATCGGGCCGTGCCTTGATCGGCACCTCTTCCGGTGCGGTGAAGCAGCCGGAAAGCAGACCCGTAAGCCCCCCCAGCAAGATCAGTTTGCGCTCGATTGATAACATGGCCCACCTCATTGTCTTCGTTGATCATCTTGTTGGTGGAGAGCGTAACGATGTCCTGTCGTCGTTTCGTTGGTTGGTTGCCGCGGACATCTTCGCACTGGACTCATTCTGCGGATCGGATCAGTTCCCGACCCTGGTTCGCACATTGCAATTGACCGGCGCGTTGATCACTTCGCCGACCACCGTGATGTTTTCGCGCGGAACGCGCTCGCCACGCTTGCCGGAAGTGGTCACGCCACCGACCTTCAGCTTGCCGCAGCCGGTATGGGTCACGATCTTGTTTGGATTGAGAACGTTGCCGACCTCGTCTTCCACGGCCTCTTGCTGCCGGAACTTCTCGGTACGCCCGTGGGTGATGGCTCGCTGAACACGGGAATTGTAGTCCGGCGCCAGGAAAGGACGCTTGTTATATTCTTTCGCAGCAGCAGGTACGATCGGAGCCTGGCCGGTGATCAAAGGTGCGGCAAGGACACCGGCAAGCACCAGGAGGACAAATCTCAAGGCCCGCTGTCTGTTTGAAGTTGTCGTCAGCATCGTTCGCCTCTTTTCTTAAACGTCATGCCGACCTCTGGGGGAGATCAGCATGACAACAGGTCAACCGTCAGTCAAAGCGGCTGGTGATCTCGGACGACCACCAGCCTGCATCGTGTTCAGTCACACTCTTCATTCTCACCGATCACGCCGATCTCGGAACAAGCCGTCGTACCTTCACCGATGGCGGCGTTGATGTTGTTGCCGCCGACCACGCCGACATTCAGCGCGTTGCCGCCGATGTCGCTATCCTTGATCGTGCCGATCGCGGTCACGGCCGTCGTGTCCTTGCCGATGGCGGCGTTGATGTTGTTGCCGCCGACCACGCCGACGTTCAGCGCGTTGCCGCCGACCGTGCTGCCTTCGACCACACCGATGTCGGTCTTGGCCGTCGCCTCGTCACCGATGGCGGCGTTGATGTTGTTGCCGCCGACCACGCCGACATTCAAGAGATTGCCACCGATGTCGCTGTCCTTGACGGCACCAACGCGGGTCTTGGCCTCGCTTTTCTCGCCGATGGCTGCATTGATGTTGTTGCCGCCGACAACACCGACGTTCAGTGCGTTGCCGCCGACAGTGACATTCTGCTGCGCAAAAACAGCGGAACTCAGGGAGACGAGGGCGATGGCGGTCATGGTGAGAAGGGTCTTATGCATTGGTATTCTCCTTGTCCTCTTCGAGGTTGGGTTATGTTGTGACTGAAGGCCGCCTCAGTGACGGCGCGTCTCGAACGTTGATCCAGCGCCGTTGGACTGCTGGCCTATCGCTTAGCTTAGTCACCTCTCCGATAAACTGTTGTGAGTTTGATCACACCCCCTAACTACGGGATAAGATTTCTTCCGCCTTGAGCGTTCTAAAAAAAATAATCAAAAAATATTCAGGCGCCTTTCAACCCGGCCTCAGTTCCACCGGTCACGACGTCGAGATGATGATCGCGTGTGCCTCATGGTCCGTCTTGTTGGTGCGCCCGAGATAACGTGAAGCCGAAGATGAAACGTCGCCGAGGTCATCACTTGTGCTCAGGACGCCCGCGGCGACGTCCTTAGAAAGACCAGGTCGGCGACGACATTGCCCCCTCTGCTCAACAGGTCTTCGACGCTTCTGGCCAGATCGATGGCAAAATCGCTGCCATTCTCGACCAAGGGTCTCGGCGTGGTGAACAGCGGTTCCGAGGCAGCTACCAGCATCACCAGGTCGTCGCCATAGGGAGGGGAGACCGTGAAGCTCGGCTGATCACTCTTATCGCCGATCGAAAAGAGTTCGCTGGCGCGGCGGCTGTTATCGGGTTGGTCCAGACTCGGGACGAGGTTGAGGAGCTTGCCGTCCTCCTGCATGTAGATGATGTAGACATAGCCATCGAAATTCGGAGCATTCGCTTTCAGGACAACGCGATCTCCCTCTTGCAAGACGACGGCGCTGCCATCGACGCCGATACTGGCGCCTGCCGATTCGATGCTGTTTCTCTCGTGCAGGGGCAAGCCGATCTGCAAGATTTCGCAAAACGACGCCGTGGTGACCACGACCTGGAAGTTGATCGTGCCGATATTGTCCAGGGCACGCACCGATTCCTTCAGCCGATCTAGCTCCTCCTGGGAGCCGACAAATCCCGACACGCGTATCCCGTCGCTGTCTTCAATCGCCGTCAGCGGCGCACACCCGAGCTTGTCGAACTCGGCACGAATCTGTTGCAGCCCGCCCGAGACTCCGGCATCGGACTGTTCGGCGAAGACGACACCTCGCTTCTTGCGCTGGTCGGTCGCTGGTGCGCCAACGGTCGGGCTCGGGCTGAGGACGGGGTTTGCCAAGATGGTCCCCGTCGTTCCTGTTCCGGCATCGGCCGTCACGCTTGATGGCGGTGCGACATCAAAAGGCGAGGCAACCCCGAAATTGCCGAAGGTCAGTGCCTGTTGCTCAAGTTCGCCATTGGATTGACAAACAGTCGAGCCGCCACGACGACCGCCGAAGCCAACCGCCTGGCCGCTGCCGAAGGCCAAGAACTGCTGCTCGTCGCGCAGCGTTTGGGCGGCGGTCCCTTTGAGGGCTGCCGTGCGGGTCAAAACGTAGTCGCCCGAGACTTTGACATGGCTTCGCCCGGGCGCGGCCTGGGTCACTTCGATCAGGAGGCGGCCGTCCAGGGCAAGCTTCCGATCGATGGAACCAATGCGGGTTTTTTTCTCCAGCGGGATCTCGTAGCTGAGGAAGCGGCTGGCAGCGGGTACTATTTGGGACTCGCCTTGAGAAGACACCAGCTCCAGCTCACCGCAATCCAGGTAATCATCCGGATCGGCTTCGAAGGTAGCGGTGATAATGCCCGCTCTGCGGTCAACATGCGTGATGCCAAACCTCGGTCCGTTGAGGCTCTCGACGACCTTGTCGATGGTTTCCGTAACCGAGCCCTGAACATTGAAGATCGCCGCAGGCGCCGGTGGATCAGTCGGCGCGGTATAGGTGACGACCGGCAATTGTTTGAAGGCGGGCTTGGCGCTCTCGTCGGACGCACAGCCAGCCAGGATAACCGATAAAATGAGGACCGGGGCCTTCATCGACATTATGTGACCGCTCCATTTGTTGTCCGAAATATGACGAAAGTTTGGTGGAAATCCAAACCAAATTTTTCCAAATGATCAATCTAGCCTTCCGGTGTGGTAAAGCGATAGCCTCCCTTGATGGCTTGTAGCATGTACCCAGAGTTGCCTATGGAAAATGAGCTGGTCAGATTACAGTTGATTGACAATACCGACCGCTCGGTCGCCAATAGCCGCCGAAAATTTACCCGTTACACCTCTTGAACAAACGGACAACGATCGATGGAGGATGCCCGCTCACCTCACTTTTGTATTCTCCCATGGATACATATGTTCATCAAGCAGAACAGCGCCGTGTATCCCTGTTGCTTCGGTTCGGAAGTCACCCCTTTCGGCGATGTCAGGGAGGATGATTTCCTGAGTTTGGCCAATGGCGAGCCGATGAAAGCGCTGCGCCAGAACATGCTGGAAGGCCGGCCAAGCGCCCATTGCACGCGATGCTATGATGCCGAGGCCGCGGGTTTTACCTCCTTGCGCCAACACAAGAACAAGGAATTCGCCAATTACCTGCCGCGCTGCCGATCGACGTCGCCCGACGGTCATCTCGACGATTTTCAACTGAAGTATCTGGACATTCGTTTCTCGAATATCTGCAATTTCAAATGCCGCTTTTGCGGCCATGCATCGAGCTCGCTTTGGTATGATGAGTATAAAATGCTCTTTCCCGGTTTCGACAGACCGCGCATTCTGAAAGCCGGCAAATCGGACGACGACCTCTGGCGGCAGATCGAAAAAACCCTCGGCCATGTCGAGCACATCTATTTCGCCGGCGGTGAGCCGTTGATCATGAAGGAGCACTACATGGTCCTGCACCGGCTCGTCGAGCTTGGCCGGACCCATGTGACGCTCGGCTACAACACCAACATGTCGCTTCTCCGCTATAAGGACGAAGCAGTGCTCGATCTCTGGAAGCTGTTCGACCGGGTGCATCTCGGCATCTCGGTCGACGGTATCGGCAAGCGCGCGGAATATATTCGGAAGGGCACGGTCTGGCCGACCTTTCTCGGCAATGTTCAAACGGTCAAGGAGCAATGTCCGCATATCACCATGCGCGGCAACCTGACGATCACCGTCTTCAACGTCATGACCTTTGCCGATATTTTCCGTTTTCTCGATACGAGCGACCTGTTCGATGCCCAACCCCTCGACATCAATTTTCTGAATGATCCGCCGTTCTATTCGGTGCAGATCCTGCCGCCCGAGATGAAAAAACGTGCCGCCGGGCCGATCGCTCAGCTGGCGCGGACGCTGGATCGTTCGGGCCGCGAATCGGAAGCGTCGAGCGTGCGTGCCATCATCAATTTCATGAACGCGGCGGACGGAACCGACCATATACCGGCCTTTTTCACGCGGACGGACAAGCTGGACGCGTTCCGCAAGGAATGCTTCGACGACACGTTCCCCGAGCTTGCTGACCTGCGCGTCTTTGCGGATGAGCACGGGGAAGGCGCGTAATTCCGTCAGGATTAGCCGCAGGGCTTCAACCGTCGAATCCCCTTTGGCCATACCGCCGAACCGGCGACGGGTGGCGGTCCGTTTACGTTGCCGCGGTTCGTTTACGCTGCCGAAGTCGCCCAACCCCTGGCAGGGATTGAGAAGGCGGCCTCTTCGATGATGCGCGCTGCTTCGATCGCGCCGTTCTCGAAGGCGATCCCGGACAGGCGCCGGCGTCGGCGATCTTGCTCGATCGGGTCGAAAAACTGGCTCAGCATGTCGTCCAGGCGGTAGCTGTCCTGGTAGCGCAGACACATCCCCACCCGATGCTGCTGGGCGTAGAGAGCCCGGCCGAGCTGGTCGTCCATCATGGGGTTTTCGTTGGGCAGAAAGAGTGTCGGCAGGTTTGAGCGCAGCAACTCATGATAGGCATTGTAACCGGCGGCGCTGATGGCATAGTCGAAGGCATTGAGATAACGGGCGACGGGGTAGAGGCGGATGCGCTCGATGCCGGGCGGAAGCGCCATCTCATCCTTGGCGATCGCCCAATCCAGCCAGACGATCTGCAGATCTTCATGGGCGATCAGCCAATTCAGGACGTCGTCGAGGAGCCGCCCGAAGCTGAAATTGTTGCGCGCGCCAAGCTGGGCCAGCACGGCCGGTCGATCCGGATCGAGTTTCAGGCGGCGCCTCGCCTCGTCTCTTGCCGGCAGCTCATTGGGATCGAGGAGCTGAATGGGCGCAACCTTGCGCGTCCTGCTTTGGTGGGTGGTGGTCAGCCCGCGATCAAGCGCCCCCGCGATTTCGCCGGGTTCGATCACCACATCGAAAAAGCGCTCCCGCCCGATATGGTCTTTGCCGGCACCCGCCACCCACATGGCGCGGCGGCACCAGACCGCGGTGATCTCGGGGCGGGCCTTCAAGGCACGGATCAGCCCGTCATAGGGAACATTTCCGTCAAAAACGACGACCGCCGGACGGTAGAAATCGAAACGCTCGGCGAGATCTCGATGGAGGTAGTGGTTCCAGCTGACGACATCGCAGTCGAGATAGGTGTGAAACGGGATGTATTCGACCGGAAAGCCCTGATTCTCGACGTGCTGGGCAGCCTGCGACATCGTGACGAACACCGGCTCGAGCATCGGGCCGAGACGCCGTGCGATCGCGAGCTGGCGGGTGAGATGCCCCATCCCGATCCCGTTCGACGAGAAAAAAACGACGCGTTTCCTCCGGGCGGTCGCAGGCGCCGTGTCGGGCCGGGACGGTTTGGTGTTCGACGACGGTGCGCTGCTCGGTAACGCGCCGCTCGTGCAACCAGAATCGCCTCCGTCATCTCGGTTCGGCGCTGACGACATCATGGCAATGCTGCGGGAGGCAGGGGGACCGATCAGCGCTTCCAGGCGTTGATGATGGGCCTCATAGCTGAAACATGCCCGCACCATCTCGATGGCCTGCTCGCTCTGCCGTTGCCTGGTCTCCGGCGACGCCTCCAGCCTCTCGATCTCGTGGGCGACCGCTTTCGGTTCGGCATAGAGGGCGGCTTGGCCGAACACCTCTTCGAAATGGGGGGGCAGAAGGGCAGGGCGGCCGGCAGCGATCGCTTCGAGGATGGCGATGCCGAAGGCTTCGACCCATTGGCTGTGGTGATAGTAGACGAACAGATCGATATTGCGCAGCAGTGCCGCCGCGTCGAGCTGGTTGAAAGCCCAGACTTCCCAATGGCGCGGCATGGGATCGGCCAGCTCTTCCAGAAACGGACCGCCGCCCAGTATCTTGACACCGATCCCCGGATCTGCCGGATAAATCTCCAGCAACTCTTCGCGCGTATCCGGCCATTTTGCCGGATCGGGGCGGCTGTGACGGCCGATTGCCAGCCGTTCGCCTCGCCGATCATGCAAGGCGGCGGCCTCCACCTCGAGGCGCCAGGCGGCGGCATCGATGATGCCGGGCCAGTCGTGGTCGGCCAGCGGCGGCGGCAATGTCAGCCTTGGCCATTGCCGGCGCACCGCCGGGCCGACCGGCGTCCAGGGCACCTCGTCATCAAGGAGGATGTCGGCATGGCGATGAATGGTATGCCAGTCATAAAAAGGCTTGCCACCACCATTCAGGCATGGATGGTTGACCACGAGGCGTTTGACCTCGGCATCAATGCGGAGCGGTCTGAGCGGCAGATGAGCGAGCGTTTGCGGGTGATAGATGAGACAGAGACGGCACTCGAACGAGGCTTCGGGATCGAGAAGATCGATGTCGCCGCTGTCGATCAGGCGCCGGATCTTCGGGTTGATGGGGTGCGGAAAGCGGAGCAGCGAACCTCGTACATGGATCGCACCCAAGCGATAGCCGGCGCGGCTGGAGGCAGCGATCTCGTGAGCGATGACCGTGCCGGTGCCGCCGGGAAATCGGAGATCGCCGACCATCAGGATATCGTAGCGGCTAGCCACGGACGATCTCCAGCGGCGAGCCGTTGGCTGGGCGCGCTCTGGCATGGCTTGAAGCAAAGCCGAACCCGTTTGTCATTCCCACTTGGGCGCTCAACCCTGATCGCCTTGGTGCGCGCAGGCCGGGAAGGCGGAACCAAGGCAAACGCACCGGATGCCGCTTCGGCGAAACCGTCCGCCACGCGCCGTGGACCGCTGATCGGCAAACAATCGGACCCTCTCGAGCGGCCGGTGGTGCTGATGGTCGCCTTCGGCTTGGAAGGCCGGATGCTGCACCAGGCGGTCATTCAGGCCAGGCCACAGGGCATGGATGAGCCCTTGCCCGTGTTCCTGATCGATCATGCCGATTTCAGTCCTTTGACCCAGCATAACGTGCTGTTCGAACATTTTCCCTCATCAACCAGCAAGACCATGCTCGGCAGCGATTTGCCATGGTCGCGCTATGCCGAACGCAAGCTCGATCTTCTCGTGGCCAAATGGCGGCCTGTCTCCATGATCCCGCTCGGTAAAAGATCATTGAGCGTTCTGTCAAGCTGGCGAGAGCGGCAAGCGCATCGAGATACGCAGCACACTGTCTCGCGTCCAGGCTAGTCAGGAGAATATCATTGATTATACTTCGGCGAACGGGAGATTGTTGATGAAAGCCTATGTGCGCCACATCTTGGCCTTGGTTGCCGCCGTGTTCGGGTCGCAGGCATCGGTCGAAAATCGAGCCGAGGCCCAGAGCCCGGCCGACAGCCAGGCTTGGGCCACGGCGAAGGCGGAAGGGACGCGCCAAGCTTACGAATTCTATCTGTCCGCCTTTCCGGTCGGTCATCATGCCCGCGAAGCGTTCACCAAGATCATTCAGCTGTCGTCCGATAGCGCGGGTAATGTGGATCTCGAGGAATTTAGCGAGGGCGACGTGTTCTCGATCCAGCCCGCAGGCGGCAGTCTTGCCGGCCTTTACTGATCAGGACAGCTTAGCGGCCGGTCGCTGATCGCCACGTCATCGATCCAAAGTGTTCTCGCCTCATCATCCTTGTAGGTCTCCCAGCCGAGATTGATCTGATCGAACATCGGCGCCTGCCAGCGGTAGTCGTCGGCAGCGTGCATGCAGCCCTGGCCAACACCGGTGACGCTCAGATCGTCGAGCAGCTTGCCGTCGAGCCAGAGTTTCATGCTGTTCTGCTGGCCGTCGAAGGCAAAGGCAAGGCATACCCAACGACCGGTCGGCATCACGGTCCGGTTCTTGGCGGCGTGCCAGCAATCGGTCTTGGCGCCTTGCGGCGTCTCATAGTTCGCCATCAGCCGGCTGCCGATAAAAACACCATCTTTATCAATGGGTTTGGCGCCGCCATAGCGATATTCGATGATCTCGTCGCCCTCTTTGGACATGCCTTTGCCTTCGATGATCGTCCAATGAACACGCCTATTCGGGGCACTCTCCAGCTTCATCATGCTGCGGCCGTAGAGGATGTTGTCGACCAGGGGAAAAAGCGGGGCGCCCTTGAGCGACAAGAACGCCGTTTCGCGCCCGAGCGCTCTGATTTTGACCGATTGCCGGCCGAGATAGGCCTCCTTGTCATCGACCCGGATCACCGGATCGCCACGCCGCTCGACCGTCCAGATGCCGCCGGGCATGCCGCCGATGGCGGCGTCCTCGAAACTGTCGCAAAAGGCGCCTTTTGGACAGGCCGCCTCCAGCTTCACCTGGCCGGAGCCCGGGCCTGGCAGCATGGCGATCGGCCCTGCGATCAACGCCGCCAAGAGGGCTAAATCGATGGATTGCCTGACCACGGCACATCCTTTCCCAAGCGGGTTGGCCAGAAGATCGACGGAGAAAAATTTTTTTGTCTGATCAAGACTTTCTATCCCGAAGATCCTCAGCGCAAGGCCGTATGATCGAAGGATCGGCCAACGCCAGAGGCCAACCATCCCGTCTATCGGCATTTGGGTTGTCCCCCCCAACCCCAAAACCAGGGGTGGTTGGCCTTTGAGGTTGGCTGATGTTCGCCTGCAGATATAACCAGAAGCGTCGAAAACCTGTCGAAAAAGCTACACGAATTCGATGCTTTCCTCGTCCATCGGCGATGATATAGTATGCAGCATCGAAAAAAGGACAGAATTGAGGGTGTTGATGCGACAGAATTTCTGGTCGATAGCGTCGCCGCGGCGAGGTTTGCAGGGGCTGGCGATGGTGGCCATGTGTGCCATTTCGACCGCAGCCGATGCGAATTCTGACAAGCGTGTCGCCCTGGTGGTCGGCAATGGCGCCTATGCCGGGCTCCCGGAGCTGCCGAACCCGAGCCAGGACGCCAACCTCCTCGCCGACCAGCTCCGCGCCCTCGATTTCGACGTGATCGAAGTCGTCGATTCCAACCTTGACGACATGGTCGACGCGGTTCGGACCTTTGGTCGGGAGGCTAAAGACGCAGGCGCTGCGCTCTTCTTCTATGCAGGGCACGGTCTCCAGAATGCCGGTGAAAACTATCTGCTGCCGGTCGATGCCGCGATCGAGGACGCCGCCGATCTTCGCTACGAATCGATGCCTCTAACGCTCGTGATGGACGAACTCGAACATGCCAGTGCCGATATCAGCCTGGTCATCCTCGACGCCTGCAGGGACAACCCGCTGGCCAGCACGGGAGACACCCGTTCGATCGGCAGCGATCAGGGTCTTGCCACGGTTCGCGGTGCCACCGGCACGCTGATTGCCTATGCCACCGCTCCCGGCGATGTCGCCTATGATGGTGTCGGCGATCACAGCCCGTTCAGCAATTCGCTCGCCGAGTGGATCAATGAGCCAGGGCTGGAAATCGGGCTGATGTTCCGCAGGATCCGGCAGGATGTGGTCGAGGCGACCGATGGTCTTCAGGTGCCCTGGATCGAAGAGGCGATCATCGGCGATTTTTATTTCGTGCCCGGCGAACGGGTCGCAGCCCCGCTCCAGCCCGGCACGCCGAGACCTTTCGACATCGCCGACAGCGACACCGTCTTTTGGCGCACCATCGAGGAGATGACCACCGAGCAGCAGCGACGGGCCGGTTTGAACCTCTATCTGCAGGTTTTTCCGGACGGTCAGTTTTCCGGTGAGGCGCGGCAGCAGCTGGCAGCACTCGATGCCGGCAGTGCCGTGGCCTCGGACAAGCTGATGGCCGAGGTGGCGGCCCCTGGCGCTGGCGCCTTCACCGACGTGATTTTTTGGGAAAGCATCAAGCAATCACCGACGATCGACGAGCTGGAAGACTATATCCGCACCTACCCCAAGGGGTTGTTCGTCGGCGAGGCGACCGAGCGCTTGAAGGACATGACGCTCGGCAACGGTGCGGATCAGGAATTCCAGGTCGCAAGCGTGCTGCAGATCCCGTTCGGGGTCGATCAATACCCCTTGGGCTTTCGTCAGGCCGTGGCCGATCGTGCGATCAGCCCGGATCTGCTGGCCCGGGTCGAGACCGTGCCCGAAGCAGGCCAGGTGGTGGTGGCCGGCCGGGACGTGGTGCTCGGCGATCAACTGCGCGGCGCCGATCTCGAGAACGCGAACTACTATCCGCCCCAAGGCGTCACCGGGCCGCTCGGGGATTTCGGCGTTTCCGTGGCCGAACCGAACGGCAATGAAACCCGCCTCGCCGCCAAGATCGAGGTCGGCCTGGATGAGACGCCCCTTCGCCAGGTCGCAGCATCAGCCGGCATCGGTCCGGTGCCGATGACGCTGGCTTTGCCGCCGGCGCTCGGTGATGCGCCAACGGTGGTCACCGTTGAGGCGTTGCCCCACAACGTTCGTTTGCTGACGCCGACGGCCGAGCTGAAACCCGGTGTGCAGATCAATGTCGAGCGCTCTATCGACGTGGCGCTGGCGGTGCCCGAAGGTGCCAATGGCGATCTTGGCGAGATTGTCTACAGTTTCGCACAGCCGACCCGCGGTATCGCAGCCGGTGAGCCGGAAACGGTACGGGAGTCGATCGAGATCGCCGGTCTGGAACCGGATTATGACGTCCAGGCGGAATTCGATGCCTATCTCGGTGTCGGCCATCAGCCTTTGCCGGTCAGCCTCCCCGACGACCGGACAGCCAAGGTCCTGATCGAGGAACTGCCTTTCGGCAACATCCAGCTCCGTGACGGCAGCCCGATCGCTGTCGGCGACTATCTCGATGCCAGCGTCTTGGACGGCATCAATTTCGAGGCCCATCGCCATATCGTCGGCCCGGCCGGCCAGTTCGCCTATTCCTACAAGGAAGGCGACGAGCGCCTGGTCCAGGCGATCGGCATCAACGCTTCCGTCCATGACTGCGACCATCTCGCCTCCGACCCCTTCGACGATGAGCGGGTGACGGAAGGGCGGTGGCTCTGGCGTGTCCGCGGCGACGGACGGCGGGTCGATAGCTTCATCGAATCCGCCGCTGCCATCCTCGCCTGTCTCTCGGCTGCCGATCAGTTCCCGAATGTTGATCGGTTCCGGCGGCAGGTCGCCCGCGCCTACGCTGCAAAATACGATTTCGAGTCGGGTCTGCCCTGGATCAAGCCGCTCGCTGATCGGGATGATCCGCCGGCTCTTGCCGGCATGGCCCGTATCTATGCCGAAGGTGCTGGTGTGCCGCAAAGCTATGAAAAGGCCTTCGAGCTCTACCAGCGCTCGGCCGGATTAGGCTATGTGGCCGCGGGCCACGAGGTCGCCAAGGCTTACCGCGACGGTCTGGGGGTCAGGCGCGATTACGAGCAAGCCGCCTATTGGTTCGAAAAGGCGGCGGATTGGGGTTTCGTCTGGGGTCAGCTCAATATGGGCAAGAACTACCTCAGAGGCCTCGGTGTGCGTCAGGATGACGGTGCGGCCGTGGCCTGGTTCCAAAAGGCGATCGAGCAGGATAACGGCTGGGGCATGATCATGCTGGGCCAGCTCTATCTCGAAGGCCGCGGCGTGCCGAAATCGGTCGAGCAGGCGATGACCCTGTTCCAGGAAGCCTCCGACGGCGGCCTGGAGTATGGCGATATCGAACTCGCCAAGCTCTATCTCGAAGGCAAGCATGTCGAACGGGATCCGGCGCGGGCGGTCGAACTGCTGAAGGTGGCACTCGGTAAATATGAGAGCAACAACGCCAAGATCGAGCTGGCCAAACTCATGATGAGCGGCACCGGCATGCCGGCTGATCCTGCCGGCGGTCTGGCGCTGCTTCGAGAGGTGGTGGCTGCGGAGGACCACGAAGCGAGAGGCTATGGTCTGACCACGATGGCGCGTGCCTACGAGACCGGTGAAGCCGGGGTGACCGACATGCAGCAGGCGATGGCCTACTATCAGCAGGCGGCGGATCTCGGCCATGCCGCGGCGCTGGAACGGATGGGCCGTCTTTATCGTCAAGGCGACGGACTGCCGAAAGACCCGGTCAAAGCGCGCGCGCTGTTCGAAAAGGCAGCGATCAGCGGCGACACCCGTTCAGCCTTTCGTCTCGCCGATATGCAGCTCAACGGCGAAGGTGGCCCGGCCGATGTCGAGGGCGCTTTGGCCTGGCTCGGGCGGGTGCTCCGGCAATCCGGCAGCAAGAAGCTGCGCGGCGAGGTCACCGAGCGTCTTGGACAAGTTCCGTCACAGCAGCAGCTCAAGACGATCCAGACCTGGTTGAAGGAGGAAGGTTACGATCCTGGTCCTGCGGACGGGTTGATGGGCTCGGCCACGCGCGAAGCGATCGTCGCCTTCGAGAGCAGCCGTGGCCTCGTGCCTAAAGGTGAGCCCAGCGCCTTGCTGCTCGCCGAACTTTCGCCCAGGTGAACGGCCGTGCTTTCCCGGATCAGACATGCCCTCGTCCTGTTGCTGCTGTTCTCCAGCCTGGCGCCGGTGGCCGGTGCCGAAGAGGGGCGCCGCATCGCTCTGGTGATCGGTAACGGTGCCTACGATTACGTTCCCTCGCTGCCCAACCCAACGCGCGACGCCCGCGCCATCAGCAATGCGCTGGAGCAGCTCAATTTCGAGGTGATCACGGCGCTTGATCTCAATCTTGCCGATATGACCGGCGTGATCAGGGATTTTGCCCGTGGCAGCCGGTCCGCGGAAATTGCGCTGGTCTTCTACGCAGGGCATGCGGTTCAGGTGGCGGGTCGGAACTACCTGCTGCCGGTCGCTGCCGACATCCAGGAACCGCGCGATCTGACCTACGAGGCTGTCCCGCTCGACCTGATCACCGAAGAGTTGAAAGCGGGCGGGCCAAAGCTCAGCATGCTGCTCCTGGATGCCTGTCGCGACGACCCGCTGTCGGAGCGGTTCAAGGCCCGTGCCGGGCGGCTTGGCCGAAGCGCCGCGACCGAAAGCGGGCTCGCCCAGACCCAAGGGGCGGCCGGCATGCTGATCGCCTACGCCACCGCCCCCGATCAGGTGGCGCTCGATGGCGAAGGCCTGCACAGCCCCTTTACCCAGGCGCTTTTGGAATGGATCGATCAGCCGGGCCTCGAGGTCGGCCGTGTGTTCCGGCGGGTGCGTGAGCGGGTGATGGATTTGACCGACGGCGCCCAGGTGCCTTGGGTCGAGGAGGCGGTTCTCGGCGAGTTCTATCTGAACGGCGACAGCAGCCGGCAAGAGAGCGGTGCGCAGGGACCGGAGAATCTCTTTTGGCAAAGCGTGCAGACGATCGAGGATCCAAACGAGCGTTTGGCCGCGCTCCAGCGTTACCTCGTGGTCTTTCCCGAAGGCGAGTATGTCGAAGACGCCATACGTCTGCGCCGGACCTTGATGGCCAGCATTTCCGCCGAAGGGCTGGCCGAAAACAGCAACGACCTCTTCAGCATACAGAAACTCGAGCTCAAGGTTCAGCCGACGGAAACCGAAGCGGACGTCGCCGCCCCGTCGCCTGAAACGGACGATCCCGGTGCGGCCCTGCAATCGGCCGCACGCTCGGAGGCCTTGGGCGACGATCCGCTCAGCCTTTGCCGTCGTGTCGGCGGTGATCCGCTGTCCAATGTCTGGATGGAAGGCCGCTGGCTGATGAGCAGGCGCCACCCGCCGTCGCCCGGCTTTCAGCGCTTGAATGTCGACCTTGCCGTCGACGTCTGCCAGCAGTCTTTGGAAAGCTTGGGCGCCGAACCGGAAGTCGAAGCGCTTCTGGGCCGGGCCTTGATGGCGGCCGGCCGCTCCAGCGAAGCCCTTCGCTATCTGCGCCCTGCCGCCGATGGCGGCCATCCCGATCGCGCAATATGCCCTGGGCTCGATCCTGCAGCAGGGGCTTAGGGGTGCTCCTGATCACGCCGCAGCCCTGGCGCTGTTTCAGGCGGCTGCCGATCAGGGCCATATCGGCGCTGCCTTCGAGCTGGGCCTGATCTATCGGGACGGTATCGGCGTGAAGGCCGATCCGCTGTTGTCGATCGCCTGGATGCGACGTGCGGCGTCCGGCGGTTATGAATGGGCCCAGTATGAGCTTGGCGACTATTATTTTTCCGGAGGCCTCTCGGACCAGCCCGATGTCGAGCAGGCGGCGATCTTCTGGCAGCAGGCGGCGGAGCAGGGCCATGCGGCCTCGGCCCAGGCGCTTGGCATGATGTTCAAGGAAGGCAACGGCGTTCCGGCCAATTTCAACGCCGCCAGCAAATGGCTGCGCCTGGCCATGGTTCAAGGCTATGCCCAGGCTCAGCGTCCGCTGGCCGAAACCCTGCTCCTGATCGGCGGCGGCGTTGAAACCGAGACCGAGGCGATCAGGCTCCTGGAACAGGCGGCCAGCCGTGACGATCATGAAGCCGCCTTGATGCTCGGCCAGCTCCATGCCGGCTTCCGCACCAGTGCGACCGACCCGGTGGTCGCGGCCTATTGGCTCGCCAAGGCCCATCAAATGGACGGCGGCCAGGACGAGGCAGCCTCTGCTTTCGCCGAACTGCCCAAGGATGCCGTCATCGAGGCCGTGCAGCGCGCCTTGTCGGATGTCGGCTATGATCCGGGATCCTTCAATGGCAGGCTCAGCGAGGAAACGATTGAAGCGATCGGCGCCTTTCGCGCCAGGACCGGATCGATTGCGAGCGACGAGGTTTCCATCGATCTTCTCGGAAAGCTGATCCTTGCTCAGCGAGGCTGATCGTCGTGCTTGATATGCAGGCCCTCGACATCGTGTTCATCAGCTATGACGAGCCCAATGCCGAGCGTAATTTCGCCGAGCTGAAAGCGCTTTGTCCGCGCGCGAAACGGGTGCACCAGGTCAAGGGCTTCGATGCCGCGCACAAGGCCGCGGCCCGTCTTTCGGAAACCGAGCTGTTCATCACCATCGATGCCGACAATATCGACGTCGAGCCCGCCATCGTGAACCAACCCATCGACGTTCCGAACATATCGCTCGACAGCGTCGTCACCTTCAGCGCCAGAAATCGCCTGAACGGGCTGATCTACGGCAATGGCGGGGTCAAGATCTGGCCAAAGCAGCTGACGCTCGCCATGAAGAGCCATGAGACCGCCGACAGCGAGCACGCCGCCACCGAATTTTGCTGGACGCTTGATTGGCATACCGATCGACGAATCGCGTCCGCCATCGATGTCACCTCGACGCCTTTTCAGGCGTTTCGCGCCGGCGTGCGCGAAGGGACCAAGCTGATGACGCCGAACGGCGTTACGGCGCAGCGCGCCTATCCCGATCTGCCGTTGAAGGACGCCTTTCGCCGCCATGTCTGGAAAGGCAATGCCGATCGCCTCGGTATCTGGTGCTCGGTCGGCGCCGACGTCAACAACGGTCTCTTTGCCATGTATGGTGCACGCCTGAGCAGTGCCCTCCTGGCCTTCGACGAATGGAATCACACGCTGATCAACGACTTCGAAAGCTTTCGCCGCTGGTGGTTCGATGTGATCGTGCCCAGGGTCGGCCTTGGCGTCGACAATGGCCGTTTGCTCTGGCACGAGATCCGCCGCGAGGGTAAACGGCTGCGCCGTGGGCTGGATTTGACCCTCGCCGATCTGGATGAAGAGGGCTCCCGCTTCTATAAGCTTACCCATGCGCCCGAAACCAAGAGCGGCAGGATGATCAGGGTCGACGACGCGGATCGCCAGCCCTGGCAGATGCTCGATGGCTGAGGACCGACCGGACGTTGCGGATGCCAAGGGGGAGAAAGGCATGGCGCCGGAAACCAGCCAGCCGGACTTTATCCTGATCTCGGTGATCGGCATGGATCCATCGGCCCGCGACCGGATGCTCGACTGGATGGTCGAGGATTGTGCGGCCAAGGGGAAAACGCCGGTCTTCATCACCGACGATCTGGACCTCTCGCCCTGGATCGAACGCAGGCTCCTGATCGAGCATCTGCCCAGCATTGAACGCCAGATCGACCTTGCCCCCGACCTCGACTGGGACCTTTATCTCAATCGCCGCCTTGCCCAGCTCAAGCGGAAATGGCGCGTCGCCAACATCGCCGATCTCGGGCAAAAGCTGGCGACGATCCGCGGCCTTGGCAAGACAAGCGTGACATTGGCTCGGAATCCACCCGTCACGCCGCTGGAGCGCCGGGGCTGATGGAAGAGGCGGGAACACCCTCCGTTCGGATCGCCGTCGAAGAGCAGGCGATGAGCGAAACGAAGGAAGGGGGGCTGGCGAGCGAGGTTTTCCTGTTCCTCCATGCGGGCGGCCTGCCAATTGACGCGGTGGCTGATCAGCTGAGCGCGCTTCGATGCTTCGGCAGGGTCAAGGCCCATTTCGATCTCGACGGGCCGATGTGGTCGGCGGTGGCGGGAGGGAAGGCAAGCGGCTTTGAGGATTATCTCGTCGGCTTGATCGACAGGACCGACAAGCCGTCGGGGGTCTTGTCGGCGCTGATCGACTATCGTGATCTGCTCTGGCTGGAGCAGCGGCCGATCTTCCTGCAACAGCTTCGCCAACGGCTCCGCGTCGTCCGCCTCGCCTATCTCGATCCCGCTTTGCAGGCTTTTCGGCGACAACGCGCCTGGCTGCGCGAAGATCGGGCTAAACCCGGCTTTGCCGAGATCGCACGCGACCTGGTCGGGATCGAGGAGGCCGATGATAGGGGGGCTGGTTTTTGCCGGCGCCACGGGCTGCCCAAGGTCAAGCTCTGGGTTGAGGATCTGGCGAGACCGGGCGTGCCGGCTCTCCGCGGCTTGCTGGACCGCTGGTCGATCCCTTTGGCAAAGGACGGCCGCGTCCTCGCGATTGCACCCCCGTCACTGGCCGAACTTGAAACCGTCGCCGCCTTTCGGCGAGAGGCCGCCCACCGGCATTGGTCCCACGCCCTGCTGCCCCATCAATCGTGACAGCGATGGTGCTTTTTCGACCGGTCCAGCCGCAAAGATCAGGTTTGCTTGTCACCGTTCTCTGTCTTCTCGCAGGAGGGCTCGGGGGGTGGGGCAACGTTGTCGCGGAGGAGAGCGATGCGAGCGCAAGGCTCATGTCGGCGCTGGTTCGGGAAAGAGGTGAAAAAGAACCGGTGGTGGTGATCGAGGTCGGCGAGCTCGATGCTGTTCAGGCTGATCTCGAAGACCTTGGCATTGAGCCGGATCTGATCAAGCGCGAAAACAAGGAGGCCTATTACGTCACCAAATTCGTGCACCGCCTGAGGCGCTACGGCGAGCTCTGGATCATCTTTGATCACCGCGAACAGGCCTTGAGCGAGGTGCTGCGCGATCGATTTCTCGATGATTACCGGGTCGAGATGGACCGTGATTTCGGTCATCTGACCTTGATCAATGTGATCAATGAGTTCGCAACCGAGGCGTCCCCCGACAACAAGATTGCCCTTGTGCCCATCGCCCGGGTGAACCACGTCGTGACCGATCTCACGCTGTTGCCGGACGATCTTGGCATGCTGGTCACGACCAAGCGCGGCGACGTCCATCTCGTCGACCTCACGCCCGGAAGCGAAGGGGAGCCCAGGGTCGTCCTGAAGCTCGATGAGGCGCTCGAGGGTCAGGGAAAAATCCATCAGGTCGGTGAAGCCGGTTTGATCGGCATCGCGCTTCATCCCGACTTTCCGACCACGCCGAAGCTCTATTTGCACTACAATCTCGATCAAGCCAGTGGCGAGCGCGTGGCCCGCATTGCCGAGTGGGTTTTTCCGATCAAAGAGGTCGAAGCCGCCCAAATCGACCGGGGAAGCGAGCGCGTGCTCCTCGATATTCGCCAACCCTTCAGCAACCACAATGGCGGCGCTCTGGTCTTCGGCGATGACGGTTTTCTCTATATCGCCGTCGGCGACGGCGAGGAGGGCAAGTGGCTTGAGGCGAGAGCCGCGCCCGAGAGCCTCCGCGGCAAGGTGCTGCGCATCGATGTCGACACATCCAAAGAGGGCCGGGCTTTTGCGATCCCGTCTGACAATCCTTTCATCACCGATGAAAGGATCCCGCCCGAAACCTTCGCCTTCGGGTTCCGCAATCCCTGGCGCATGGCCTTTGCCCCGGACGGCCGGCTGATCGCAGGCGATGTCGGCGAGGATGTCCATGAGGAGATCACCGAGGTTCGGCGCGGCCGCCATCATGGATGGCCCGCAATGGAAGGGGACTGGTGCCGTCTGGACAGGATTTGCGATCCAACGACCTCCATCAAACCCGTGTTTCAATATGGCCGCGATGCCGGCATGTCGGTCACCGGCGGCGAAGTTTATGAAGGCGATCACATCGCCTGGCTGAAGGGCGCTTATGTCTTCGCCGATTTCAGCAGCGGCTGGATCTGGTCGATAGATTTGCCCAAGGACAACCGCCTCATCCCGCCTGGCGAGGTGAGGGAGCTCGGTCGCTGGACGGTGGAGTTCACCGCCTTCGCCAAGGCCGGCGATGGCGAGCTCTATGTCGGCGATCTTCGAGGGCGCATCTACCGCCTTGCTCCCTTGGCCGGCGGCGAAAAGCAATCAGGCATGACGGAAGCCGAGACCAAGTCGTAGCGGCAAGAATAATGGTCGCTCTAAGCCTCGGGGTAGCCGAGCCTCGCGATGACGTCGCCGAAGGTCTGCTCGATGGCGTTCAAGGTGGCGGGCCTCAGTTTTTCCCGCCATTGCGCAACGCTGCCGTCGGACGCGTGATCGCTGGTCTCGGCTTTGGCCTCGCCGAAGAAGGAGTGTTCGCTGACGGCAAGCTCGAACAGCTGGCGAAAATCGGCGTGAAAGCCGCAAAAATCGAAGAGTGTCTGAAAGGTCGAAGGTTGTTGCATGAACGCTTCATATTTGAAGATCTCGATGTCTGGCATCTCGAGCAGTGAGCGAATTTCCTGAACCGTCGCAGCGCTGGAATGGTCGATTTCGAACAGCACGCGATCATCAAGTGTTTCATAGGAAGCAATGCGCTCCTGGTAGGTCATGCCACCAAATTCGGTGAGCGGCACATGCAGCCAGGGCTCTTTGGACCTGACGTGATAGTCTGCGGCCGAGATCGCGATATCGCGTGGATCCCGCACCACATGAAACATGCGTCTGCGCTCCTCCGGCAAGAGCGAGGCGACGGTCCGAAACCCTTCGGCATGATCGGCCAGGATGATTCCATCGAAAGCGAGGCCATAGCCGAAAAGAAGCTGGTCACAGCGCTGGCCGGTGATCAGAAGCCGCCTGCAATGTTCCGAGAAATTCAAAAAGGGCAGGCCGGCGCGCTCGGCAAAGGTCTGAAAGATGTTGAACATCCACATTGTTCCCGTCTTGTGGTGGGTGCCCACGAACAGCGTGAAATCCATCACTTATCCTTTTTGTCCCGCCACCGCCCCAGCCGGCTCCGTTGCGCTCAAACACGCTGGGCATCGGCCAATGCCGGCATGCCGACACTATAAACCAGATTGGTGATCGCCAAGGCTGCTTTCTCCGCTCCATTTTCGGTCTCATGTCCGGCAAGGGCTGCCGTCATCATGGTCCGGGAGGTCGAATCGAGTAGCTTTCGGGCTGCTGCACGGGCGCCATAGACGTCGCCCAATCGAAGCGCGATGGCGAAGCCGGCCCCTTCGGCAAAATCGGCGCGTGCGGCCTGATCATCGGTCGATGAGCCAAAGCCCGGGAGGAGCACGCTTGGCAAGCCCGCGGCCACCTGGTCATGAACGCTTCTGTAGTCAGCAGCACTGATCGCTCCATCGAAGCCGGCGCGCAAACGTCCGGCTTCGGGATCTCCGAGCCGTCTGACCTGGCGTGACCAGGGAGCGGAGGTTGCACCTAGAGGATCGATGGTCCAAAGAGAACCGCCGCTCTGCTCGAGGCTGTCCAACAGCAAAGAAACGGTTTCTCCTTCGATTTTTTCGATCGGCAAGGTCGGATCGATCAGGAAGGCGGGTCCGTCGTCGTCGGCCAGCCCCAATGATCGTCGCGCCTCGGCCCTTGGCACAGGTGCGTCCAGGCGAACAGGGTCTGTCGCCAGGACCTGACGGCGCAGAGGTTGGAGCGGTCCGCGATCGAAGGCGGCGGCGAGATCGCCAGGTTCGATCACCAGGTCGAACTCCCTGCTGTGCCTTAGAGCATCCTGGCTCGCCTTCGGACGCCAAAGCGCCTGCCTGATCCAGACGAAGGGGAGGTTCAAGAAGTCTCTTCGATTGGCAATTACGCCGCCGAACGGATAGACCCCATCGAACACCAGCGCCCGTGCGCCCGTGAATGAGATTAGCTCGGCAAGATGACGTTCGAACCAAAAATTCCAGCGCCTGGCGTCATCGAAGATCTGGCGGAACGGCAAGCTGTTATGGGCCTGCACATACTCCACCGGATGGCCTCGCTGTTCGGCAAGCCGCGCATTCCGCGCCGTGGTCACGAAAAAAGGCCTAAGCGACGCCGGCAGGTGCTCGGCGATCGCAAGCGCTCTGGTCAGATGCTCGAGATGCGGGCTGTCGTCGCTGACGAACAGAATTCTGTCCGCCCCCCGCATGCTGTTGGCCGGTGCGGGCGCCACTGACCTCTTCGGCGTCAAGTAGGGACCAATTCGAGCCTGGTGAGCTTTGGCGCTGTGCCGCTCGGTCATCAGTTGGCGTTGCTGCCGCCTTGCCCGCTCAAAAGCGATATTGTCACTCAAGAGACTGCTGGCGAGTCCCATGAGCCCGGCCGGCGCTGCCACCGGCAACGGGCTGTCGATGATCGCCGAGATCACGGGCGGTGCGATGACCACGACATCCGCCTGCATCGCTTCGAACATCGCCAATGGGACATGGGCGGAGCCTCGATCGTCACCCACCGCAACGAACAGAGAGAGAGCCGAGAGGAACGCGTCAAGCGGCTGCTGGTCCTGGTCTCTGAGCTCCATCCCCTGGCGCTGATCGAAGGGAGGCAGGCTTTCGAGAACGGCACGCTTGCCATGGAAAACCAGATCCATCGGCCAGCAATCACCAAAGGCCGCGGCAAACGTTCCATAAGCTTGGGCATCGAGCGGGGCGTCGCTCTGCCAATGCCGGCCAACGCGAGGCTTTCTTCCACCTTCTCGTGCGCGGCTTTCCTGGCTCTCGTCGAGGAGGGGCCACCAGATCCAATCGGTCAGCCGAAGCCCGATGGCATGCTGCATCAGATCATGCCGTTCTCCCGCCGTCCGCGCAGCAAAGAGAACGGGCGCCTTCAAGCGCTGGGCAATATTGCGAGCCAGATCGGGGGCTCTTGCGGCAAGCGAGCGCTGTTCGCCGGGAAGCTCGATCACCGGCTCGGCCGGCCAGATGATCGCTTGCTCGGTGTTCAGCCGAAGCGGGGTGGCGGGCTCGATAAAGGCGAGCCTCGGTGCGAGGACGAGCGTGAGCGGCGCCGAGCATAGAACGTCGGGGTCGAGTCTGACGAAGGTGTCGTCATCGAAACGGCTGAAGATCTCCTTTGAGCCAAGCCAGCCCGGATTGGTCCGGTCGGCGCGCAGCATCAAGAGGCCGGTTCGGATCGAAGCCTGGCGGTGAGCCTCCAGCAAACGCGACAATTGCCGTGCCGCCGCCGGGCTTTGGCCACCATCCGCGATGATCACAACGTCAACGCCTGTCATCAGCTGCCTTTCGGGGCCCATCAGGGGCCGATGCTTGTTCGATCAACGCGACAGACCTCGGCGCCGTCGCCATTCGGATGAAACCCTGCAACGCAGGAGGCGCTTGTTGCAGCCAGGGCTGCAGCAGCCGATCGGCAAAGCTCGGGGAGACCGGGGTCTGGAGCTCGATCGCCGTTTGATGATCGACGGTTGCCATCGCCTTGGGAATACCCATGACCTCACCGCCTTCGGCATGCAATCGATTGAGCAGGTCCCAATGGGCAAACGTGCTCGATGGCAGATCGGTGTCAAAGCCACCCAACCGGAGAAACCAGGACCGCTTGATGAGAAACAAACCAGCACCGAACAAATTGCGCAAAACCGCCTGTTCCGCCGGGCCGGCGGGGGCCATGACCGTCGGCCCTGCATGATGGCCCCAACGTCCCTCATTGCTCTCGTCTGCCGCCCGATAACCGACGACGACGGCATCGACCCCGGCTTTCGCCATCAGTCTCTGCATCGCCGAAAAGGCGCCAACATGGGGCCGCACCGCGGCGTGGTGAAGAAAGAGCAGATCGTCAGCCGGTGCATCGACACATCCAGAAGGCTCAGTTGACGATGCGCGGCCTGTTTGGTTCTGCATCGACGTTTCCGCACCGATCTGATCGATCTGTCCGGGTCGATGCACCAGATCGGCAACCCGTTGATTGACCTCCTTCGCCCAATCGCCTGCGCCTTCGCCACCATAGACAATCCCCGTGCCGGGGAGGGCGTCGCTTTCCCTTGGCAGAGAAGGGTGAACACCCCAAGGGCTACGTGCCTCGCTGGCCAGCTTTTCATGCAGAGCCACGAGCCTCAGGCCGACCAGGCTCGGCTCGAACGCCAGCGTAGCTGGGCGCATGCCATGGGCAAGAGCATCCATAAGCGCTCTGGCCAGCCTGTCGTCGTCGCCGGCGACGAGAATGCGCTCCCGGTCATCCTTGGCGACCAGTTCCGCCATGCCGCCGGCGTCGCTTGCCATCACCGGGACATGGTTTTCCAGGCATTCATAGAGCGAATAGGGCGAAGTTCTCCCGAAGCGAAGGGATCACCACCAGGCAATCATGGGTCTTCACATAATTGACCGCCTCGATGTGATCGTAATTGGTGATGAAGCGCGCGGCCTTACCGAGCGGGCCGAGCATCGCACGGATGCCCGGGAGATCCACGCCTGGGCCGGGCTTGCCGAGGAACGTGATGCTGAACCCGGTCTCTCCTTCGGCGGCCAGCCTCCGGATCACACGGGCAAAGCGGTCGACGCCCTTCCTGGGCTCGATCCGTCCCATCATCACCAGTTCGTCGATCGGCCGCACCGAGCGGTCGGCAACAATCCCGAAGGAACGGGTCTGGCCGGAAAGAGCGTTCGGCAAGACGACCAGCTGTTCAGGGGCGGCCTGCCCCATCGACAGGAGGCGATCCTTCATATAATGGCTCGGGCAGCAGACGACATCGGCAAGCCGCAGCATCTGCTTTTCGGCAAAAGACGCTTCTGCCTCATCCACCGTCCAGGCCAGCTGATTGCCGCGCCGGTGCCAGGCGATGCCGCCATGGGCGGTCACCACGAGTTTCGTTCTTGAAAACGCGAGCCCCGCTGCACGCAGGATCGCCAAGGAGCAGGCATAGCCCGCAGCATCGGCCGCATGGATGAGGTCGAACTGATGATGTTCCAAAAAGCCGGTGATCTTCGACAAGAAGTCGCTCTGCACCAGATAATGCCGCTCCTCACCCACCGTTCGCGGCAGATAATGAAGCGTTACCCCGCGGTTTTTCCAATAGTCATACCAGAGCTGCCAAAGCGCCGTCGGCCCTTCATACGGACAAAACAGCAGATCGACCTCATGCCCTGCGGCAACAAGATGCTCCGCCAGCGCATGCATCGCCGTCCCGATCCCGCCCGAGGTCAGCGGCGGCGACAAATCGAACGTCACCAGACAAGCACGGGCGCCGCGCGGCGTTGGTGTTGAGCCCGATGCCGTGATGGCGTCGCGCCGGCCCCCCAATAGCCGCTCAAGCTTGCGCCCGAGCCGCTCCTGGCGTTCTTTCGTCATCGCCGGCACGCGTCGCAACCGTTGCAACGAGCCGATCAAGAGATGCTGGCGATCGGGCTTCACCAGCAGTCCGCGTGCGAACAGGTCTTCCCGGCTGTAGGGCCGGGCATGCGCCGTCGGCAGCTTGCCGTCGTGGCTGTCCAGCCATTGTTGGAAGCAGGCCATGTCCGCGCCATTGCTGCTTTCGCCGCGCTCCAGCTCGAACGCTTCCCTAACGCCGCCCGCCATTTCACATGATGGACAATGCCCCGCACCGGCGCATCCGCCAAGCTCATCGGATTGGGCGGCCAGTGATTGCCCCGATCGATCGCGAAGTTGTCCGTAACCTTGGCCAGCGGATATTTGGTTTTCCAGACCGGGCTTTTAACGCCCATGTCCTCGCACAGACCGAAATTGTACGAGGGAAACTGGTCTGATCCAGCGAACGCTCTGGATCGAGCACGGCAGCCGACCATCGGCGCACATGCGCTGCAACAGATAAGCGGGCAGACAATCCAGTCCCATCACCTGGAGCGCGCGGACGGTCGCCTCGAGGCTCGGGTAAGGCAGCTCCAAAAACTCATCGGCATCGGCCAGCACGACCCAACGATCGCGAAACGTGCCGCCATCAGGTTCAGGATCGAGCGTCGAAAGGAATCCTCATAACGATCGACAAGCAAATCCCAGACCGCGACATCGTCCTGCCGCGTCAGCCAGTCGAGGGAACTTTCCGGCCACGGCCCATGCAACGCAAGCACGAAGCCGCTGACGCCGAGCGTCCGGTAATGGGCCAGAAACAGAAGGGAAGAATGTCACGATCATGATGACCGACAAAGCTGAGCAGCCGAACATGCGCCTCGGTGTTTTTCATGATCAATGAAGGCCCGATCGGCGCTGGCGACATCCTCGGACGATCGGCATTGCTCTCCACATTGTCTTGAAGAGGCTCACTTAAGATATCTCATGCCGGAGCAACCTCGGATCAGCCTGATCGGTTTGCAGCACACCGAATTTCATCGCTTCTTCACCGCTTTGTTTCAACATGGCAATCCGGCCCGAGCGATCCAGGTATTCGAGCCGGCCCCCTCCTTTTCTGCAGGCGGATTCTGCGGGCGGACGAATGACCATGCTCGTGCGGGCCAGGAATGTCCTTAACAAGACATGGTTAACATCCGATGAATCACGGTCGGCTTAAATGCCGAGAGCCTTGGAGCCGAACTGACCTTGCCCTAGAGCAGCCTCTTGGCCTGTGTCAAGCGATGTGACCGTATTGGCGGGCTCGTCATTCATCACTCCCTGAAAAAAAAAACGATTTGACGACATCATCGAGCCCAACAGAAAAGCCACGTTGCCAGGCGTTATTCTTTGTTCTTGATCCGATGTTCTTGACCAGGAAGCAGGTCTCGTCAATGTTGTCTGATCGCTAACATTTGAGGAAGAAAAATGAAATTTTTAGCTGACAAAATACGATCAGTAATAATCTTGATAGTGTTTTTTTCATCTTATAGTGTCAACGCTGCCGGTATTTCATTCACGCCGAGAGTAAGTACTGGTTATTTAGCCTACAGATCTGAAGTCCTGGGCACGAATGTCAACTTCGACTACATCTTCGGCGGCCTTGGCCTAACCGCACAATATGGTCGTTTCTTTGCCGATCTATATGGGCAAACGGATCTGGTGGAATTGGGAGAAGGCGATGCGAATGCCGATTTCGGCAAAGGGCGCCAGGAACTGAATTTCACCGCAGGCTACGGTTTGACACCCAATATATCCTTGTTCGGTGGCTACAAATACGCAGAAACTGACTTTCTAAGTCTGGAATATGGCGGCCCGTTTTTCGGAGGGTCTTTTTCCGTCCCGGTCTTCGACGCTGGCGCATTGTCATTCAACGCAGCAGTCGCCTATCTCCAAGAATTTCAAACGAGCGGTGAGCAATTCGACACGACATCCGTTGGGCTGAATGGCGGGGTGAGCTGGTCGAGCGATTTGAACTGGCTGTTGCTGGGGTTGGGCTACGGCCTGAGCCTTGACTACTCAGGTTACACATTCGAAGACGACGGTGATGAAATCATCAACGAGAAAATCTTTCGTACACGCTTTGATCTGAAATATGCCTTCTGAAAAATCCATCATGGGATCGCCGCACGCCGTGAGTTGTCGACGAAGTCCTGATGGCCGAGCCAAGCTCAGCACTTCTGACAGGCTTTTCGAGTGCTCTATCAGGTCACTCTCAATAGGTCGTCCTTCCACCCGTCACGTCGAACGTAAAGCCCGTGGTGAAACTGCATTCGGGGCTGGCGGCAAACGCGGTCATGGTGGCGATTTCTTCGATGGTGCAAAAGCGTCCCATCGGAATTCGTCCGCGCCGATCGGCGATGTAGTCCTCGCTCATTTCGGCGAAAAGCTCGGTTTCGGTGATCGCAGGGGCGATGCAATTGGCGAGCACGCCTGAGCCTGCGAGTTCCTGGGCGAGGCCCTTGGTGAAACCGATCACGCCCGACTTGGCCGCCGCATAAGCACAAGCATTGGGACCGCCTTCCTTGCCGGCAACCGACGCAATATTGACGATCCGCCCGTAACCGCGCGCGCGCATCGGCCCTATGACGGCGCGCGAACATAAAAAAACGCCGGTGAGGTCGACGGCCAGCACCTTGTTCCATTCCGAGAGGGTGTAGTCCCATGTCGGCTTGGTCGGCCCGTTGACACCTGCATTGTTGACCAAGACATCCACATGCCCCAGCTCGGCGAAAGTGGCCTTGGCGGCGTCGGCAACCGAGGCTTCGTCCGTAACGTCGCATTCGAAGAACGCCTTGAAAACCGGGTTCTTGCCGACGCTGACATCCCAGCCGACGACTTCGGCACCAAGCTCGGAAAATCGCTGTGCAATGCCAAGACCGATGCCGCGCGCCGCTCCGGTGACAATCGCCTTCGCACCCTCAAGACCACGAACCGTCATGCTTCTTCCTCCCCTTGTCAGTCTGGGACTTTCGCCAGGCGTCGCGCCCCGCGGCCTTGATCCTTGGGCGGTGAGGAGGGACGATAGGACCTGGGCTAACGCAGTTTGGAAACGGGAGCAAGATGATGCCCTTTCATGTCGAGGTAGGCCATGAGGTTTCGTTCTCGAAAACGGTCGGCGAGAGCGATGTCTATCTGTTCGCGGGCATCACCGGCGACCTCGCGCCCAATCATGTGGACGAGGTCTATATGAAAAGCACCAGCTATGGCGGGCGCATCGCCCACGGCGCACTCCTGATCGGCTACATGTCGACCACCTCGACCATGGCGATTGCCCATGTCCGCGATGTCGCCGAAACACCTGTCTCCCTTGGTTACGACCGCGTACGCTTCCTGAAACCGGTTTTTCTTGGTGACACCATCACCGTGACCTACCGGATCGCCGCCATCGACGAAGCCCGCCGTCGCTCGACCTCCGAGATCGAGATCCACAATCAGGACGGCGACCTCGTGGCCGTCGCCAAGCACATCCTGAAATGGGTCGCCAACGAAACCTGATGGCCGGGCCAGGACTTGGTCCTACCAGGATTTGGTTAACGAAAGATTGAGCTCGCCAGGTGGAGACGTCGATCGGTCCGCCGGGCTGATCTCGCCTTATGCTACCGCAAACTCACCGCATTCTTCGTGCCGATCGCTTCGACCACGGCGAGCGTTGCAGCGAGAGATCGGCTGGCATCTTCGCCGGTGATGATCGGCACCTCCTCGCCTCGGATCACTCGGATGAAATGGGCAATCTGTTCGGCGTAAACGTCGATCTTGGGCAAGGTCGGCGTCTCGGAGCCGAGCGGGCTGTGCCAATCGACGGGGCCGTCATGACGCCAGATCTTCAGCCTCGGAAATTCCATCGCCGCCGCGGTGCCGAAAAAGCGGGACGGGTTTTGCTCATTCCCGGGAAAGGTCGGGTGGTTCTCGCCGGTCGCCTGCTCCCAGCTCCAGGGCGAAGGGGCACAATCAGAAATCAGCACCGTGCCAAGCGCGCCATTTTCAAACCGCAGTGCAACGCTCGCGCTGTCTTCGACCTCGAAGCCGCGGATCGCATTGGCACTGAACGCGATGACCTCGGCAATCTCGCCGCAGATAAAACGCAGCATGTCGATCTCGTGGATCAAGTTGATCAGGATCGGCCCGCCGCCCGGCTGCCGGCGCCACGCCGCGTCGAAATAAGTCTCGGGCTTCTTGACACCCCACACCATATTGACCGCCACAAGCCGCCCAAGAACACCGTCCCGAAGCAACATCCGCGCACGTTGCGCGCGCGGGTTGTAGCGGCGGTGATGGCCGACCAGCAGCGGCACGTCGGCCGCGTTGGCGGCTGTGATCAGGCGGCTGGCCGCCTCGAGATCGGCGGCGATCGGCTTTTCCACGAGCATCGGCAAGCCGCGCTCGGCGACAGCAACGCCCGCGGCTTCATGAAGATCGTTCGGCGCCGCGATGATGACGCCATCAAGCATTTCTCGAGCAAGCATCTCGCCGAAATCGCCATAGCAGACCGCGCCATGCTCAGCGGCAAAGACTTCGGCATCAGGCGACGGATCGGCAAGGGCCACCAGATCGCCATGCGATGATGCCTCGAGATAAAGCCCATGTTTCCGACCGATCACACCGGCACCGATCAACCCGATACGAAGAGGAACACTCATGGCATAATCCCGTGCGACAGGTTCAGCGACTTGGACCTCGTCCTTGTAGGCAGCGGCGGCGCCAATCTCGCATCGGCCTCACCATCGAGGCCCAGACCGACGCCAAAGTCCATGCAAAGAGGCTCTGTCATCGCCTGCTCTGATCTTTCCCTTAGCAAAATCAGCGCCCCCTGTCCTTCCTCACGAAGACCAACTCCGACATCATGTCCCATGACGCAAGAAAATGCGCGTCATAGGCGGCCGCCAGCGTCTGGGCAGTTCAGGCGTTCGTGGAGACGGCTGTTAGTGGAGGCGAGCTAAGGGCGGAAGGCCGGCGGTCACGATGTGTCGCTGCCCTTCGCCGCACGTTTGCAACCCAAGTGACCGTCGGCCGGCCCTTGACAGGCGGGCGGAGGGTGCTGTCTTGTCCGGGACCGTCTTGGAGACTGAGTTGCTGACATGGCGCGGCGGAAAAAACCGTTGAACATCCTGATGCTGGGCGAGGCGTTGGATCGGCCGGGCGGGGTGGTGACCGTTGAGAAGGCGACGCTTCGGCTGGCGTCGCCATCGCTCATTTTTCGTCACATCGCGACCTTGCCGAAGGACGGGCCCGGGGCGGCTCGGCGAAAGCTCTGGATAGGGTTGTCGGCGCTGCTCCAGCTGCCATGGCGGCTCCTTTCCGAGCGGGTCGACGTCGTCCATATCCATGTTTCCCAAGGTGCCAGCGTCTATCGGAAAATGCTGTTCGCCTGGATTGTCTTTTTGTCAGGCAAACCACTCGTCTTCCATACCCATGGCGGTGACGTGGCCAGGCGTTTTCCGAGCTTGCCTTCTCCGCTTCGCCGGCTCGTTTCGTCGACTTTTCGGCGCGCCGATACCGTCATTGCACTCGGTGAAAGCTGGCGGCGTTTCTATATCGACAGCATGGGTGTCGACCCTGACCGGGTCGTCATCCTGCGCAATCCCGTGCCGATGCCGGCAAGGCTGCCGGTGCGGGAAGCCGCGCCGCCGCTGCGCTTGCTTTATCTCGGCATGCTGTCCGAGCAGAAGGGCGCCTTCGACCTGATCAAGGCCGTCTCCTTGATGCCGAAGGAAGGGCGCGCCACTCTCCGTCTGATCATGGCCGGTCACGGCGAGGTCGAGAAGGCACGTCGGCTGGTCGACGACCAGGGGCTTGGCGACACCGTCAGCGTCCGAGGCTGGGTCGATTCCGCCGAGCGCGACGCGCTCTTCGAGGAAATGCACGGCCTGGTTCTGCCCTCGCATTTCGAAGGCATGCCGATGGCGCTGCTCGAGGCCATGAGCTTCGAGCTTGCCGTGATCGCAACGCCCGTCGGCGCCATTCCCGATGTCGTTACCGACGGCAAGAACGGCCTTTTGGTGCCGGTGTCCGACCGCGCGGCGCTGGCCAACGCCATCGTTCGCCTCATTCAGGACCCCGAGCTTCGCCAAAGGCTCGCGGCGGAAGGCAGAAGGAGCGTCGAGCCCTTTTCGTCGGAAGGTTATGCCTTGCAGCTCACCCGCCTCTATCGCGGCCTGACCACCGAGCGCACCCTTGCCGAGGTCTCATGAGCGACGACATCCACGGCAAAGGCAGGCTGCCTTGAGAAAAAAACTGCTCGGCAGCGAGGTCGATTTTCTCACCGGCGATGTGATTCTCGGCGAGCTTCGCGCGCGTCACGGCAGCGGCCAGCAGACGCTGATCGGCTATCACAACCTGCACACCCTCTACATGGCGCGTCGGGAACGGCAACTGGCCGGGTTCTACGATCGGGCTGACATCATCTACGCCGACGGCATGCCTTTGGTCATGTGGGCGCGTCTGCTCGGCCTGCCGGTCAGGCGGGATCATCGCCTGACCCTCTCCTCCTGGGCGCCCGACGTGCTGCGCCAGTTCGGCAAGAACGGCTGGCGCCTCTTTTACCTCGGGGCGACGGCGGAAGCCTGTGCAAAGGGCGCCCTGGCCTTCAGGCAATTGGCACCCGGTCTCGAAATCGAGGCGCGAGATGGCTTCTTCAATGCCGAGCGACATCATGCCGACAATCGTTCCCTGATCGCGGCGATCACCGCCTTCAAGCCCGACGTCCTGATGATCGGCATGGGCACGCCGCGCCAGGAGCTCTGGGTCAAGGAAAACCTTGGCGACCTTGACGTGCCGATCGTCTGGAGCGTTGGTGCGGCGATCGAGTATTTCGCCGGCACCAAAGCCCGCCCGCCCACCTGGATTGGTCGCTCGGGGCTGGAGTGGCTTTACCGTCTGGTAAGCGAGCCGACCAGGTTATGGCGACGCTACCTGGTGGAGCCCGCCTTCCTGATCCCCTGCATGATCGACGATCTGCGCCGGCGCCGGCAAAAGCAGCTTTAGACGAAGATGCAGAAGAACCAATCGGTGGGGTCACACCGTTCGCTCTCAACCGGCAACCGGCCTCGTCGGAACGGTTCGCGCCGGTGGTGCCTTGGTTGCCCGGTGGTGCCTTGGTTGCAATGAAGGTGCTGAAACAGTTTCGTGCCGAGATCGGTGCCATGGTCGGCGTTCGCATGATGCCCGAGATTTGCCATCAGTTCGATACGGCGACCGACGAGAAAGTGGCGGCAGCGCTTGCCGGGCCGGAACAATCGATGACATGATCCGGGCCAACTGAAGACATGACGCCATTTGTACCGGGAGCTTATCGATGATCAGGAAAATCCACGCCACAGCCATGCTGTTCGCTGCAGCCGTGCTGCCGCTGACATCCTGGTCGGCCCATGCCGCCTGCAGCTTCGAAAACGACGTGCCTCTGAAATCTCTCACCGCCGGATTCGACGCCTGGAAGGCGGTCGCCGCCGCCATGGCCGAGTGCGGCAATGTCGAGGCCGAGCTCGATCAGGCATGGCGCGAGAAGCAGCCGGCTGCCTTCGCCGCCAACCCCTCTCTCTACCATATCGGCAGCGTTGACAACGCGACGCTGATGGCGCTGATGAACCAAGGCACTCTTCGCCCGCTCGACGATCTGGTCGCCAAATACGGTCAGCATCTCTCGCCGCGCGAGCTGATCAAGATCGACGGCAGGATCATGGCCGTCGCAATGACGTTGAGCGCCCAGCATCTGATGTACCGGAAGGACATCCTGGACGACCTCGGCGTCGAAGCGCCCGGGACCTATGACCAGATGCTGAGCACCGCCGCCGTGATCAAGGAGGCCGGCGTCGTCGACTATCCGCTGGGCGGCACCTACCAGACCGGCTGGCATCTCGCCCAGGAATTCGTCAACATGTATTTCGGCTTCGATGGCGCGTTGTTCAACGACGACATGACGCCGAGCGTGAACAACCGGACCGGCATCAAGACGCTGGAGATGATGAAGGCGCTCGCCGCCTTCATGGACCCGGAATTCCTGGCCGCCGACAGCAGCCATGTCCAGCGGCAGTTCCAGCAGGGCAAGATCGCCATGGCCAATCTCTGGTCGTCTCGCGCCGGCGCCATGGATGATGCGAGCGCAAGCCAGGTGGCAGGCAAGGTGGCGATGGAAGCTGCACCCCGGGTGATCGAAGGCGGCAAGCCCGCGACCACGCTCTGGTGGGACGGCATCGTCATCGCCAAGAACATCACCGACGAGGAGGCGGACGCCGCCTTTCGCGTCGCCATGGAGGGTATGGACGAGGAGATGGTCAAGGCCAACAACGATGTCGCCGTCTGGCTGATCGACGGCTATGAGCCCGGACGCCTCGCCGAAGGCGTCATCGCGTCTGCCATCGGTGGTGCTGCGAGCTACCCCGTTTCGACCGAAATGGGCCTGATGCACACCGCCCTCGGCGACAACCTCGCCGACTTCTTGACCGGCAGCGAACGTGCCGAGCAAACCCTTGCCGACGTCGAAGAGGCTTACATCGCGGCGGCCAGGGAAAAAGACCTGATTCAGTAAACCGGCGATGAGCCGGACGACATCGACGCGTTCGCTCATCGGACCGAATCGCGGTCGAACAGCTAAAAGGAAAGCCGATGGCCGTCAAGCGCATCGTGCCGAACATCGATATGCCGAAACCGGACGAGGCCCGTGCCTTTTACCAGAACGTGCTCGGCTTGAAGGTCGTCATGGATCACGGCTGGATCATCACCTTTGCCTCCGATGCCGCCACGATACCGCAGCTCAGCATCGCGCGCGAAGGAGGGGCCGGAACCGACGTGCCGGACATCTCGATCGAAGTTGATGATATTGACAGCGTCTACGAAAGAGCTCGCTCGTTCGGCTGCGAGATCGTCTATGAGCTATGTCAGGAAGACTGGGGTGTGCGACGGTTCTTCGTTCGCGATCCTGCCGGCAAGATCCTGAACATTCTCGCTCACGACAGCTGATGTTCGTCGTCAGGATGAAAAGGCGAGCGCCTTGACGACGTCCCCGCAGGCGCCGCTCGAACGACGTGTCCGAGCGGTGAGACCGCTTTGGGCCCAGCCCGGAAGAAGGGCATTTCCCCATGGAAGCAAACTATCTGCCACGGATTGGGGGCCTCATCGATTTAGCTGCAACACCATCCCGCCCAGGTAGAAAACATTCCAAGCATCGTGTAGGATAGAGGCTTCGACGAGCACCAGACCACGCTCCGACCCGACGCCGAAAAGCCCGAAAAACCAAACGAACCCGAGTGCCGCGGAAAAGCTGGGTTTTTTCGCAGGCTCGCCGTCACGATGGCCAGGAATTCCGACACCGCATGCAGCGAGGCGGCACGCGCAAAGGCAGCGTGTCGGATCGCCATTCTTTCGTCGGGCACGCGGCCTTTATGCCCTGTTCCGACGATTTAAACTCAACTACACTGCAAATTTGAGATATCATCTTTCTGTTCCTAGGAGACAAAAATGAGTGGAATAAGGGGGCAAATGGGCGCCATGTCGATATTGGCCAAGTCGATGTTGGCCATGTTGTTGGCCACACCCGTGGCAGCCGCCGAGCTGACCGTCGAGCCGCGTCTTGCTGCGGGCGCGTCCTACTACGATCTCGATCTCGATGGTGAAGTCGTTGTCGACAATAATACCGTGGATAACGTCGATTTCAGCGATTGGATGTACCTGGTGGGCGGCGGCCTGACGTTCTCCTATGATCGGGTCTTCGTCGATCTCTACGGTCAGTACAGTTTCGACGGCGATACCGATGTCAATCTCGATATCGTCGCCGGCGGCGTGGCGGTGGACAATCTGGCGCAGGATGTCGAGTTCGACCGCGTGGAAACGACGCTGACGGCCGGTTACAGAATCACCGACCAGTTCGCCGCCTTCGTCGGCTTTCGCTATGCGGATGTGACGTTCGACGGCACAGGTTCTTTGGGCGCCGTCGACGCCGATTTCTCCACCGATTTCAATCAGCAAGGGCCGTTCATCGGCGCCGGCTACGTCGTGCCGAAGACCTTCTTCAATGGCGCGTTTGTTGCCAATGCGGCTGTCGCCTATCTCGATGGTGATCTGAAAAATCAGCTTGCGGCCGATGGGCTGCAGGACGTCGAGTTCGATGTCGATGGCGATGCGATCGGCATCAATGCAGGCGCAAGCTGGGTAACGCCGCTTACCAGCCAGCTCAAGCTGGTCGTCGGCGCCGACATTTCACGCTACAGCTTCCAGGACAATAGCGACGAAACCGACTTCGACGAAACGATCACCCGACTTCGAACCGAGCTGCGCTACAGTTTCGACACGGGCCCAGGCGGATCTTAGCGTGTGGCATGGCCACCGCATTTGAAAACCCCGGGATACCATCGCGGATGGTACGTCCATCGGCGATAGACGTACCATCCGCGATGGACGCCCTACTTAGAAAGGGCTGACGAAGGTGAAAGGCGGCTTGTTCCCGCGTGAAGGTTCGACGGGGATGCTGGCAGCGCCATCGGCTCGTTCCGCCTGTTCGATCCGCTCTTGACGTTGGCGGCGCTCCAGATCCGCTCGTCTCGAGACTTGTTCGGCTTCGGCATAATACGCGTTTGCTCGCTCGAGTTGTTTCGTACCGATCTGCTCGATGGCCGATCCCAGCTGCTGCAGCTGATCCGCGGCTTCTTGAAGATCTCCGGCATCGATCAGAAGGTCGATCTTCTGCCGCTGCTCGAGGACCACATCATCGAACACCTTGCTGGCCGCGGCAGGATTGACGGCAAGCCGAATGGCCTTGGCCGCAAACTCGAGCGCATTGGCGCCGGCCGGCTCGATGAGCTGGCCCTTGCTGCGCGACTGGGCTGCAAGCAAAAGCAGCTGATCATGCTCTTGCTGTGTCTCTATGTAGCTTCCGAGCGCAGCGACCTGATCGGTCGACACGTCGAAACGCGCGGCGATCGCCGCCATGCGAGCGTGAAGTTTCAAAGCCCCGTCATACTGGTTTTGGGCCATTTTCTGATCGATCAGCTCCTGATAGCTCGCGATGATCCTGTCGGCGAGCAACCTTACCTCATCGTGATCCTGACCCAGCTCGGATGCGACCAGGCCGACATAGCCCTCAGCCGACAATTCCCCGTCAGGTGCGAACGTCAGCCGACGCTTTTCGATCGCCTTTTCAGTGCTGGCGATCAATCCATCGATGATCTCCGGCCGCACTTGCTCGATCCAGTGCTTTGCCGGTGATCGGTGAGGTGAAGGCGCGTGCTCGGCCTCCAGCGAGTTGACAGCCTCGAGCAGTTGGTCGGCGAGCTCCAGTGCCGTTTCAGGCCGGCCGGCATCAAGGTTGGTCAGCACCAGTGTCTGCTGCCGTCCGATAATGTCATCGAGGATGCTGCTGATCTCGGGATCATCCGGCATTGCCGACAACCCCGCTGCTGCCAGATCAAAGGCATTGTCGTCCGATGGCGGAAAAAGACGATCCTCATCCAGAGCCGTTCGCATGCGCCAGACCAATGCTGAATCCGCGGCAACCGGTTCCGGCGTGGTTATCGTTGCGCCATCAATTTCTGGCTTCGACGGGCTCATTTCAATCGCCGGCGCCTGATCCTCGGGGACCTCCGATCCATCCGTCTCGGCCTGCTTGGTTGATGATGGATCGCTCAGCGGCTCATCTGTCGTCAAACGCCGCATTCGCTCATTGTAGTCTGTCACGGCGCTAAAATCGGAGCTGACGATCGCCTCTCGAATCTTCTCGGCATAATCGAGAATGCGCGCTGTCTTGATGCGCCGAATATGGCTCTTCAGCGCGCGCAGTGTTTCAGGAGCAGCATCGGTCGTTTCAGAGAGCGTATCGACATAGTTGTTGGCCGCGACGAAGTCATCACGTTCGAGAAACGAGTCAACGATTTGCCGGTAAGGCGCGTCTTCGTCATTCACCCGATCGGCTTCAGCAACGACAACGGATTGATCCAGGCCAAATTGCTGACCTGATGCTCGATCTTTTTCTGTCCCCTGGTCGGCCCAAGCCTCGCCGGAAGCAGTGGCCATGGTGGCAAATAGCAAACCTATTAGTGTAGGAGTCAGTTTCATTACATATTCCGACTATTGACTTAGATAAACTGGCACAGTCAATGCAGTTCTGTCGACTATCTATGATATTCTGTCCTGATCTTTGTGACAGGAACCGGTAACCTATCCCACGGGCGGTCCGATCCAGGCAATGCTACGTATCGGCGAATATGCCTCCCTCCGATCGCACCTTTTGCGCTGAACGCCGGGTTGTCGCTCCGGCCTTTGCATGCCTTTGCAATTGAATGCATATGCACTTCTCCCTATGGTCGGCGCCTAAGGACAAAGCCTGGCTTCGGGGCTTTTTTTCGGTGAGGGGTCGTCAATGGCAAGGCATCTTAAGACTGCACGCAGCGAGGCCGAACGGGCCGAGGATGACGCGAAGGTTCGAGCGACCGTCGAACAGATCCTCTCGGATATCGAGGCCAGAGGCGATGATGCGGTTCGCGCCTTATCGAAAAAATTCGACAATTACGCCCCCGCCACCTTTCGCTTGAGTGAACAGGACATCGAAACCGCGCTCGCCAAGGTCGGCAAGCAGGACCGTGCCGATATCGAGTATGCCCAGACGCAGATCCGCAACTTCGCCCAGCACCAGAAAGCAGCCCTCAAGGACATCGAGGTCGAGACGCTGCCGGGTGTCGTCCTCGGTCACAAGAATATCCCGGTGAACTCGGTCGGCTGCTACGTTCCTGGCGGCAAATACCCGCTGATCGCATCGGCCCATATGAGCGTGGTCACCGCCAAGGTCGCCGGCGTCAAACGCATCGTCGCCACGGCGCCGCCCCAGGGTGGCGCACCCCATCCGTTGACGGTCACCGCCATGCATCTGGGCGGCGCTGACGAAATCCTCTGCCTCGGCGGCGTCCAGGCGGTCGGCGCCATGGCGCTCGGTACCGAGAGCATCAAGCCTGTCGACATGCTGGTCGGCCCCGGCAGTGCGTTTGTCGCCGAAGCCAAGCGCCAGCTCTTCGGCCGGGTCGGCATCGACCTGTTCGCCGGCCCCACCGAAACCCTGGTCGTCGCCGACGACACGGTGGACGGGGAACTGTGTGCAACCGATCTGCTTGGCCAGGCCGAGCACGGTCCGAACTCGCCCGCCGTGTTGGTCACCAACTCCGAACAGCTCGCCAAGGATACGATGGCTGAGATCGAGCGCCTGTTGAAAATCCTCCCCACCGCCAGGATTGCCAGCCAGGCCTGGGAAGACTACGGCGAGATTATCCTCTGTAACGACTACGACGAGATGTTGAACGTCGCAGAAAACATTGCCTCGGAGCACGTCCAGATCATGACCGATCGCGATGATTGGTTCCTCGACAACATGACCAATTACGGCGCCCTGTTTCTCGGCCCGCGCACCAATGTCTGCTACGGCGACAAGGCGATCGGCACCAACCACACGCTCCCCACCAAAAAAGCCGGGCGCTATACCGGCGGGCTCTGGGTTGGCAAGTTCATCAAGACCCACACCTATCAGCGCGTCCTCACCGATGAGGCCTCCGCCGAGATCGGCGAATACTGCTCCCGCCTTTCCATGATGGAAGGTTTTGCCGGCCACGCCGAGCAGGCGAACCTCCGTGTTCGCCGCTACGGCGGCCGCAACATCCCCTACGGCCAGGCCGCCGCGGCGCGCGGGGCGAACGACTGAATGGACCTCCCCAGAACCCCGAGCTTCCGCCTCGACGGCAGACGTGCATTGGTCGCCGGCGCTTCTCGAGGCATCGGCCTCGGCTGCGCGGTGGCGTTGGCGGAGGCTGGCGCTCATGTGACCTGTGCCGCCCGAACCTGGGACGCGCTGGACCGCTCAGTCAAGACGATGCAGCGCCACGGATTGTCTGTCGAGGCGCTGACGCTGGATGTTACGGATCAGGACTTGGTCAACGCTGCGTTCGCCAATGCCGACCTCGACATCTTCGTGAACAGCGCCGGCACCGCCCGCCACGCGCCGGCTTTGGAAACCACGCCCGAGAACTACGACGCCGTCATGAACACCAACGTCCGCGGCGCCTATTTCGCCACGGTCGCCGCAGCACGATCAATGATGAAGGCGAACCGCCCCGGTTCGATCATCAATATCTCGTCCCAGATGGGCTTTGTCGGCGGGATCGATCGAACGGTCTATGCGGCCTCCAAACATGCGATCGAGGGCATGACCAAATCCATGGCGATCGAGTGGGCGCCCCATAAGATCCGGGTCAACACCATCTGCCCGACCTTCATCAACACCCCGCTCGCCGCCCCGACGCTCGCCGACCCCGAGCGCCGCGCCTGGATCGAACAGAAAATCAAACTTGGCCGCGTCGGCGAGATCGAAGACATCATGGGCGCCGTCACGTTCCTCGCAAGCGATGCCGCCTCGCTCATCACCGGCAGCGCGCTCCTGATCGATGGCGGCTGGACCGCAGGCTAGGGCTGGAGAAAACAACCCTCAAAGGCTTCCACCTGGGGGCGAAGGATTTTCCCGACTGCATCATCGGCATCACCAAGGAAGTCGGGGAAGATCGCAATATCCAGACGCTCCATCACGACGACGCGAGCGATATCGCCGTACGATCGCCGGCCTCGATCGTCGGCGCCAACAAAGCCGTCATCGCCGCGACCATGCGCCATCGTCCGCCAACGCGGCTTGAAGCCCAAAGACGTCGCTCACGCTGTGATCGAGCGCGAAGGTGGTCCCGAACACTGCGTGAAGCCGGCGGGCACCCGACAATGACATCCCGGAGCGCTACCAGAGCCGGGGCAGCGTTACGCAGGCATCTTGGGGCAAGATCGCATCATCGTCGGGCCAGACTGCGGCTTCGGCGCCGTCGACCCCGAAATCGCCTTCGCGAAACTCGAAGCCCTCGCCGCTTGTGCTTGGCCGCAAGGCCAAATCAACTTGATCCAAACTGGCAAGACCGATCAACCAAGCCTGAAAGGCTTAATCTGATCTTAAGACTTGTCTGCCAAACCCGGTCTTCCGGTCCATGCGATCCTGGGATTCGACCCGCCCGAAAAGAAGAAGGCGAGGCTCGGATTCCCAGGATCGCATGGACCGGAAGACCCATCCTATCAAGGCTTGGTTAAGGAGAGGTTGATTTTGGCAATTCAAGGCGGTTCAAGCCGATCTGGCGCCGGCTTTCATCCATCGACCGATTGATGAAGCGCAATCAAACGCATGGAGGGCGTGTACACAAAAATCCGCTCGGTGCCGTCGCGCGGATCAGGGTGAGCCTGGGTGTGGTCGATGCCGGCCTCATCGAGCCTTTTGGTCACGCCTGAGAGGTCGTCGACGGCCATCGCGAAAGAGGGATCGAGGGTCGGGTTCATCAAGAGACCGTGGTCGCGCGCATAGGTTGCCGAAGGCTTGATCAGCCGTAACCCATAGCGGCCTTGCTCGAACCAGGCCGTGGCGTCGCCCTCAATGCCGAACGCGCCAAGACCTACGACTTTACCAAAGAAATCTGCCGAACTCCTGAACATCGTGGGCGGGAATGGCAACGTGATGGAGCCGAACGTCGGCAGCCGGGTCTTGCTTATCCAACGCCTCGTCCTGCAAGGGCGTTCTTATCTGGTTGATCTCGATCAGGTTGAAGGAGGGATCGTAGCAATAGATCTGGTGAATGCCGGCCATGGCGTAGACGCCGGCATCCGAGACCAGGACGTCAGCTTTCTCGAGACGCCGCTTGACGCCGTCGAGATCGGGAACCGAGATCGCGAAATGCCCGCCGATGGTCGGGTTGTGAAAAAAGCCATTGTCGCGCGCAAAGCTGGGGATCGAGCGCACCACATGCAGGCCTCGGTTCTCGATGCCGAAATAGGCGATGCCGTCCTCATCGTGGTGGAGATGACCCGCCTTCTCGGGATAAATCCAGCGCCCATCATGCAACCCGATCACGTCGCGCAGGAAGCTTGCCGTCTCCTTCACTTTGTGAGCGGGGACGTTGACGTGGTGAAGCATCCATTCCATCGAAAAACCTCCGGCACCTGTTAAAGTCACGAACAATTGTTGGCTTTGGCCGCTCTGGGAAGCAGCCTCAAGATCGTCGCCGCTGTTGAAAACGCTTTGGCCAAACTAACCTCTGAGTGCCGCCCGCCCGGCAAAGCGACCCTGGCCGTCGAGTTCTTCTTCGATGCGCAGCACTTCGTTCCATTTGGCCATGCGTTCCGATCGGGCAAAAGAGCCGACCTTGAATTGCCCTGCATTCCAGCCGACGACGAGATGGGCGATGGTAATGTCTTCGGTTTCGCCGGAGCGGGCCGAAACGATGGTATCGAAGCCTGCGATACGCGCCGCGTCGAAGGCGGCTTTGGTTTCGGTGAGCGTGCCGCGCTGATTGGGCTTCACCAGCAGCGCATTGGCGGCGCCAAGGGCGGCAATGCGATGAACCCGCTCGGCATCGGTCACGAGCAGATCGTCGCCGACGATCTGGACGTGATCGCCGGCCCTTGCGCTAAATTCGCGAAAACCGTCGATATCGTCCTCGGCTAAAGGGTCTTCGATCGAGACGATCGGATAACGCTTCAGCCAGCCCAGCAGAAGCTCGATCATCTCGGATGTATCGAGGTCGCGATCCTCCAGCGCGAGACGGTAACGACCCTCCCTGCCGAACTCGGAGGCGGCGACATCGAGCGCGATCGCGACTTGCGCCCCCAGATGATAGCCCGCCCGCTCGATCGCGCGGACCAACATGTCGAGGGCCTGCTCGTTGGTCTCGAACAGCGGCCAGTAGCCCCCCTCGTCGGCGATCCCGGCGAGCATGCCGGCTTCGTCCATCAAGAGGCCGGCGGTCCGATAAACCTCGGCCGTCCAGTCCAGCGCCTCGGCGAAGGTCGAAGCCCCTGGACAGACGATCATGAAGTCCTGGATATCGATGCGCCGCCCGGCATGGGCACCACCGCCGAAAATCTGGATTTCAGGCAAGGGCAGAATCAGTTTTTCGTCGCTTGAGAGATAGCGGTACAGCGGCAAGCCCGCGGCCGCAGCGGAAGCATGCGCCACCGCCATGGAAACGGCAATCGTCGCATTGGCGCCAAGCCGTGCCTTGTTCGGGCTGCCATCGAGATCGATCAGGGCATGGTCGATCAGAGCCTGATCGGTCGCATCAAGACCTTTTATGGCAGAGGCGATGTCCGTATCGATGGCCTGGACCGCCTTCTTGACGTCGTAACCACCGAAGGCATCGCCGCCGTCCCGCCGATCCAGCGCTTCGCCCGAGCCGGTGGACGCGCCGGCCGGCGCGATGGCGCGGCCCTTGGCACCGCCGGTCAGAAAAACCTCCGCCTCGACCGTCGGGCGTCCGCGAGAATCCCAGACGCGGCGGCCGATGAGTCGATCGATCAGCGTAATATTGCTCAATGTTGCCCCTCAAATCGCCTCTTGCCAGGCCCTGCGTATCGCCGTCAATCGTTCCGGCGGTTGCAGAAGAAAGGCTCGTCCAACCTCGCGCACCTTCTCTTTGTCGCGGTTCTCCGTCAGATATTCAACAGGCGACTTGCCATCGACCCGGCCGAGCAGAAGTCCGGGCAGGAGGGCGGCCGCCCGTTTTTCGAAATCTGCCGGTGGTTCCCAATCAACCTGCTCGAGATAGCTGGCCGTCAGCGCATCGAAGCATTCGAGAAAAGCCGTTTTCGCCGCAGGCACCCAAAGGCCCTTCAACAGCAGATGGTTCGAACAAAAGGCGAGGTCAAAGGCCGGATCGCCGAAGCAGGCGCATTCGGCATCCAGGAAAACCGGGCCGGTTTCGCCGATCAAGATGTTCTTGGGACTGACGTCGCCATGGATGAGCGCGCGCTGATTGGCCTGGGTTTGTTCAACCAGGCCATGCAGCGCCGCTGCACAATCCGGATGCGCTTTTGCCGTCGCCACCAGATAGGGCTCGAGCCGGATGTCGTAAAAGATCTTCTCGTTGGCGAAACGCGCCGGCAGGGTCGGGTCTTTGGCGCTGGCCCGGTGAATGGCAACCAGTCGCCTGCCGACCTCGGCAGCTGCATCCTGCTCCGCCTGCCCCTGGCGAAGCTGCTCCTTCCAGAGAGGAAACCGCTCTGGTGGCAGATAAGCCATGGCCAAGGTGCCGCTCACCTCATCCTGGCCGAAAAGTTCGGGCACGGCCTTCGGATTGATCGCTCTGGCTTCTTTCATCCAGGCGGCCTCATAGGCATTTCGCTCTACCGGCGCATACCAATCGGCCTCGACCCTGAGCTTCTTTAGCGCCCTTTTGACGCAGATGACGCGATGGCCCAGATCGACGCGCCAGATGTCGGAGGAAACACCACCCGTTAGCGGCGCGAAGACCAGCTCGTCGGACGGATCGCAAAGACCGAGCCGAACCAAGGCCGCCAGCAGCTCATCTTTCACCATCGCGTCAGCTCCGCCCCGGAGAAATGCAGGAAGCAGGCTCCCATGATGACAGCTTCGCACCTGGTTTCAATCTTCGGACCGGGTGAAGTACTTATGATAATTTTCAACTTTTGGTTGCTTATTCGATGTGATAGACAAACGTCATCGCCATCCCAAAATGCAGAGGAACATGCCCGACACTCAAGGACGATCTCCCGCCGGACGCCGCTTGTTCGCCGCCGGGAAAGAGGAGCAAACCACGCCGTCCCTTCGCGTCATCGGCATCGGTGCGGGGGCCGGCAGTCTCGAAGCCATCCGGCTCCTGTTCGCCGCCATGCCGGTTGATCAGAACATGACCTTCATCATCTGCCGGCATAGCCCTTCAGAGATCACCGATCATCTCGACACCCTGCTTCGCCATGAGACGGCCATGCCGGTCCGTCATGCCGAACATGGCATCAAGCTCGAAGCCAATGCCATTTATCTGATACCGGATGAGGCGCGGATGATCCTGCTGAAGGATCGCCTGGTCTCGTTCGAGGAAGATGAAGACGGTTTGGGCGTGGCGCCGCTGGATCTGCTGTTGCACGCCCTGGCGGCATCGGCGGGTCCGAACGCCATGGCGTTGCTGCTGTCGGGCGAGGGGCCTGATGGTCTGCGCGGTGCCGTTTCCATCAAAAGGGCAGGAGGGCTGGTCCTGGTTCAGGACCCCGAACATGCTCCACGCCCGGATCGTCTGAAGGCCGTGGTCGAGGCTGGTCTTGCCTCGGCCAGCACCACGCCCGAAATCATGCCCGATCTGATCGAGCGCTTCATCGGAACCGGTGAGGTCGATCCGGCCGCGGGGACCGTCCGGACAGCCGATCAGGCAGCGCTCAGCCGTATCTTCCGACTGCTTTCAGAGCGGTTCGATCTCGATCTCGATGTCTATCGGAAGGCGATGGTGGCACGTGGTATCCGCCGCCGCGCCGGCCTGGTGATGGCTGAGGATCTCCAGGCCTATGCGGGCTATCTTGCCTCGGACGAAGGCGAGGCGGAGGCCCTTCTCGATGATCTCATGATCGGTGTCACCGCCTTTTTTCGCGATCCCCAGGCCTTCGCGGTGCTCGCCTCCAAGGTCGTTCCTGCCCTGGTCGAACGGAACGCTCCGGACCGGTCGATCAGGGTTTGGGTCCCGGCCTGCGCCACCGGTGATGATGCCTATTCCCTGGCGATCCTGATCACCGAGCGCTTAAGGGAAATCGGCGAACAGCGCGTTGTCGAGATCATCGGAACGGATCGTTCCGAGCGGTTTCTCGCGGAAGCACGGCTTGCGAGCTATCATCGTGACCAGCTCAAAGACCTGCCGGCCGGCCTGATCGAGCGCTATATGGTGCCGTCGGGCGAGCGCTTTCGGGTCTGTGATGCCATTCGTGATCTCGTAAGCTTCACCCGGCATGATCTGATCGATGAAGCCCCGTTGGACGATATGGCCTTGGTGAGCTGCCGCAATCTTCCGATCTATCTGGTGCCGGAGGCGCAAAGAAAGGCGCTTTTTGCCTGCCGCCGGGCGCTCAACGCGGAGGGTTTCCTCGTTCTTGGCCCAAGTGAATTGCCAAACGTTTCGATCGAAGGGCTGTCGGTGATCGATCGGCGCTGGCGGGTTTATCAGAAGATCGAGCCAAGGCCTTCGAACCCTGCCTTGAAGCAGCTGCCTGAAGTCTATCGCCAACGTCCGGCCGAAGCGATCAAGCCGCTTCTGGACATCCGGCCAGCTCCTTATCGACCGCCTTTGCCACCGCCCGACGATCACGATCAGCCCGGTATTTTCGATGGCATGATGGAGCAGAACCAGCAAATGCTGGAATCCACCATCGATACGCTCTTGGCCTCCAACGACGCGCTAAGAAGGCGAAACCGGGATCTTCGAGCTGAGCTGCAACGTCTGACCACGGCCAACACCGCGCTCGAAGACATCGCCACCCTGGTCGCTCACGATCTGAAAGCGCCGCTTCGTGCCGTTGATCATTTGACGCGAAGGCTGGGAGCTGTCTTCGAGCAGCAATCGGACCAGCGAGAAGGGGAAGACGATCTCCGCCATCTGCAGCTTCGCCTGGTGGGGCTGCACCGGCTGATCGACGATCTCCTCACCTATGCGCGCCAGGATGCCAACAACGAAAGCGGCATCGAGCACGTCGATCTCGGGGGCCTGATCCGCGAGATTCTGGTGCTGATCGGCCTGCCGTCCGGCTTCAGGCTGGAGGTTCGCCCGCCATCGCTTTCGGTACGCACCAGGCGCATTCCGCTTGAATGCATCCTGCGCAATCTCCTGGGCAACACCATCGAGCATCATGGCGGCACCAGAGGCAGTCTTCAGATCACGCTTTTGGCCAGCGGCCAAGCACTGGACGTGCGCATGACCGATGATGGCGAGGGCATGACCGGGCGGCATGAAGGCTTGAGCCTTGCCATCGTCCGCCAGCTTCTGGCGGCGGAAGGCGGGCATCTGGATGTGACGCCACGCCCGTCCGGATCAGGTGCGGAAACCCGGTTTACCTGGCCGATCGAAGGCGAAAAGGATCGATCGACACAGCATTGAGACCGCCAACAGCGTCGTCCGACGATCTCGTGGTTCTGCATCCGCATCGCCAAGCTTGTCGGGTCGGCATGATCGGGTCGGCCGGCGCGGCGATCACTCCGTCGAGAGGCCGGGCAAAGGCGGCGCTGCTGGATGACCGCCGCCTGCCGTATCACGGCACATCGCTTCCGCCCGTTGCTTGAAGAGTTCGGCTTGTGTCGCTTTGATCGTCCCATCCGACACCATCTTCTCGATGCCGGCGAAACGCTGGTCGATGCAGGCGGCCGCAGGATCGCCATGAGCGAGGGCAGCCTCGTTTTCCGGTTTCGGGAAGAGGTCGTCCCGATGAAGATAGGCAAGGCTTCCGGCACAAAGGATAAGGATGACAAACGCCAAGACGCGCGCCGCCGGCCGGTCCAGAAAGGAACCTCGATTCGAACCGGCCATCGACTTAAGCGAGATCGATCTTGCCAGTGATCGTCTCGTCGAGATCGACACCATCCACGGTCAGATGCACTTTGGCCTGAAGACCGGATGAACTATCGATCTTGCCGGCCTTGATGGCCGCACGCACCGCCTGCTCGATCTCGCGCTGGGAAGTGACGCCGACCTTTTTCAAAAACTTCCGCACGCTCATGTTGAAAGCATCTTCGTCCATATCGAACTCCTTTATGGTTGGCCGAGCCTTGCTGGCTCAGGATCTTGCCGCCAAGGGCAAGTTGATCAGGATATTTTGCGGCTTAAGTTTCAAGCGTTCGTTCTCTGCCATCATCAGCCCCATATAAACGGGTCGCCCCCGGATCCGTTCCAACATATCGGCGGGATCCCGGAACTCCAGGCGAAACAGGCTGAGCAGGCGCGTGTGGCGCGCTTCATCGATTTCGGCGCCGTTATAAAGGTCGTTCAGGAACGCGCTCGCCGCGGCATCCAGGCCGATATGCCAGACCCATTGCGGGTCGCTGATCTGCTGCACCGGCTGAACCCGGACCTCGACTTGATGAAAATGCTCGACCCAGGCTTCGAGCACCCGGCAAAGACCATCGAGGCCGGGGCGGGTAAAGCCGAGATCGAGCACGGTATCGAAGCGGTCGCTGCGCTCCCAGTAGATGGCGGCATTCGCTTCTTCCAGCACGTCGAGCTCGACCGTCGCGGGCTTGGTCTCGCTCTCCACCAGAAGCCGTCCGAGCGATCCGAAATTCTGACCGGACGCATGCTGGGACACCGTCTCTTCATCGGCTAGCATAATACGGCCTTCCTGGATCGAAACCCTCTGTTCACGGAACAGCAGTTCGGCTGCGCGCAGGCGGAGAGGATCGGTGGAGTCTCGAAGAATATGCCGGAGCTGCAGGTGGACCAGCTGCTCCAGGAACAAGGGAGGAATACCGGTGATCCCCTGCTGGACCATGTCGAGATAGGCGCCCTCGATCGAGGGCTTTGCCAGCAAGCGCTCGCGAAAGGTCAGGAAAGCCCGGTAGTTGGCTCGAGCGTCCTGATCGGCAAGGCCTTTGAGCGTCGGTTCATCGATGATGGCGCGGGGAACCGCCATCAAGTGCCCGTGCAGCGCCAATTCCTTGGGACAGGACTCCTCGATCGGTGCTAGTTCCGGACGAAGCAGATAGGCGCGCAGCCAGTCGTCGGTAACCTGCAGCTGCCCGCGGCTATCGGCTTCGACCACATGATAGCCGGCACTTCGCCAGAACTCAGCCATCGCCCGCCAGCCCGAAAAGCGGGTCTGACCGGCATCGCCGTCTAGCCCTCGATATGGCCATCATCGACCGGATCAAGACGACGCCACCGATGTCCGCAAGGCTTCATTCAAGGGGATGATCTGATGACGCCCATGATCCACCAGCTCGAGGCTGCCCTGCTCGTTCAAGCCTTTGAACACGCCCTGCTTGACGCGCCCGCCAAGATCGATCTCGATATAATTGCCAACCTCCGGCGCCCTGCTCATCCAGGCCTGCTGCACCGGCTGAATGCCATCGGACTGCCAGCGGTTGATCCAGGCCAGAAGATGCCGGCTCAACGCCTCCAGGAGATCGACATGATCGATCTGACACCCTTCTTCGACGAGCGTGGTCAGGTGCTGCGCATGATGATCCTGCCGTATCCAGCCGCCCTCGTGAGCAAGGTCGAATCCGACGACAAGCCAATCGGGCACGGCCGTCGGGTTGGGGGTGTCGGCAACAGCCAGGCGCACCTTGCCGACGACGCCGCCATTGATCTCGATCCGATCGGGCCAGCCGAAAGTCACCGAAATCACCGGCGGGATCAACGCGCCGAGCGCATCGCCCAGGCCCAAAAGGGCCACAAGGGTAACGGGCAGCGATTCTTCGAGCGACCGCTCGGGGGCCAGGACCAGCGCGGAGCGGTAAAAATCCGTTCCCTCGCTCCAGATCAAGGTGCCGGCCTCGGTCTCTTTTTTTGCCAGCAGGACGGCCCGATCAAACGGGTCGGTTTTGGCGTCGACGGCGAAGGCGTTGTAGATGGGCGGTAGAACGGGCCGTTCGGTCATGGCAGCTGTCACTTGTGGTGAAGGTGTCTAACGGAATCGAGATCGCTCGATCGGTAAAGCAGTGGCGCTGCAATCCTCAGGCTCGAGAATATCCAGGTTTGCCAGGCTTGCGTCCATCTGAAAGTCACCATAGTCGAAATGAAGCCCGATGATGATGCCGGTTTCATGGAGGAGGAAATTCCGGGTAAAAACGGGGGCTGCATAGGCGTCGTCGAGCGGGTAATAGCTGGTGGACACCGGCCAGGTCTTGCCCGATGGCAGTCGGTCCGAGGTCGTGCGTTCCAGCATCTCCCGCGCCGCCACGACTTGGGGATTCTTGTCGTTTGAGCGCAGCGGCCGACCGATCTCGGTGACGGCCCGATAGGCGATCGAGTTGCCGCCGTCGAACACCGCCATCTCGGATTCACCCCGCTGGCGCCGCGCATCGGCAACGACTTGGCGAAAATGGCTGATCGGAAAAACCACATCTTCCGGCAGGATGAGGTCGGGGATCTTGGGTTCCATGAAATTGGCGAGAAACCCCGCAGTCACTGGCCTTGCATCACCGATGAAATCCTCTCTTTCACCCAGGTGATCCCGGCTGTAGGCGAAGATGAAACGATCGGCGGATGCTTTCTCGGTAGCCCGGTAAAGGAGGTTGCTGCGATAGGTTTTCTTCGCCTGATCATGCAGCACCACATCCAGCTTTTCCTGGAGTGTCCAGTCGCTGCAGTCATTGATAAGATCGATCGTAAGGGTGCCTTTGGCGTTGGCGAAGCGCGCGCTGCTGTAGCCGCTCACCTCGATCACATAATCGCCGCGATGAGGCAACAGCTCTCCTCGGCTCCGGCCGCCACGGCGCTCGCCGCGGCTGTCCCGGCTGGAATCCCGCCGTGTGCGCAGCCGATCGCCGAAGCCTTCGACCCCTTGCCTGATCCGATCAACCCGGTCATTGGCCTCGCTTCGAACCACATTGCCGAGCGAACCTTGCTCGTCGCAAGCCGCCAGCAACAGCAAGGGAGCAAGGGCGATCAAGAACCGGATGGATCGTCTCGAACGCACGTCCTCAGCCTCCTGACAAATTCTTGGCGTAGAACGTCGCTCGAAGTCCGTGTTGGGTCAACCCATGGGATCGGTGAACGGCATGCCCGTCCTCGACCTTCCCTATGGCCAGATGTCATGCCCGTTCGACATTCGAACTTCGTTTGGGGATGCCGGTTTCCCGGTGGCAAATCTCGGCGAGCTTGGCAATGCCCTCCTTGATGATCTCTTTCGAGGGATGAGCAAAGCAAAGCCGAAGCTGATGCTTCCCCGATTCCACGTCGGTCGACCAGTCGACACCGGGATTGATGGCGATCCCTTCGGCTGCGGCTGCCACGGCAAGATCGGAGGTATTCACCTCCTTCGGCAAGGTGATCCAGATGAAAATGCCGCCCTTCGGCCGCTTAAATTCGGCGGATGCGCCGAACTGCTCTTCGAGGGCTGCGATCATCACCTCGCATTTTTCCCGAAGGGTCTTTTTCAGGGCTTCGACATGATCGTTGAAGCTCGAAACATCATAGCCGGCCAGGGTCATCTGTTCGAGCGCGCCACTGCCGGCGCCTGGCTCCAGCGCCAGCAAACGGCAGAGCACGTCCCATTCCGCGACCACATAGCCGACCCGGAGGGCAGGGGCGATGGACTTCGAAAACGAGCCGCAATAAATCACCCGGCCGTCGTCATCGAGGGCCCTTATCGCCTTGGGACGCTCGCCCTCCCAAAGCAGATCGGCGTAACAGTCATCTTCGAAGATCGGGATGTCATGATCGGCAGCGAGCCGCAGCATTTCCAGCCGGCGCGTTTCGGTCATCACCGTCCCGGTCGGGTTCTGCACGGTCGGAATGGTGTAGATGAACTTGGGTTTTTTCGACTTTTGCTTCAAGTCGTCGAGAACGGATACGAGCTGATCCATGCGCATGCCGTCGTCATCCAGATCGACGCCGACATGCAAGGCGCCCGCCGCCCTGATCCGGCTGAGCGTCCCGGCATAACAGTCCTTTTCCACGACCACCGTGTCGCCTTCCTGCAGAAACGCGGCATTGACCAGATCGATCGCCTGCAGGGAGCCGGTGGTGACGAAAATGTCGTCCGCACTGCAGGTCATGCCCGCGCGAGAGGCCAGTTTCTTGGCGATGAACGTGCGCAGGCCGATATAGCCCTGCGGTCCGCTTTGCAGGCGATATGTGGCCAACGTATGGCCTTCGCGCCGCAGTGCCTCACCAGCCGCTTTCGCCAGCTGCTCGACCGGTACGTTATCTTCGTCATTATTGCCGCCGATAAAGTTGTATTTCGGAAATCCCGACCATCGCGCGGTGCCGGGCGGGATGTCTGCGCGGAAGAAGGGAGTGTAGTTGAATGCCATGTTTGCCGATCTCTCGATTGTTTTTTCCGATTGTCTTCCGGTGGCTCTTTCGAATCAAGCGCCTGCGGCAAACCCAGGGTCGGAACCTTCAAGGGAGCGCCAGTTCATCCCTGCCTTGCCATCGCGTCCAAAGCATCCTGAAGAATTGCCGCGGCGGCAAGCGCGTCCAGCATCTCGATCTTTTTTCTGCCTTTAAGCCCGAGCTCGGCGGCGCGTTCCTCGGCGGCAAAGGTGGTCAGCCGCTCATCCCAAAGCAGGGTTGGCAGGGCCAACGCCCGATCGATGTCGGCGGCGAACTGCCTTATCGCCTGACAGCGCGGCCCCTCGCTGCCGTCCATGTTGAGCGGCAACCCGATCACCAGGCAGGCTGCCTGTCGCTCTCGAAGCAGGCTATCGAGCTGTTGAAGATCGTTTTTGAGCTTGGTGCGCCTGATGGTCGAAAGCGGCGTCGCCAGCCGCCAGCCGGCATCGGCACCGGCAACACCAATAGAGCGTTTCGACACATCAAGCCCCATCAAACCCGGCCGCCGGTCGGCGGCTGAAAGGAAAACCTGAAGGTTGTCTAGGATCGGCAAGAGGTGTAGCTTTCGCGTCGAATTTTGTTGATCAACATTGATCGCTTATTTCAACAAACGCTTCATGGGACAAGGTCCGGAACCGGCCATGCCCTTTCCCTACCCCAGAAGGTTCGAGGAGACCAGGAGCGATGTCGCTCGATGAGGCCACCGTGGCGCGAATCGCCAGGCTAGCGCGGATCAGGATCGAGGACAATGAGCGGGCCGCTCTGGCCGGCGAGCTGTCCAATATCATGGGCTGGATCGAACAGCTGAACGAGGTCGATACGGACGACGTGCCGCCGATGACCAGCATGGAGGGCGCAAAGCTCGCCCTTCGCGCCGACGAGGTGACCGATGGCAACAAGGCCGACGACGTCTTGGCGAATGCGCCCGAAGCCCAGGACGGCCACTTCGTGGTGCCGAAGGTGGTGGAATGAATTTTCTCGAACTTGACCTCGCGACGGCTCGGGACGGGCTGGCGAGCCGCCAGTTTTCCGCCGTCGAAATCACGAAAGCCTTTATCCAGGCGATCGAGGATGCCCGCGACCTGAACGCGTTCATCGTGGAAACGCCGGAGCGGGCTCTTGCCATGGCGGCGGAGTCCGATCAACAGATCGCCCGCGGTGATGCCCGCCCTCTTGAAGGTGTTCCCCTCGCGATCAAGGACCTTTTCTGCACCAAAGGCGTGCAGACCACCGCCGGTTCCCATATCCTCGAAGGCTTCGTGCCGCCTTACAACTCCACCGTGAGCGCGAAGCTGTTCGAGGCGGGCGCAATCCTCTTGGGCAAGACCAATCTCGACGAGTTCGCCATGGGCTCGGCCAACATCACAAGTTTTTTCGGCCCGGTAATCAACCCTTGGACGGATGATGATACAAGACTAACGTATAAATTATCCGGTGGCGAGCAAGGCCAGCCTCTGGTTCCGGGCGGCAGCTCGGGAGGTTCCGCGACCGCCGTCGCCGCCCGGCTTTGCCTCGGCGCGACCGGCACCGACACCGGCGGCTCGATCCGCCAGCCCGCGAGTTTCACAGGCATTGTCGGCATGAAACCCACCTATGGCCGCTGCTCGCGCTTCGGCATCGTGGCGTTCGCCAGTTCGCTGGACCAGGCCGGTCCCATGACCCGCAGCGTCCGTGACGCGGCAATCATGCTGCAGCATATGGTCGGCTACGATCCGCAGGACAGCACGTCGTCGCCCGAGGCCGTCCCCGATTTCGAGGCGGCGCTGACCGGCGATATCCGAGGCTTGAAGATCGGCATTCCCAACGAGTACCGGATGGATGGCACGCCCAAGGAGATCATCGATCTCTGGCTGCAGGGTGTCGATTGGCTGCGCTCGGCCGGCGCCGAGATCAGGGAGGTCAGCCTCCCCCACACCAAATACGCGCTACCGGCCTATTACATCGTGGCGCCGGCCGAGGCCTCCTCCAATCTCGCTCGCTATGACGGCATGCGCTACGGCCTTCGGGTCGAGGGCGAGGATCTGATCGATACCTATGAGAGAACCCGGGCCGAAGGGTTCGGCGCCGAGGTCAAGCGCCGCGTCCTGATCGGGACCTATGTGCTCTCGGCCGGCTATTACGACGCCTATTATCTGAAGGCCCAGAAAATCAGAACGCTGATCACCCGGGACTTCGATCAGGTGTTTCGGGACGTCGACCTGATCCTGACCCCGACCGCACCGTCCGCCGCCTTTCGCCTCGGCGAGCGCAGCGACGATCCGATCCAGATGTATCTGAACGATATTTTCACCGTGCCTGCCAATCTCGCCGGATTGCCCGGTATTTCGGTTCCCGCAGGCTTTTCCGATGAAGGCCTGCCGCTTGGCCTGCAGCTGGTCGGCCGGGCCTTCGACGAGGAAACGGTTTTTCGCGCTGCGGGCGTGCTGGAGAGCGCTGCGGCCTTTAAGGCGACCCCGCCGTTTCTTGCCAAGGGAGCGGGCTGATGAGCGACAAGAACCTGATCCGGGGGGCCAGCGGCCCTTGGGAAGTCGTGGTCGGCTGCGAGGTGCACGCCCAGGTCAGCTCCAAGGCCAAGCTGTTCTCCGGTGCCTCGGCCGCCTATGGCGGCGCCCCCAACACCCATGTTTCGCTGATCGATGCCGGCATGCCCGGCATGCTGCCGAGCGTCAACGGTTTCTGCCTGGAGCAAGCGGTCAAGACAGGCCTCGGCCTCAACGCCCAAATCAACAAGATCTCGGTGTTCGAGCGAAAAAACTACTTTTATCCCGACCTCCCCTGCGGGTACCAGATCTCCCAATTCGCCCAGCCCATCGTCGGGAGCGGTGCGCTCACCATCGACTTCGACGACGGCAGCTCGAAGGAGATCGGCATCACGCGGCTGCATCTGGAGATGGATGCCGGCAAGAGCATTCACGACCAGCGCGCCGACGCCACGCTCGTCGACCTCAACCGCTCCGGCGTGGCCTTGATGGAAATCGTCTCCGAACCCGACATGCGTTCCTCGGAGGAAGCCGTCCTCTACATGCGGAAAATCCACTCGATCGTCCGCTATCTCGGCACCTGCGATGGCAATATGGAGGAAGGCTCGCTGCGCTGCGATGCCAATGTTTCCGTCCGCCGCCCCGGCGACGGGTTGGGCACCCGGACCGAAATCAAGAACCTGAATTCCATGCGCTTCGTTGGACGCGCGATCGATTACGAGGCCCGCCGTCAGATCGAGTTGATCGAGGCTGGCGAACAGATTGTCCAGGAAACTCGCCTCTTTGATCCCGAGCGCGGCGAAACCCGCTCCATGCGCTCCAAGGAAGAAGCCCACGATTATCGCTACTTTCCCGATCCGGATTTGCTGCCGGTCGTGCTTGAGGATGCGCTGATCGAGAGAATCAAGGGTCAGCTCCCCGAGTTGCCGGACGTGAAGAAAGACCGGTTCATCGAAAGCTTCGGCCTCACCAAAGAGATCGCCTCGGTCCTGGTGACCGAGCGCGCCACCGCCGATTTCTTCGAAACCGCTGCCAGCGGCCGAGATGCCAAGATGGTGGCGAACTGGATTACCGGCGATCTCTTCGGCCATCTCAATCGCGAAGGCCTTTCGATCGAGCAATCCCCGATCTCCGCCGACCATCTTGGCCAGCTCACCGCCCTGATCACCGACGGCACCATCTCCGGCAAGATCGCCAAAACCGTCTTCCAGGACATGATTGCCACCGGCGGGCCGCCGGATGCGATTGTTAAAGAAAAAGGTTTGACGCAGATTTCGGACACCGGCGCCATCGAGCAGATCATCGCCGAAATCGTCGAGGGCAACCCCGATCAGGTGGCCAAGGCCAAGGAGAATCCGAAGCTCGTCGGCTGGTTCGTCGGTCAGGTCATGCAAAAGACCAAGGGCCAGGCCAACCCGCAACTGGTGAATGAGTTGCTTCGGGCCAAACTCAGCAGCTAAAGCGAACGAGGTCCACGCTGGACCCGCTTTTCGCGCCGGACCTAGGCAATCCACTCACTCACTGGCGCATTCGCTTCATGCAGCGGCTGGCAGACGATGTCAACGAGGGTCGGGTGATCGGCGTTGATGGCTTTTTGCAGGACCGGGCCGAGGGATCTCGGCTCGTCGACTTCGAAGGCTTCGATGCCGAAGGCGCGAGCGATGGCGGCGTGGTTGCCCTGGGTGAAGTCGACGGAGAAGTAGCGCTCGCCGAAGCCCGCGCGCTGCCCCGCCTTGATCCAGCCGAAGGCCGCATTGTTGATCACGATCAGCGTCACCGGCAGCCCCAGCCTTTGGATCGTCTCCAACTCCCCGCAAGCAAACCCAAAGCTCCCATCCCCCATCACCGCCACACAATGAGCCTCCGGCCGCCCGATTTGCGCCCCTACCACCGCCGGTAGGGCATATCCGAGGGCGCCGTGCGCCCGGTTGCTGATGAAGTGGCGGCCGGCTTGTTGCATCGGGAGATAGGCGGAGATGTAGGGACACGGTGTGCCGGGATCGGCAACGACGATAGCATCGTCGGGCAGATGTTTTGCGAGCGTGGCGATAACGCGTTCCGGCCGGATCGGGGTTTCCTCGGATTGGGCCAGCTTGTTGAAGATTTTGAATTTCTTCACCTTGGCATCGGCGATAGCAGCGCGGTCCAGACCGCGTTTTGGCGTCGTGACGTTATGCTCGTCCAGGAGGGCGTTGATCGCGGCAAGCGCAAGTCGCGCGTCGCCGACCAGAGACGCTTCGGTCGTGTAGTTGGCGCCGATCACTTCCGGGTCGACGTCGATATGGAGGATTTTTTGCTTGCCGGGCGCCGGATGGTGCCAGCGCTCCGTGGTCACCGAGCCTGCCCTGCAGCCGATGAAGATCACGCAATCCGCTGTATCGATCACTGCTCTTGTCGCCGGCACGCCGCCATTGCTCCCGACCACGCCCACTGAAAGCGGGTGGGTTTCGGCAATAGCGCCTTGTCCGCTGATCGTTGTCGCAACCGGAATGGCCAGTCGCTCGGCTAGATGTTGGAGTTCGGCAAAAGCCCCCGCAATGACGGGACCGCCCCCCGCAATGATGACCGGGTTGGCAGCGGCCATGAGAACGTCCGTGAAGCGTTCAACTCGCCCCGGTTCGGGGCCCGTGCGTTCGGCGGGGTAGTGTTGGTGGTGGGGATCGGCGGTGAGGAGGGCTTGGTCGACCGGTTGTCTTTGCACGTCGAAGGGCAGGCCGATATGCGCGGCTCCGGGTCGTCCGGTGGTCATGGCGCGAAAGGCTCGGCGGAGGGTCGCCGGGATTTTCTCGGCCTGGAGGATGACGTCGTTCCATTTGGTCAGCGGTGCGAACAGCGCTTTCTGGTCCAGCTCGGTCAGGACATAGCGACCGCGCGAGGCGACGCCGATGTCGCTGGTGATCGCCAGTACCGGGATCGAGCTTTCATTCGCCTCGACCACGCCAGGGAGAATGTAGGTGGCCCCGCCGCCGCTCGGTCCTTCGCAGACCCCGACCTTGCCGGTCACGCGCGCATAGGCATCCGCCATGTAGCCGGCCGAGCGCTCGTCTCTGGTCAGGATATGGGTGATGCCGTGATCGAGACGGTAAAACGCGTCATAGACCGGAAGGCTGGTGTCGCCGCAAAGCCCGAAGACATGACGAACGCCGTAGCGCTGCAGCATGGTGACGAACGCTTCGGCACCGGACATCTGGTTCATCGGCAAGCCTCCCCCTGGTCAGTGCTCCGCCCATCCTGATCTTCTTGCCGAAGAGATGCCATCTCTTGCGGCACGATGCTAGGGAAGGATTGGTCTAGGCTTGACGCGGCCATGCGGCCTCGGCTTTGACCGGCATCAGGGTCGACATCAGGAGGCGAAACGGGATAAGGAGCACGAGCGCCACCGCGATCTTCACGGCAAAGTCGCCGATCGCCCAGGTGATCCAGGGCAGGCCGGTCGCGGCGAAGGCGAGGCTGAAGAACAAGGCCGTATCCAGCACCGAGGCGAGGGTCGAGGAGACCAGCGGGGCCTGCCACCAGGCGGATTGCCGGAGCCTGTCGAAAATTGCGATGTCCAGGAGCTGGGCTGTGAGAAACGCCGTGCCGGAGGCAAGGGCGATCCTCGGTGTTGCCAGCCAGATCGAGAGCATGACCGCAAAGGCGAAGCCGACATAGACGACTTTTCGCGCGGCGCCGGCGCCGAGGCTGCGATTGGTGAGATCGGTCACGAGAAAGGCGATGGGATAGGTGAGTGCACCCCAGGTCAGCCAGTCATTGATCGGATATTGCACCGCAATGTTGGAGACGGTCACCAACGCGACCATGGCGAGAATGCCGAGGCTGATGCCCAGCAATGAAGGGGCAACGGCTCTGTCGCTCATCGTTTCGCTTTCATCAGGGAGCTTCAAGATTATAAGACGCCGATTTGTAGCCTATCCCCCATAAACTGGGCAAATCTTTTCGAAGCAGACCGTCCCAGCCCCTTAACGACAATGCTCGTGCCCGGATCACAGCAAAGGTCGCCCGCCGAGAAAAATCTGAACGACTTACGTGGCCACGCCACTAGCTGTCTTCGAACAGCAGCACGGTTGCTTCTTCGCCGGGTGCGATCTCGGCTTTGTGCTTGTCGCGATCGCCGGCATTGATGAAGAGGGCATCCCCCGCTTTATATTCGACCTTTTCATTGCCGAAGGTGATCACCATGCGCCCGCTCAGCACCATGCCGACATGGCCTTTGGCGCACCAGTCCACTTCGCTGAACTGATCTGTATAGCGGACCAGGCGCAGCGCCCGGCCGTTCCTGGTGTAGCGCTTTTCCGGCGCACCGGGCGATTTCTTCCGCCAGGTCAGCTTGCCGAAATCGATACGACGTTTGACTTTCGCTGCCATCAGCTATTCTTTCCTCTCCTCGTGACGATGCTACTTCCGGTAAGGGCGCTCTTCGGCGTCCAGCTCCTGCCGGCGCAGCACCTGCTCGGTCGTGGTCTTGGCGAATTCTGCTTGGAGATAAGCGGCGCGATCCGCAATCGTTGAAGGGGCGTCTGCTTGATTGCGCAGGAAACGCGTGATCCAGCTTGGGCCTGCGGTTAGCGTCGGATCAAGATCGAGGGCGGTCTCATAGTCCGAAAGAGCCGCCTCGTGATGTCCCATGGTATCGAGCAAGATGCCGCGATTGGCATAAATTCCGGCCATGTCCGGGGCCTCGATGATCGCCTGATCGTAGAGCCGGAGGGCTTCCTCATGACGGCCGAGCTTATGCAGCGAGCGGGCGAGGCCGCGTCGTGCGTGCAGATGGCCGGGCGCAGCGTTGAGGGCGAGGCGATAGGTGGCAGCCGCCCGATCATAATGCCCATCTTCAAACAGGAGGTCGGCGGCATGATAATGACGATTATCCTGCTTTTGATTGGCGGCCATCTTCTCATGGACGGCAAAACCGATCAGCAGTGCCGCAAGCGCAAAAGCCATCATCTTCAGAAGACGCGCGAGCGGTTCAGCCATGGGCGCCCAACTTCAAGCTCTGATAGGTAAAGGGGGCTGCAAAAACCGAGCAAGGCAGCAATGCGATGAACCTTGCCCGATCTTGTTGATCGAGCCGCTCCCGGTGGTTCATGTCAAGCCCCAGTTTTCGTTCCAGCCGACCATGCCCAACACCCAGATCAGCTTCGTTGCCGGCAGGAAAAGCAAGGCGGCGAGGATGACCACCCCACCCCAATAACATACCCAGGGTGACATTTATTCGCCTGATAGATCAACTTTAACTAGCATTAGCAATAGGGGCTATCGGTCAAAAAAACAACGGCCGCTGCGATAAGCGGAGTGTCACTATTTTTTGACCGCCTGCCAATTTGCCAGAAGAATTCAACCTCTGAGTGGGGGGCTCGAGGTCGGCGATATCGTCGGTCAGCGCTTCGATCTCGGTTTCGGGGCCTGTCGAGAGCTGCATCACATAGGCAAGAAACCACATCATGAAGACGCCGAGCGCCCAGAACAGGAGCTGCCACGCCCAGATCGAAGGGATGCCGAAGAACCAGCTCGCCGCATGGCTCGGGTCGCCGAAGATCCAGTTGCCGATCACCGCCCCCGGGCCAACCCCGAAAAAGAACCAGCTAAGGGTGATCACCCAGGCCAGCGGCAGCAAAGGCCGGCGCGCTGTTGGCAGGACGGCGTGTTCGCGGAGATAACGATGGAGTTCGATCTTGCGTTCGATATCCAGCCGACGGTCGCGCACCAGCGCCGAGACGGTGATCGCGATGCTGAAATTGACGAGAATGCCCCAGCCCGCGGCATGGATGGTCAGCGGCCAGCGCCCCCACGCCGTGACGCCGAACCAGTCCACCCCGATCTTCTCGGTCAGCGTCACCGTGATCAAGCCGGCGATCAGGCCGAGCACGACACCCCGGCGGGTCAGAAACGGCCAAAAGCAGATGGCGATCAAGGCCGGCCACAACTGAAAACCGCAGGCAACGGCAAGGCTGCCCAGCAGTACCAGAGCATCATTTTGCATGGTCGCGACCAGGAGGGCCGAAAGCATGATCGCGGCAACGCCGATCCGCCCGATCAGTTTTTGCGTCTCATCACCGGCATGGGGCAGGAAGAAATGCTTGACCAGATCCCTGGACAGCATGGCACCCGCGGTCGACATGTATGCGGCGCCGGCGGATTGCATCGCCGCCAGCGCGCAAATCGAGAGCAGGCCGACCAGCCAGGGGGCGGCGTCGGCCACCAAACTGATCAATTGCGGCACGACCATGCCATCCGCCCCTTTCTGGGCCAGCATATCGTTCAGAACGGCGGCATCGCCAAGATCGGCCCGGTGGCTCATCAGTCTCTGCGCGGTGTCATTGCCGGCTTCGGCGAGTTGCGCAACCGTCGGGACCTCGCCCTTCTCGCCAAGATAGGCAAGGCCCTCTTTGGCCATCGCCCGAAAACGATCCTCGCCGATTTCAAGGAGCGCCATCGCCTCTCGATGGCTGGCCTGGAAGAAATTGGCCTGGATCTTGACCGCGGCTTCGGTCGCCACCCGATCGGGATAGGCTTTGGCGAAATCCAGATTGGCGCCGAGGAAATTGCCTGCGAGCCCCTGTATGGCGGTAAAGACAAACAGGATAAGACCGATCCCGAAGGCCGAGGCCCAAACCTGCTGGGGGGCGAAGGGGACAGGGCTTTTGCTGGAAAACGCCCACATGGAAAAGGCCGGCGCTGATTGTATGCCCATCAGCGCGAGCATGTAGGTGAGGATCATTACCCCGGTCCACGCACCGCCTTCGGCCGACGGCCCGTCGGCGACGAACTGGATGACGCCGGGAATGGCGACATAATGGCTGTAGCCGTCGGGCGTAAGCTTGGTATCGGTCTCGGCGAGGACGGCGATATTGTCGCTGAACGTCTCGAAGCCGCCAATCGCATGCAGGGCGATCAGGCCGATCGCCACGATGCCGATGACAAGCAAAAGGCACTGCAGCGTGGCGGCATAAGCGACCGCACGAAGGCCGCCCGCGGCGACGTAGATGAACATCACGGCCGCGAGGATCCACATGCCCCATTCCAGAGGAACGAGGCCGTCGGTGACGATGTTGAACAGGAATCCTGAGGCGCGCAGCTGCAGCCCGAGATAGGGAACCGATATGACCAGGGCGACCAACACCACCAGAAGGCGGATGCTGTCGGATCGGAAGTAAAAAGCAAACATTTCGCCCGGCGTAACGAAGCCGTAGCGCTTGCCGAGGATCCACTGGCGCTTCAGGAAGAGCAGCCCGGTAAACGGGATGGTGATCGCAAGGAAGGAGGCGAAAGCGTATTGCAAGCCGTCTTGATAGATCAGGCCCGGGTGACCGATGAAGGTCCAGCCGGAAAAGGAGGTAGCGGTGGCTGCCAGCACGAACACCCAAGGGGAGATCTTCCGACCCGCCAGAAAATAGTTGCTCGCCGTCCTGGACGAGATAGCTCCCTTGATGCCCCAAAACAGGCAATAGGCCCAGTAAAGGGCGACGAAAACGAACAGCCAGACAATTTTCGTTGCCAAAATGGCTCTCCACCTTGGGATAAAGCGCCAGCCCAATCCGGCCAACAAGAAAAAATACAAATTCGAGCTGTGGAGACCGATCATATCCCCAATTGGGCTGAAGCCGCCATCGCTTTAAGCATGCTGCGATCGGATCGCCAATCTGCCCGACACCATCTCGCTGCTCTTCCTGCCGCCCTGCCCACCAGAACGTAATCCGATCGAACATCTCTTTCAGTTTCCCGGACACGATTTTCTCAGTGCCAAAGTCGATGACGCCTATGAGGAGGTTATGGACGCCTGCTGCTGGGTCTGGAACAGCCTCCTCAACATCGAAGACACCTCAAAAGCATCGCCACAAGGACCTGGGCAAAAAACAATCAACGCCCAGGCGGGGCGGTACAAGGCAAACGGGACAACGCCCCGAGCCGATTTGCCGGCGGCACGCCTCATCTCCTTAGGCGCATAAGTTGCAATTTCCTCGAAATTTTCTCATGTAAATACAATTTTAAGCTTATTATATTAATATTTGATATACATTTTTACTTGATTCTAAGGTTGTTTGTCGGCAAATAGGGCGAATTGGTTTAGACAAACTCATGATCTCAAGATGTTATGTCTCGATCTCACCATTGATGTGGGAGGCTGGCGTGGTGATCACCGATTGGCATCGCCAAGTCGATCATTATGGCTAAAATGCTAGAAAAAAAAGGACTTGGCCATGAGCTATCTTCCTGCAGTATTCATGCTTGCTATTGTCGTGCATTCATCTCAGGCGCGCGCCGATCTACCCGAGCCGGACGGCCGGGTTCTGCTCACTATCAGTGGTCAGATCGAAGAAACCAATGCTGGTGATCGCGCCGAGTTCGACAGGGGCATGCTGGAGCGCCTTGGCATGATCGAGCTTAGAACCAGAACGCCCTGGACCAAAGGAGAGCAACTGTTCCTGGGCGTTCCCCTCGCCCGTCTTCTCGACGTCGTGGCGGCGAAGGGCTCGATCGTGCATGCCATAGCTGCCAATGACTATGCTGCGGACATACCGATTTCCGCACTCCGGGATACCGGTGCTTTTCTGGCGATGCATATGGATGGCAACCCCCTGACATTACGCGACAAAGGTCCGCTCTGGATCATCTATCCGTGGTCGCAACGACCGGAGCTGGATCGGACTGAATGGCATAATTACGCAGTCTGGCAATTGCTATCGCTACATATCCGATGAGCAGGATGCGGCATGTGACGATGAAAAGCTATGGCCTTCTGGCCATCGTCGTTTGCATCTTTTCCGTCTCGATGTTCCAGAGTATGCGTGACATTCAATCCGGTCAGTCAACGGCCATCGAGGTCACCGCGCTGAATTATTGGAATGTCTCACAAGCACGATTCGAACTCGATCGGACGATTGCCGCACTCGACGCTTATATGAGCGGACTGCGAGATCTGACTAAAGAAGATCTGTTAGCCCGGATCGATATCTTCTGGAGCCGGTTGCCGATTCTGTTCGAAGGCGATCAGAGCAGCGGCCTTGTCGAACTAACGAATGTGAAGGCCACGGCATCTCAGATCATAAGCAGGCTTGAGGAGATGGAGGCGGACATTCTCACCCTCGAACCGGATGATCAACGGACTTACGCCAAGCTGCGCAGCACCTTTCTGTCATTCGAGCGGCCATTGCAGGATCTCCTGCTGCAAGTCCACCATGCTCACGACACCGGTAATTCCAGCCTGCACGAACAACTGGAATACCTCTACACAAAGCATGCGACGTCGATGATTGGTGCGTTGATGAGCGGCGCCGTCTTGATCCTCTTCTTGTTGCGATCAATCAGAAAGGCACAGCTTGCCCATCGCTCGGTTCACGACGCTCGGGCGGAACTCGAGACAATGATCAACGCTTTGCCGTTGTCGATCGACGCGGTCGACCGGGAAGGTCGTCTCACGCTGCTCAATGACTATGCCAGGAAGGCGCTTGGTGGTGACGCGGAACAAGGGTTAGGTCGACCGAAAAGCGAGATCGGTCTGGCCCAGGTGATGGCCGATCTCGATCAACAGGTGCTGGTAACCGGTCGACCGATCCCGGCCACCGAGATCAGCATCGACCTCAAGGGCGATACGTCCAGGACCTGGCTGGTATCGAAAGTGCCGGTGAAAGAACAAGGCGGCGTTGTGCGGAAGGTGATCACGGTCGGTGTCGACATCACGGATCGTAAGCAGGCGGAAGCTCGGATCCAATACATGGCGCACCATGACGTCCTGACTGGCCTGCCGAACCGGGCCTACTTTCACGACCGATTGACTTTGGCGCTAGATGCGTGCGGGTGCGTTGGCGCGCGCCTTGCCCTCTTTTGCATCGATTTCGACCGGTTTAAGGACGTCAATGATCGCCTGGGTCATGAAGCCGGAGACCGTTTTCTGGTTGAAGCAAGCAGGCGCCTGGCGCGATGCCTGCCGACCACGGCAACAATCGCCCGGCTAGGTGGTGATGAGTTCGCCGTCATCCAGGAAGGTATCGCCGATGCTACCGACGCGCGTCGATTGGCGACGCGGCTGACGACTGCTTTCAAAAAGCCGATCGATCTCGGCGGCCAGCACTGGTTCTCGACGATCAGCTTGGGCATCAGCCTGTCGACCGGTGCCGGAACGGATCCGGAGCGCCTTCTTCGCCATGCCGACCTTGCGCTCTACGATGCCAAGGCGCTGGGCGGTAATACGCATTGTTTTTTCGCGCCGGAGATGATCGATCGTCAGCTCTATCATCATGGCATTCAGCAAGATTTGCGAAGTGCAATCGCACAGCGTCAACTGACGCTGCATTATCAGCCCAAAGTCCGATTAAGCGATCACAAGCTCAGTGGTTGTGAAGCGCTGCTTCGTTGGAACCACCCGCAGCATGGAGCGATTGCCCCATCAGTCTTTATTCCAGCCGCAGAGAATTGTGATTTGATCATGGCGATAGGTCGATTGGTGCTGCGCGAGGTCTGTGCTCAGATCGTTGCATGGCAGAATGAAGGCTTTCATCCGCCTCCTATCGCCATCAACATGTCAGCGGCTCAATTCATGCGGGAGGACGTTGTCGCGCTAATGAGGCAGGCGCTGGACGAGACCGGTATCTCGCCGCACTCGCTTGAAGTGGAGGTCACGGAAAGTATTCTCATGGACAATTCCGAAAGCGTTCTTGAGACACTTCGAACGCTCCGCTCCATGGCTATCGGGATCACGCTTGACGACTTCGGCACCGGCTACTCATCCCTCAACTACTTGCAGCGCTTCCCGATCAACAAAATCAAAATCGACAAGAGTTTCGTGCAGCCAATCGTCAGAGCGCAGGATGATCTTGCGATTATTCGAGCCATCATCGCCATGGCCCATAGTCTGGACATCACGGTGGTCGCCGAGGGTGTTGAGACCGAGGCCCAGTGCAATATGCTGGCGAAACTGGGCTGCGACGAAATCCAGGGTTTTCTGATCGGCCGCGCCAACCCGCCGGAAAAACTGGCTGATTGGCTTTGTCTCGGCACTGCAATGTGGCCCGTCGGTCTGCCCAGCAACCGGCCGCATGGCGTGGTTCCTCTCTACCCTTCAAGCCAAGCCGGATCACGATAACCTGGCCAACGAAAGCCAAATTCCGATCGACCGCCGTGATCCTCTCGCGCCCGAAGATCACGAGATGATCGAGCCTGGAAGCTTGCGGCATGCCTAGCTCCCTTTGAACGGTGCATACTCCTATGACCGCGGGCGGAAATCGATGACCGGCATTTTATCGCTTACGCGGCTTCGGGCGATCGCTCTTGATCTCCAAGTGATGATAATGCCGTCCTTTTTGGGATGACCGAGGGACCATCGATCGGCAGGCGCACGGTAAAGGAGGATCCTATTCCTTCTTCAGTCGAAACGGTTATTTTTCCGTTATGCATCTCGATAAGGTATTTTACAAAATTCAAACCTATCCCTGTGCCGGGGATCCCGGTTGACGTGCTCGCACGGAAGAACCGCTCAAACAGCCGCGGAAGCTCCTTCTTGGGAATTCCGACACCTTCATCACGAACCATGATGACAGCATCGCCATCCTCTTCCCAGCCATTGACCCACACAGATCGGCCGTCGGGGGAATATTTGACCGCATTCGAAAGCAGATTTGCAAAGACTTGGCGAAGCAATTTATCGTCGGCGCAAATGCTCGCTGGGAGCCGGTCCGTTTCCACGATGATGCGATGTTTTTTACTGATCTCTTCCTGCTCCTTGCACACGTCCAAGATCAGGTTGCCAAGAGCGCAAGCCTGAGGATCGATGGCGATTGATCCGGCCTCGAGCTGTGAGGCACTCAACGTGCTTTCCATCAGATGGAGCAGACGCTTCACTGATCTCTTGATCTGGTCGATGGTCGCGCGAAGCTTGTCTGGCGGTAGCTGATCGAACCGCCGCAACAAGCGCTGCGCAGATCCGTCAATAACAGCGAGCGGCGTGCGAAACTCGTGCGATACCATCGAGACGAATTGGCGCTGTAACGACGTCAGCTCACGTTCCTTGTCGAGGGCTAGCTCCAGGCGGCTCGTCTGCTGTTCGAGCTCGCCGGTTCGCTTAGCAACCAGATCCTCCAGATGCCCTTGATAGTCAGCAAGCTCCTTTTCAGCCCGACGGGCCTGGATTGCTTCGACGGCAAACAAGGTGAGAACCACGATGACGATGAGCCCCACCATCGATCCTAGCGTATCCAGCTCCGCCACGCCAAGGCGCAAAGCGCCGCCGACAACGTTACGCTGCTCGACTTCAAGATCCGCAATACGCGTTGTCATACCAGCCAGGATCGACCCGAACGGCGTCAAGCGCTCCTCGATCCGGATGAGTTTTGTCAAGTCGCCACGCTCAAGCGTGAACACATCGTCCTCAAGTTCTCGCAGGACGTCGAGAAGCGCCGCGCTCGCCGTTCCGATGCCGGCTTGTTGGCGCATGGCCTCGAAGGCCTGACCCCTGATGAAGAGATTGGCTCGTGCCCAGAGTATATCGAAGCGCGTCGTCACCTCTTCGTGATCGATACCTTCGAACCCGGTGACATAGAGACTGAGGCCATGCTGTAATCGGGCGAACTCGACCTCGGCCCGATGTCCATCATAGCCAGTAATGGGGTCGGGCGAAAGATCGATTGTTTGGCGGAGATCTGCTAGCCCGATGATTGCTTTGATGCTGGCGATGATGAGAACCATCAACAGCATGACATAGATGAGGCCACGCTGCTTAACGATCCAGTTCATTGCACCTCGATCGTATTCATCTGCCAAATACTGCGACGGCTGTAAATTTCATTAGCGAGCTCGGCATGATGAGACCAGGGATAGACGATCCATGTCGGACCATGATCACGAACGCGAAGCTTCTTGCCGTCCGCCTCCAGCGCGATCAAGACGTCGAAACGCTCGAAATCATCGACCGGAATTTGCACCTTGTAGAGATCAATCGCCGCCGCCTCGATTCGTTGGCCACTTGCACCGACATGTCGAAGCAAATCTCGGGCCAGAATGCCACGAAAGACCGTCGCCCCGCTCGTGAAAGGGGTCGTGGTCTTGACTTCGGTCATGCCAATTTCCTCGAGCATTTCCCGATCGAAGTCCGCCTGACCTTCGCCGTTAGTGCGTTCGATGGTGCCGGTAACACTCAGCACCACACGACCATTTGGTTTGGGCAGCGGATCTGACGCTTCCGAAGGTAAGCTTGTTCCGGCAATCATCATTAAGCCGCCTAGGATGAGGATAGCTAAGTGCTTCACAAGGGATGCCTCCGACGATTTGCATTCGGTCTGAAGAAGTCGCAGGTGGAAACTTAAGGCTTCCGGGTTAATAACGAGTTAAGGTTTCCGATCGATCCTTGAATCCATGAACAGGCATTAGACCGAGGTCCCGCTGACCGACGCTTGGTCTTATCAATGGCTGTCGGAGACGCTCAAGCAGGCAGCAATTCCGTGACGTTCCGGACGGCGGATCGGATCGCCGGCGGAACACTCATCTTTTTCTTTGAGGCTGAGTGGCGTGCGAGAGTCCGATAATCGTGCATATGAAACGTTTCTGGACTAGCCTATCGATGCTGGCTTCTCCAGTCTGGCACGGATAGAGGCAATGCTGGTGAAACGTCATGCTCGTCCGAAATCCATGCTGACCCGCCGCGCGGTCAACCGACTTTTAGCCGCGTTGCCGCTGGCGATGGGGGCCTGTGCTGGAGCGAGTGAAAAACTTGGGATCGATGGACCCTATCACCATACGACCGATGGCTTTCGCAACCCGCCAGGAAGCCCGGCACCGGGAGGTGGATTTGGCGATTGGGCCGGTTTCTTCTGGCGAGGGATGACGAGAGAGAACGGTATCGCTTTGCCGTCGGATCATTTGTTGCCGCAGGAGGCCATCATGGCGGGGCTTCGGGACGGTGGTGGTGCGGACCGGATCACTTGGCTCGGCCATGCAAGCTTCCTGCTGCAGCTTGGCGGACGGATCATCGTCACCGATCCGTTTTTAAGCGACCATGCCTCGCCTTTCCCACCTCTTGGCCCCAAGCGTGTCGTGCCTCCGGCTCTTCGGGCAGGCGAGCTGCCGCCCATCGATATTTTGCTGCTCACTCATAATCATTATGATCATCTCGACCTGCCCAGCCTCGATGCTTTGCCAAGGGCGCCCGGCGCCCGCGCGGTCGTCCCGCTTGGGCTTGGCCACTATGCCGCGAGCCGCGGTTTCGATCTGGTCACCGAGCTTGACTGGCTTGATCGGCTGGTCCTCGATGGCTTAGAGATTACCTCGCTACCGGCAATCCACATGTCCAAGCGCGGTCTGTTCGACCGAAATCGCACACTTTGGACCGGCTATAGCCTTCAAACCGAACAACGCCGACTTTACGTTGCCGGTGATACGGCCTACGGCTCGGTCTTCCAGAATATCGCCCCACAACTGGCGCCGTTCGATTTCGGCCTTGTGCCCATTGGCGCCTATCAGCCCCGACCGCTGATGCGCCAGGTTCATACCACGCCGGAAGAGGCTGTGGCGATCGGCCGGGATTTATCGGTCAAGCGCCTGATTGCCATGCACTGGGGCACCATTCAGTTGACCGACGAGCCACTGTTCGAGCCCCCGGGGCGGTTTCGGACGGCAGCCCGCAGGGCTGGCTATGCCGATGACGACGTCTGGATCATGAAGATCGGCGAGACGCGCCTGATGTAGAGGGATCTTCTTTGGGCCAATGTACATAACGATGCACCAACGTTCATATCCCTCTGAAAAGCCCTTATCCGCTCGGAACGAAATGAACCGGTCGCTCAACAGCTTGGCAAGCCATAAATGCCTGGATTCCTGCTGATAAAGATCTTCTCGAATTATCCAGTCGGCCAAAACACATTATCTGGCTCAACGTCATCATCACCACCATGCGCACACCGCCTCGGCATGCCCCCTTGCCATCTTGGCAATCTCAACTGAAGCTAACTCGCCTTCAGGCAAACAGGCGCCAAAACCATCTTTAGTGAAGATACCGAAAATCTTATTGTTGAGAGCCTGTCGCTTCTCCTGGGTTTGGTCTGATGGGCTGCCAATCTCCCATTGGATGCGTTCGTTAACATTTTCGTCAGCATCATCATCTAGATTGGCTGGAGAACCTTCAGCTTGGCGTGATGGCGAAATCGGGATGATGCTTTCTTCGACGAATGGCCCAGGCAGCCAAACGCTGCTGCAACGCTATGCTTTGATGCTGGCCAGCCGTCGGGCCGATGACTGTGTCCATATCGCCCTCGATCAGCGGGCAAAGCTGCAGCAACTCGACCTATTGATGCGAAATATCGTTGAGCAGAGCTTTGACGGGATTATGGCTTTTGATGAGCAAGGATTTGTCAGGATAGCGAATGAGGCTGCTTGCCGTCTCTTTCGCGGCTCCGAAGAAGAAATTCTCGGTCGGCATCTGAAGGCTCTCCTACCTGATTTCAGCGCCTTTCGGCGATCTATGTACACCGATCCGGCGCGTCCGGAAGATCATGACAGCCGTCTTGAAGGCTTGGCTTGTCGCCTGGATAAGACCACATGCCCTGTCGAGTTGGCCCTGCGCAAGATTTCGATCGGTCGTGAGAATTGGCTGATGGCGATCCTGCGCGATATCACCGTCGCTAAGGCCCATGAAGGTAAACTCAGGCATCTGGCCTTGCACGATACGCTCACCGGGCTGCCTAATCGTCTTCTCCTTAAGGATCGGCTGGATCAGACGCTGCGGGCAGCGCGTCGCTCCGACGAACCTGTCACCCTTGCTATTCTCGACCTCGACCGCTTTAAGGAAGTCAATGACACCCTTGGGCATCAGGTCGGCGACGCTCTTCTGGTCGACGTTGCAAGGCGCTTGGTCGACTGTATCCGTGATGGCGATACCGTAGCACGGCTGGGTGGCGACGAATTCGCGATCTTGTTGCCGCAACAGGATAATGCCTGTTCGGCACTTGATGTTGCCAGGAGAATCGTTACCGCTATCCATCAGCCATTTTCTATTGCGGGCTGCATTGCGCTCGAAGTCGGCGTCAGTTTGGGGCTCGCTCTGTTTCCCGATGACGCCGATAGCGAAAGCAAATTGATGCAATGCGCGGATGTCGCCATGTATGACGCCAAGCGCAACGCAACCACCATCGAGCGATATGACCCCGCCAAGGACATCAATTCCATCAGAACGCTCGTCTTGTCGGGAGGCCTGCGGCAGGCGATGGAGTGCGAGCAGCTGTTTCTGGTCTTTCAGCCGAAGCTTGATCTGCGATCCGGCGAGATCAAGTCTTTCGAGGTGCTGACCCGTTGGCATCATCCAGATCACGGCTTGATACCACCCGACGAATTCGTTCCCCAAGCCGAGCAGAGCGGCAACATCATTCCGTTCACCCGTTGGACGCTTGAGCGAACACTCGGTTGCTTGACCACGTGGCAAGAGGAGGATTTCGACCTCAGCCTGGCGTTAAATCTCTCACCTAGAAGCCTGCATTCCAAAGAAATCCTGTTGTTCATGGAAGAACTGCTCGTCCGCTCACGGATATCACCTGCGCAAATCACGCTCGAATTGACGGAGACGGCCGTGATGCTCGATCCGGAAGGAGCTTTGGCTAGTCTGAAGAAGTTGCGGGATCTTGGGCTTAGACTGTCGATTGACGATTTCGGAACAGGCTATTCCTCGCTCTCCCTCTTGCGCCAACTACCTTTGAACGAGATCAAGATCGACAAGTCCTTCGTCGAGAACATGATAACCAATCCTCAGGACCAGGTCATTGTTGGTTCGACCATAAGCCTGGCGCACAACCTCAGTTTGGAGGTCGTTGCAGAAGGCGTGGAAACCGATGCGCAGATGAAGGCTCTGCAAGAGCTCGGCTGCGACATGGTCCAGGGCTTTCTGATCGCCGAACCCATTGCCGGCGACAAGCTTGCCGCCTGGACCAAGACGGCGCCATGGCGGTTGAGAAAACTCAGCGATGCCGCGTAGGTGATCATGTCCGTTCATCGTCGGCTTCGGGCTGGCGCATCGATCATCGCCCGGATCATTCCCTCCATGCGCCGCCCATTAACGCAACCTTAACCGAAGAACGTTAGAGGTTGGAACGTCGCTGTCAAAGCCGCCAAGGAGCTAGTGTGTTGGACGAGAACGACTTCCAGCTCGGTCGCGTCGTCTGTGTGTCCGGATCGCATGTCGTGATGGTCTGGGAAAAACCTGGCGTCTGCGAGACGGCGGTCAACCCAACGCGACTGCAAAAGGGAACACTGGTCAAACTGAAGACGCCGAGCACGCTGGTATTTGGCCTTGTGACCAGTCTCACCATACCGAATCCGACCAAGTCGCTGGATCCTGATGAGGCGTGGTTGGCGGAACTGGAACTGATCGGTGAACATGACACAAATGACATCGTCTTTCGACATGGCGTTACCTCATTTCCGACACTCGGCGATGCTGTCTGGTCTGCCAACCAGAGCGATCTCAGCACGATCTACGCTCCTCCCAGCGATAAGACCATCACGCTTGGTACACTGCACAACGACCGGGCGGGGTTCATGTGCGTTGAGCCCGATCTGCTGCTTGGCAGACATTTTTCCATCCTTGGAACCACGGGGTGCGGCAAATCCTGTGCGTTGACCCTCATCTTGCTGGCGCTGCTGGAGCGGCATGAAGATGCACACATTGTCCTGCTCGATCCCCATAACGAATATCAAACGGCCTTCGGCGAACGCGCTGAACATCTAGGACCGGATAAACTTCGCCTGCCCTATTGGATCTTGAATTCCGAAGAGGTCGACGTCGTCATGTTCGGCGCCAACTGCACCGTGCCCGATCGGTCGACCGTATCGGGTCTCCTGCATGAGCTTATCGCCGAAGCCAAACACATTTACCAAGGTGAGCGTTCGGAAGGACAGCCCGTCACGGTGAACACCCCAATCCCCTACCGGTTGAGCGATATCAATCGATTGATCGATGAGGCGATGGGAAAGCTCGACAAGCCAGCCAGCCTGGCGCCATATCGGTGGCTCAAAGCTCGCTTTGAATCATTAAGCGCCGACCCGAGATTCCAGTTCATGTTCGGTGGCATCACGGTCCACGATACCTTCGCCGATATCCTGTCGCAAATCCTTCGAATACCGGGGAACGGCCGGCCAATCAGCATTATCGATCTCTCCGCAGTGCCGTCGGAGGTTATCAATGCGGTGGTTTCGGTCATCTTGCGGCTAACCTTTGATTTTTCCCTTTGGAGCCGTGGCGCGCAACCGGTCCTTCTGGTTTGCGAGGAAGCGCACCGATATGCACCGCAGGATTCCAATTTAGGCTTCGAACCGACGAAGAACGCACTTGCGCGTATCGCCAAGGAGGGTCGAAAGTACGGCTTATCTTTATGCTTAGTGAGCCAACGCCCTTCAGAACTTGCGACCTCCGTCCTGTCGCAGTGCAATACCTCCTTCGTCTTTCGCATAGCGAGCCTGCGCGATCAGGAGATCATCAGAGGGATTGTTGCTGATAACGCCTACGGGTTGCTGGATTTTTTGCCGCTCCTCGGTAATGGCGAAGCCGTTGTGATTGGTGATGCGGTTTCGATGCCGCTTCGGGTCCGATTTGACCGGTTGCCGGAAGAGCGGCGCCCACGCAGCATGACCGCTCGCTTCTCGGAAACTTGGCGCGACAATCCTGTTGATAAAGCTTTTGTTGCCGAGGTTGTGAAGCGATGGCGGATTTACCAACGATAAGCGCGAGGTCGGATCGCGGCGCGATGGCCTGGCGCTATTCTGCTTCAGCCGTATTTTTTGACAAAATCTACAATCGCAAGGTTACGAAAGTCGTGAAGTGCATGTCGCAATCGATCATGCGGCCAGTCCCACCAAGCCATTTTCATGAGCGCCTCAGCCGTTGTCTTATCCGTGCGCGGACGGATGGGCTTCGCCGGTATGCCGGCAACGATCGTGTAGGGCGCGACATCCTTGGTCACGACCGCACCTGCGCCGACCACACTGCCTGTGGCGATCTCGACGCCGGGCAGCAAGATTACGCCGTGACCGATCCAGACATCATGGCCGAGGGCAATTTTATGCCGGCGGCACCAATCGAAAAAGTCGACTTCATCATCACCTAGATCATAGGAGGCGGCGCGGTATTGAAAGTGATACTGGCTTGCGCGCCGAGTTCGGATGATTGCCGGGATTGATCCGGACATGAGAAGCGATCGAACAGAATTTGCCGATTTCGCTGTAGATGATGTTACTGTCATTGACGACGTAGCTATAGGCGCCCATGCGCGGTCCGACCATCGTTCAGGGGCCAAACTGGCTCGCTCTTATCGAGGCCAGCGGATGGGGAGAAGGCCGTTCGCCGAGCGGCGGCGGCCGCGGGAGATTTTCCGGCTCCTGTCTCTCGATGACATGCAGATCGTTCATCACGCTCATCTCCGGCTGGTGGTGCGGCCATAAGGGGAGAGTACGTCGATAAGTATGTTACCATTTGAATTTCAATGGCTATTTCACTTTCACTGGCCGCTCAAATGTCGTGGTCATACCACTAAAGCGCACGCCTGCCGATGAAGCATGTTCGGATCTTGCCGGAGAGCCAATCGATCACACCGACCATGATCAGGATCAGGACGATAATGAAGCATGCCTGGTCCCAATATTGCACCTTCATGCGTTCGGAGAGCTGCATACCGATGCCGCCGGCGCCGACAATGCCGAGGATGGTGGCGGAGCGCGTGTTGCTCTCGAAGAAATAGAGCGATTGAGCGAGGAACACCGGGATTACTTGGGGGAGGGCGCCGAATCGATAGAGGGCGAGCGGGTGGGCACCGGTGGCCTTCACACCCTCGAGCTGCTTTTTTTCGATGTTCTCAACCCCCTCGGCGTAGAGTTTCCCGAGCACGCCGGTATCACTGGTCATGATCGCGAGCACGCCGGCGAGGGGGCCGAGGCCGACGGCGCGTACATACACCAGCGCCCAGATCAGCGTGTCGACGCCGCGGAACACGTCAAGAAATGGTCGGATCAGATGACGAATCAGGGCAAAGCCGACAACGTTCCTTGCTCCGATGAAGCCGAGTGGCAGCGCGATCAGCGACGCGACCAGCGTACCGAGAAACGCCATGCCGAGTGTCTGGGCGAGACCAAGCGCGATGCCGGAAAAATCCCAGGTCCAAAAATCGTTCCAGACAGCCATGGCGCGGATGATGATCCATATCTTGTCGAGCCCGCCAAAGAGCCTTGTCCAGGTGATCTCGAAATACCAGATGCAAAAGCTGAAATATACGATCAGGCCGAGCCAGAGGAGCCTGCGCTTCAGCCGATCCTGCGAAGAACTCGTGAACAGGTCGGGGAAGTGCGCGCGAACCTCGTCGAATTTATCGTCGTCGACCGGCCTCGATCTCACAGCATCTGCTCCCTGCCGATGGCGCGGTGGCGCAGGCGCTCCGAGATCAGATCGACCGTGGTCACGGTCAGGATCACCAGAAGCACGATAGCGCTGACCTCTTCATAGAAATTGAAGTTGATGACGTAATGGAGCTCCTGGCCGATGCCGCCGGCGCCGACGAAACCGATGATCGATGAGGCACGAATGTTGATCTCGAGGCGAAGCCAGATATAGGAGAGAAAGTTCGGCTAGAGGCAGGACCCCAAAACGCATTTCCTCGAACCAACCGCCGCCTGCAGCTGTCACACCTTCTATCGGACCGCTTGAGACATTCTCATTGACCTCGGCAAACATCTTGCCAAGGGCGCCTGCGCTATGGATGGCGATCGCGAAGATGCCGGCCATGGGCCCGATGCCGAAGGCCCAGACGAATAGGATCGCGTCGATCACGTCCGGCACGCCGCGCGCGATCTCCATGATCCTTCGAGCTATGAAATAAACCCAATAGCTGCGGACCAGGTTGCGGCTGGCCGGAAATGAGAGACAGAAACCGACGACGGTGCCGATCATGGTGGCGAAGATCGCCATGTTGATCGTCTGGAACAGCAGCGTCAGATATTTTGGCAGGTTGAAATACCAGTAGGCGAGCGAACCTTTGGTCTCGGTGTCGAGCAACAACTTGAAGACGTTGAGGTCCGGCAGAATATCATAAAAATAATCGCCGATCTTGGGCAGGCCAGCCGCGAGCTTGTCCGGGAAGAACAGCGAAATATTGATAGAAAAGGCGAGAAAGGCGAGGAACAAAAACGCTGGAAGAAACGTCTGTCCGCGTCGGCTGCGGTGCAACTCGGCACGATGCCGCTCGAACAAAGCGACGGGGCCTTGTTCTAGGGCAAGAGATGGTTTCCGGAGGCGATCAAACCTCAGGTGAACGTTTCGACGGTGTCGGTTTGCTGCTCTTTTGATTTCGGCTCGTCCCGGATAGGCGCCGGCGGCGCAATCGCCGTCGAGGTGACCGCTTCCGACAATTGCTCTTTCAATCCGTCGACGCCGTAGATTCTCTCGGCCATCGCAGTCGTCAGCTCATCGGGTAGTTCGTCGAACACGATGGTTCCTGCAGCCATTCCGACAATTCGGTCGCAATAGCGCCTTGCCGTATCGAGTGTGTGCAGATTGCAGAGAACAGTGATGCCATCTTCCTGGTTGATCCGCCGGAGTGCTTCCATCACGACCGTGGCGTTTCTTGGATCGAGGGAGGCGATCGGCTCGTCGGCAAGAATGATCTCGGGTTCCTGCATCAAGGCTCGGGCGATGGCGACCCGCTGCTGCTGCCCGCCCGACAAGGTGACGGCGCGTTGCAAAGCTGTCGCGGCCATATCCAGACGATCGAGCGCCAGGATCGCCATGGCCCGTTCCCGCTCTGAGAACTGCATCAGCAATGACGACCAAAGCGGTCTGTGGTTGAGACGGCCGAGCAGGACATTGGTCAGCACGTCCAGACGCCCGACCAGATTGAACTGCTGAAAAATCATCGCACAGCGCGAACGCCATCGGCGAAGATCACCATCGCGAAGCTCGGTGATGGTTCGATCGTGCCATTGAAGCGCGCTGGCCGGCCGGAACCGATGTTGTCACGGCATTGACCGCTATCGCATGGTCAAAGCGTTTGGTCACTGTGCTAAGCGTCAGCATGGGTTCAGCGCTAATCAGCCGCTGTGACAGCAACGTGGCAGCTTGATGAGGTTCCTGTGCTAGCGGGGCCAATTCGTGACGAGGATGCCGTTAGGCAGCGAGCCTCAGGAAAGCTGTTGTTGGATTGCCAAGGATCAACCATGTGCTGACGTGAGACCGTCGATTTTGCAAGCCATGAAGGGGACATGGGAACGCATCTGATGCTTGCTGTTGCGCTCGGCTTTTTTCGGGCGCATGGACGGCGATCGAGGCGTCGGTCCTTCACGTTTTGGTGGAAGCTGCATTGGTATGCTCGACCAGAACGATCATCAGCCTGGAAATTCGGTAATTCGCGCGCCTAATAAGGCCAACCTCAATGGTTGGCGATTGAATAATCGCTCATGCAATCAGATATCGGTGGTGTTGTTCCAGCCAGCACGGAAATGATGATGGGGAAACGAGGACGCCAGCCCGCGGTCAAGCAATCTTGGCCAGTAGAAACCGAACTTCGCCTTGCCGGCGATCCGGAAACGCTCCAGGTCGCATTCAACGCGCCGCTCATGACATCCGGAGAGGGTGATGGCGATAAGATCGTCGATCTTGAGAGCAGCTATTTTGATACGCCGGATTACCAGCTCCGCGCCCAAGGGTTGGCTCTTCGCGTCCGTGCTGACGGAACAGGTCATCGACAAACCTTGAAGAGCGGCGATGATGCCCAAGCCGCCATGCTCCGGCGTGGCGAGTGGGAGGCTTCGCTCGACCAGAACGGCCTTGATCTCGAAGCTTTGCCCAAAGAAGCTTTCCAGCTGCTGCCCAAAGCGGCGCGCAGGGATGATTTGCAGAAGGTCTTCACCACCCGCGTACAGCGCCGAACCCGCGAGGTCGTGATCAATGGCGGGGATCAGGTTGCAAGTCGGATCGAGGCGGCCTTGGATCTCGGCGAGATCGAGACGGACGAAGGCACAACGCCGATAGCTGAAATCGAGCTTGAGCTGCTCGAAGGGGCGTCACCATCTCTGTATCAGCTGGCTCTGGATCTTCAGAAATTCGGTCCGCTTCGTCTCGAAACGCGCTCGAAATCCAGCCGGGCTTATCATCGACTTCGCGATCAGCCACCGAGCTGGCAACGGGCAGCAATGCCGCCGCCAAGGTCTGATGATACCGTTGATGACGCCATGGCGTCAATTTTCGGAAGCTGCTTTGCTCAATTTCTTGCCAACCAGGCGGCCGCCATCGATGGCCGAGATCCCGAAGGTGTGCATCAGATGCGGATTGGGCTCCGGCGCTTGCGCTCGGCCCTATCGGTCTTTCGCAAGCTCGTTCCGGAAAGCCAGATCGAATGGCTGCAGGCGGGCGCCAAGCAGACGATCACCACGTTAGGCCCTGCACGTGATTGGGACGTGTTTCGGAGCGATCTTCTGGCCCCGGTGATCGCCGCGCGGCCGGACGACCGAGCGTTGAAGGCCCTTCTGGCGAAAGCCAATGCCCGCAGCCGGACAAGCTACCGCGCTGCTCGACGCCATTTGGAAGGTGCCGACCACACACGCTTTGCGCTGCGTTTCGGCCAGTGGGTCGAGGCGCGCGCCTGGCAGATCGACGCTGATGCCCGGCAGGAAGAATGGCTGGCCATGCCGATCATGGACTTTGCGGCAGGGCTTCTGAAAAAACGCTACAAGCGGGCACTGACCAAGGGCAAAAACTTTGCCGAACTGCCGACCTCAGAACGCCATGATCTTCGCATCACGCTCAAGAAGCTTCGGTATGCCGTCGAGTTTTTCGCACCGCTGTTCGAGAAGAAGGCGGCCAAGCCATTTCTTGGCCACTTGAAGGCGCTGCAGGAGGATCTCGGTCATATGAATGATGTTGCGGTCGCCGAAATTCTGCTGGACAAGCTTCTGGCCAAGTCCGGGAAGCAAGGCATCAGCGGCGCTGCGGGTATGGTGATCGGCTGGCATGCGCGCGGCATTGCAGCTCTCGAGCCCGACTTGGTGCATGACTGGAAAGCCTTCGTCAAACAACCGGCTTTTTGGCGCTGACGGCGAGCCTTTCCGTTCTCAATCGAGATTATGGCTGGTCGATGCGTTGCGGCGTCGGTCTGTTTTTGGGCGACGGCAGACGCAGCTTGAGCAATGTAACAAAACTATCACAAAACTCTCACACTATCGTCACATAGGGATGGTGCATTGCGTCCAGGTTAACGCCTGTTGTCGGACCAATCTTGAGAGAGATCCCTATGAGAAAGTCATTTATCATTTTCGCCAGCCTGACGGCGGCTGTTGCTGTTGCTGGTGCTGCCGAAGCCCGTGATCAGATCCGGATCGTGGGCTCGTCCACCGTGTTTCCGTTTTCCACCGCCGTTGCCGAGCAGTTTGGTCAGACTGGCGGGTTTTCCACGCCGGTGGTCGAGAGCACCGGCACCGGCGGCGGTCTGAAGCTGTTCTGCGCCGGTGTCGGCGAACGGCATCCCGACATGACCAACGCGTCGCGTGCGATCAAGGGCAGCGAGATCGAGACCTGCGCTGCCAATGGCGTGAAGGAGATCACCGAGGTCAAGATCGGTTTTGACGGCATCGTGCTCGCCAACACCAAAGGGGCGGAGCCGGTCAACTTCACCATTCCGCAGCTCTGGCTGGCGCTGGCCAAAGAGGTGCCGGTCGACGGCGAGATCAAGGCCAATCCCTACACCATGTGGAACGAGATCGATCCGGGCCTGCCGGCCGCCAAGATCGAGGTTCTCGGTCCGCCACCGACCTCCGGCACCCGCGATGCCTTTGTCGAGCTGGTGATGGAAACGGGCTGCGCGGAATATCCGGAAGTCGCTGCCCTCGAAGAGACCGATGAGGACAGGTTCGAGGCGGTCTGCAAGACCATGCGCGAAGACGGTGCTTTCGTCGAGGCCGGTGAGAACGATAATCTGATCGTGCAGAAGATCGAGGCCAACTCGGCCGCGTTCGGGATCTTCGGTTTCAGCTTTTTGGACCAGAATGTCGACAAGATTCAGGGCAGCTTCATTGGCGGGGTCGAGCCGACCTTCGAGAACATCGCCGCCGGTGACTACCCTGTGTCCCGCTCGCTGTTCTTCTACGTCAAGAACGCCCATGTCGGCGTCATTCCGGGCATGAAGGACTATGTCGAGGAGTTCACCAGCGAAGGGGCCTTTGGCGAGGATGGCTATCTTGCCGACAAAGGTCTCATACCGCTTCCGGAAGAGGTGCGCGAGCAGGTGCGCGAGCAGGCGACCAGCCTGACGCCGATGTCGTAACAACGAGTGTTCGGGAGCGCCTACGGGCGCTTCCGCCTTCTTTGCCTCCCGTCGACGGAACCAAGAGAGATGATCACCGTCCTGGCCATTTTGCTCGTCGCCGGCGCTGCCTATTACTACGGCTGGCGGCGCGCTCTGGACAAAAGCCGTGGTCACATTTCTTCGCTCCATTCGCTGCCTGGCCATTATGCCTGGTATGCGGCGCTGCTCTGTGCGGGACCGGCGCTTGCGCTGTGGTTCGGCTGGACCGCGTTTGGTGATCTGATCATCCAATGGATCGTCACCTCCCGCCTGCCGGAGGAGGTCGCCGGTCAATCGCCGGCGATGCTGAATTTCTTCTTCGTCGACGTGAAGCGGATGGCGGCCGGACTTGCGCCCAACACCGAGCCCAACGCCGCGATGGAAGCGGCTGCCGATCTCTACCGGCGGCTCGATGGCATTGGCACGATCGCGTTCATCATCGGCGCCCTTGCGCTTGCGGTGAGTTTTGCCTTGATTGCGCTCGGCCGGATCAAGCCGACCTTCCGCGCGAGAAACCGGGTGGAAAACTGGGTCACTTACGGTCTCCTGATCACGGCTGCCATCTCGATCCTGACCACCGCCGGCATCGTGTTCTCGGTTCTGTTCGAAAGCATCCGTTTCTTCCAGATGGTCCCGGTCACCGACTTCCTGTTCGGGACGGAGTGGAGCCCGCAAACGGCGATCCGCACCGATCAGGTCGGCTCGTCCGGCGCCTTCGGCATGATCCCGCTCTTGACCGGCACGCTCCTGGTGACCTTCATGGCGATGCTGGTGGCGGGCCCGCTCGGCCTCGCCTCTGCGATCTATCTCTCCCAATATGCGACGCCTCGCTTTCGGGCGATCGCCAAACCGGTGATGGAAATCCTGGCCGGCGTGCCGACGGTGGTCTACGGGTTCTTCGCCGCCCTTACGGTTGCTCCCTTCATCCGCAATCTGGGCGAGGCGATCGGCCTTAGCGTATCGTCGGAAAGCGCGCTTGCCGCCGGAGGGGTCATGGGCATCATGATCATTCCCTTCGTGTCCTCGATTTCCGACGATGCGATCAGTGCTGTGCCGCAAAGCCTGCGCGACGCTTCGCTCGGCCTTGGCGCCACCACCGCGGAAACCATCAGCAAGGTGATCGTGCCCGCCGCCCTTCCGGGCATCATCGCAGGCTTTCTTCTGGCGATTTCGCGCGCCATCGGCGAGACCATGATCGTGGTGATGGCGGCTGGCCTTGCCGCCAACCTCACCGTCAATCCGCTCGAAGCGGTCACCACGGTGACGGTGCAGATCGTTACCCTTCTGGTCGGCGATCAGGAATTCGACAGCGCCAAGACATTGTCCGCCTTCGCCCTTGGCCTGGTTCTGTTCGTGTCCACCCTATTGCTCAACGTGCTCGCCCTGCACGTGATGCGGACCTATAGGGAAAAATATGACTGATATTACCGACAATAGCGCGATCAACGGCTTCGTTATCAAGCCGAGGCGCCTCACGCCTGAAGAGACGGCTGTCCGGACCAAGCGGCGCTATGCGGCCGACCGCCGGTTCAGGTGGATGGGCCTCGGGGCCGTCTGGACGGCGCTCGGGCTGCTCGCTTTGTTGCTGTTCACGATCGTCGCTCAGGGCTACACGGCTTTTGTTCAGACCACGATCCGCCTGCCGATCGAATTTTCGGCGGAAAAGATCGACCCCGACGACACCCGCGATCCCGCAGTGCTGGCCAAGGCCGACTACGCCGGCTTGGTCAACGATGCGCTTTACCGCATGTTCCCGGATGTCGACGAGCGCCGGGCAAAGCGTGCGCTTCGAGGCTTGATGAGCAACGGGGCAACCCTCGAGCTGCAGCGAAGGGTGATGACCAACCCCGATCTGATCGGCACGACCGAGGAAATCAACCTCCTGGCCTCCGACGATGTCGATCAGTTCGTCAAAGGCTATGTCGACCGGGAACAGACCGAGGGCAATCGCCGGGTCAAGGATCGGGAGATCGCCTGGTTGGATCAGCTGGCGAGCGAGGGGCGGGTCGAGACCCAGTTCAATCGCTGGCTTTTGACCGGCGGCGATTCACGCGAGCCCGAAATGGCCGGGATCTGGGGGGCGGTGGTCGGTTCCTTCTACATGATGGTCGTGGTGCTGGTGCTGTCGGTGCCGCTCGGTGTGGGGGCGGCCATCTATCTCGAAGAGTTCGCGCCCAAGAACAATCGGTGGGTCGATATCGTCGAGGTCAATATCAACAATCTCGCCGCCGTGCCATCAATTGTGTTCGGCCTTCTGGGCCTCGCGGTCTTTTTGGGCTTGATGGGATTGCCGCGCTCTGCCCCCCTGGTGGGCGGCCTGACGCTGACCCTGATGACCTTGCCGACCATCGTGGTGGCGACCCGTGCTGCCCTTCGCGGCGTGCCGCCTTCGATCCGCGAAGGCGCGCTCGGCATCGGGGCCTCGCAGATCCAGGTGGTGGCTCACCATGTGCTGCCGCTGGCCCTGCCTGGCATTCTGACCGGCACCATCATCGGTCTGGCCCAGGCTCTGGGCGAAACGGCACCGCTCCTGATGATCGGCATGATCGCCTTTATCGTCGATATTCCGAGCGGGCCGCTCGATGCTGCGACCGCCTTGCCGGTACAGATCTTTCTTTGGGCGGATAGCCCGGAACGCGCGTTCACCGAGCGCTCGGCCGCGGCGATCATGGTGCTGCTCGGATTTCTCATCCTGATGAACACTATCGCCGTCGTCCTCCGTCAACGATTCCAGATCAAATGGTGAGCCCCATGGATGCGAAAGCCCCGGAACAGTCTGACGCCGTCCGCGCGGTCGCCCAAAATTCCTCGGCGACCTCGGCGAGCGATAGCATCCGCATGACCGCGCGGAAGGTCAATCTCTGGTATGGCGAGAAACAGGCGCTGTTCGATGTCGATCTCGACATTCCGGACCGCGAGGTGACCGCCCTTATCGGACCGTCGGGCTGCGGCAAATCGACTTTTCTGCGCTGCCTCAACCGGATGAACGATACCATCGACATTTGCAGGGTGGATGGGGATATCCAGCTGGACGGTGAGGATATCTATGACCGCTCGATTGACGTGGTGCAGCTGCGCGCCCGGGTCGGCATGGTGTTCCAAAAGCCGAACCCGTTTCCGAAAACGATCTACGAGAACATCTCTTACGGCCCGACCATCCATGGCCTTGCGGCCGATAGAGCGGATATGGACGAGATCGTCGAGACCAGCCTCAAAGGGGCAGGGCTCTGGAACGAGGTCAAGGACCGCCTGGACGGTCCGGGCAACGGTCTTTCCGGCGGTCAGCAGCAGCGGCTGTGCATCGCTCGCGCGATCGCGGTCAGTCCGGAGGTGATCCTGATGGACGAACCCTGTTCGGCCTTAGATCCGATCGCGACGGCTCATATCGAAGAGCTGATCGACGAGCTTCGTCAAAACTTCACCATCGCCATCGTTACCCACAACATGCAGCAGGCGGCGCGGGTCTCGCAAAAGACCGCGTTCTTTCATTTGGGCAAGCTGATCGAGCACAATGACACCGATCGGATCTTTACCAACCCTAGAGAGTCCATGACCCAGGACTACATAACCGGTCGGTTCGGGTGAGGAAAGTATCAATGCCAGAGAGCGAGCCCAACCAGCATATCGTCAAGTCCTACGACGATGAGATCAATGCCCTGCAGCGCCAGATCCTCCAGATGGGCGGATTTGTGGAAAAGCAGATTTCGGAGGCGATCCGATCGCTGCGCGAACGGGATATCGAGCTCGCAGCAAGGGTGATTGATCAGGACGATCAGGTCGATCAAATGGAAGAGGAGATCGACAAGGAGGCGATCCGGCTCATGGCGATCCGCCAGCCCATGGCGGTGGATCTCCGGGTCATAGCAATGGCCACGAAGATCTCCAACGATCTGGAGCGAATCGGCGACTATGCCGCCAATATGGCCAAGCGCTCCATCAGCCTTGCCGAGCACCCGCCGCTAAAGCCCCTCTACACCATCCCCCATATGGGCCAACTTACCCAAGCGATGGTGAAGCAAATCCTGGATGCCTATGTGCGGCGGGACAGCGACCAGGCCATGGCAGTCTGGCGACGGGACGAAGAGGTTGATCAGCTCTACGATGGTCTGTTCCGGGAGCTGATGACCTATATGCTGGAGGAGCCGCGCAACATCCCGACCTGTGTTGATCTTCTTTCGGTCGCAAAGCACGTGGAGCGAATCGGCGACCATGCCTGCAACATCGCCGAGAAGATTCACTACATGGTCCACGGCGAGCGCATCAACCGCATGCCGACATCAAGGAAATCCGCCGACGCCACGGTGCCATCTTAAACGACGTTCGAGACGAGCATGACTGACAGACCAACCATGCAACCTCTAGTTCTTCTGGTTGAAGACGAAGCACCACTTCAGGAGCTGCTGGCCTACAATCTTCAATGCGCCAATTTCGACGTGGAGCAGGCCTTCGATGGAGATCAGGCGCTGGATCTGGTGGCCGAGCGCACACCCGATCTCATCCTTCTCGACTGGATGTTGCCCCGCATCTCCGGCATCGAACTCTGCCGCCAGTTCCGTCGAAAATCCGAGACCGCCAACACGCCGATCATCATGCTGACCGCACGCGCTGAGGAAGATGATCGTTTGCGCGGCCTGAATACCGGTGCGGACGATTATGTTTCCAAGCCGTTTTCCATGGAGGAGCTGATCGCCCGCATGCGCGCGGTGCTGCGCCGGGTGCGCCCCGCCTTTGCCGAGGAGCTCTTGAGCTTCGCGGACCTCACCATGGACCTCGCCGCTCATCGGGTGATGCGCGGCGACCAAGAGGTGCATTTGAGCCCGACCGAGTTTCGCCTTCTCCGCCAGCTCCTGGAACGTCCGGGACGGGTCTTTTCCAGAGATCAGCTCCTCGATCTGGTTTGGGGCCATGATCAGGACGTCGAACTGCGCACCGTCGATGCTACGATCCGCCGCTTGCGGCGGGCGCTGAACGACAGGGGCAGGAACGACCTGCTCCGTACCGTACGCGCTGCCGGATACGCCCTCGATCATGCCGATGCTCAAAGCGGGTCATACTGATCCTCTGAGACTCCTTTTTAGACCTCAAGTCCGGAAACTTCCGCCGGCCTTCGATTGCCCAGGCGATCGCCGTCGGCGTAAAGCCAGCGGCGCATCTGCGACCTTCGCTTCCTGACCTATTACATTACTGAAAGCCGCAAGGTCCGGTCACCTGTCGCACGCCCGACATCAAGAAGTTCAAGCGGTTGTCATTGCACCGTCAAGGGGTTGCTGCAACGCTGTCATCAGGAGACGCTTACCTTCTCTTCATGATCATCAACGTCCAAGCTTGCATCATCGATAAAGCGCCAGTCGCTTCGGCGTGGCTGGTCGAACCATGACCGGGGTGCCGCTTATCGCCGGTCGGCTGCGCAATGAAGTGCTGCTGAAAGCTGCGGTGCATCGCAGCCATGGCGCAACCATGCAAAAGCTGCTGGAACGGCTCTTCACGTTTCTATTCAGCGGGCTGGTCTATCCGCAGATCTGGGAGGATCCCGTTCCGGATCTCGAGGCGCTGGCGCTCAGGCCGGATAGCCATGTGGTGACCATCGCGTCCGGTGGCTGCAATGTTCTCTCCTACCTCACCGCTGATCCGGCCCGCATCACCGCAGTCGATCTCAATCATGCCCATATAGCACTCACCGATCTGAAGCTTGCCGCCGCCAAATATCTGCCAAGCTATGCAGACTTCGGGCAGTTCTTCCGCGGGGCGAATACCGATGCGAATATCGAGCTCTATGATCGGATCCTGGCACCGAGATTGTCTGCCGCAACGCGGGACTATTGGGAGGCCTCGAGTCTGGGCAGGCCGCGTCGAATTTCGCTGTTCTCTCGAAATTTCTATCGCTTCGGTCTGCTGGGCTACTGCATTCGCGCAGGCCATCTGATCGCAAAGGCCTATGGGGCCAACCTCGACGGCTTGATGGCCATGTCGGGGGTCGACGAGCAGAAAGCTTACTTCGCCAAACACATAGCGCCTGTCTTCGAAAAACGCTTCGTCCGATGGATCACGAATAGCCCGATCTCCCTTTACGGCCTCGGTATTCCCCCCGCCCAGTATCACGCCCTCGCAGAAGGCAGGCCCATGGCGGACGTGCTGCGCGAACGTTTGGAACGGCTCGCAACCGGTTTTCCGCTGAACGAAAATTACTTTGCCTGGCAGGCGTTCAGGCGAACCTATCCGGACCCATCAGGCGCTGACTTGCCGCTCTATCTTCAGGAGCGTCATTTCGAGACGTTGCGCGCGCGCGTCGATCGGGTGTGCCTGGTCAGGCGTTCGGTCACTGAAGTCTTGAACCATCAACCTGCAGCATCCGTCGACGGTGTTGTCCTGTTGGACGCGCAGGACTGGATGACGGCCGCGCAATTGAACCAGCTTTGGCAGGCCCTTTCGATCGCATGCCGCCCTGGGGCTCGGGTGGTTTTCCGGACCGCGGGCCGAGTGTCGGCATTGCCGGGACAGGTCGACGAGATCGTCCTCGCCCGCTGGGATTACGATGAGGCGATGTCCAGGCAAATGCTGGCGAAAGACCGTTCCGCCATTTATGGCGGTTTCCATCTCTATCGGCTCAAGGGTTGAGAACGGTGACAACGGCAACCGGGACCAACCATGACCATCTGATGGATCGCATCTATCGCTACCAGCGCCACATCTACGATCTGACCAGAAAATACTATCTGCTCGGTCGCGACCGGGTCATCAAGGACTTGAACCTCAAAGCCGACGATGCGCTGCTCGAGGTTGGCTGCGGCACGGCGAGAAACCTGATCAAGGCAGCAAAGCGCTATCCTTACGCGCGCTGCTATGGTGTCGATATCTCCGAGGAAATGCTGGCAACAGCAAAGAACTCGATCGTGAAGCAGCGACTCGGTGATCGCATCAGGCTGGAAAAGGCGGATGCCACCAACTTCGACGGTGCTGCGCTTTTCGGGCAGCCGAAGTTCGAGCGGATCATCCTCTGCTATAGTCTCTCGATGATCCCGTCATGGCGCGCCATGCTCGAACGTGTCGCGCACGCGCTGACACCCGGTGGCAAGCTCCTGGTCATCGACTTCGGCGAGCTTGCCGGCTGGCCTGTCTGGTGTCGCCAAGCAATGCGGTGGTGGCTTGCCCGCTTCCATGTCACGACTCGTACCGAACTCGTCAAGGAGGCCGAAAACCTGGCCGAAGCGCGTGGATTTTCGATAACGGTCGAACAGCTGCATGGCGGCTACGCTCAATATATCACCATTGAGAGACCAATCACGTCATGACGTTCTTCGGGTAATCGCCAATGACCATCGATCTCTTCATGCCTAAACGCTACCGCGCGATCTGGATCTCCGACTTCCACATCGGCACGCGGCGTGCACAGACCGGCATGTTGCTCGATTTCCTGAGACGTACCGAATCTGACATGCTCTATCTGGTCGGCGATGTCATCGACAATTGGTCGCTGAAAAAGACCTGGTACTGGGATCAGAGCCACAACGACGTGATCCAGAAGCTTTTGCGCAAGGCGCGCAAAGGCACCAAGGTGATCTATATCCCCGGCAATCACGATGAGCGTTTTCGCGACTTTGTCGGCACACGCTTCGGTCATGTCGCGGTCATGCAGGACGCGATCCATATCACTGCCGACAAGAAGCGTTACCTCGTCCTCCATGGAGACGAGTTCGATGGGGTGGTCAAATACGCAAAGTGGCTGGCCCTGCTCGGCGACCAGGCATATGAGAGAGCGCTCGATATCAACCGCCTCTTGAATGTCTTTCGCAGGAAGCTCGGCCTGCCCTATTGGTCTCTTTCCAGCTTCTTGAAACGCCGGGTCAAGCAGGCCGTGCAATTCGTCTCTAACTTCGAGCAGGCTGTTGTGCGCGAAGCCAAGAAGCGGCGCGCGGACGGGGTGATCTGCGGCCACATCCACACGCCAGAGATCTCCACGATCGACGGGATCCACTATTGCAACGACGGCGACTGGGTCGAGAGCTGCTCGGCCCTGGTCGAGCATCGAGATGGACGCTTTGAGCTGATCCATTGGGCGGACCATGGATTGGCGGTTGACGAACCGAGGCTTGATTATGCGCATCAGCATCGTGACCGACGCTTGGCACCCACAGGTTAACGGGGTCGTCAGAACACTTCACAAGATCACCGATATCCTAAAGGAACGGGGACACGCGCTTCAGATCGTTACCGCTAAAGGCCGGCCAACGTTCAACCTCCCAACCTATCCCGAGATCAAGCTGGCCTGGGTCAGCGCGGGCGAGATCGGCGGCGAGATTGCCGCCTTCGAGCCGGATTCCGTCCATCTCGTCACCGAAGGAACGCTCGGCCTTGCCGCTCGCCGTTTTTGCCTTCGGCAACGCATCCGCTTTACCACAGGTTATCACACCCGCTTTCCCGAGCTTGTCGGCATGCGCTTTCCTCTCCCGGGCATGACGGCGGTCGCCTATCGCTGGTTTCAATGGTTTCATGGTCCAAGCCAGCGCGTCATGGTGCCGACGGTTTCGATGGCAGCCGTTTTGAAGGCCAAGGGTTTCGCTCACATTGTGCCATGGACCCGCGGTGTTGATCATCATCTGTTTCGCCCGAGAAAAACCGATGCGCTCGCGCATCTCGAACGCCCCATCGCCCTTTATGCCGGCCGTGTTGCCGTCGAGAAAGGCCTGCCGGATTTTCTCGACCTCGATCTTCCAGGCTCGAAGGTCGTTGTTGGTGACGGGCCGATGCTCGACACGCTCAAGGCCCGATATCCGGATGTCGTCTTTTCAGGTTATCTCAGCGGTGAGAGCTTGGCGCGCACCGTCGCCGCTGCCGACGTTTTTGTCTTTCCAAGTCGAACCGACACCTTCGGTCTGGTTATGATCGAAGCCCTGGCATCGGGCGTGCCGGTCGCTGCTTATGATGTCCCGGGACCGTGCGACATCGTCACGTCGCCGGCAGTAGGTGCCTTGGATAAAGACCTGAAAAAGGCGATCGAGAAAGCGCTGACCTGCCTTTCTGAAAGCTGCCGGATTCATGCGCTCAATTTCACCTGGGCGCGCTCTGCCGAACAGTTCATGAGCCATCTCTTTCCGTTGGCAGAAGAAGAAAAAGATCGGCTGAAACGCTTTGCCCTTGCGATCCGGCAAAAGCCGATCCTGCCTCGATCAGCATTAGGAGCGCCCAAATAAGCCACCGGGTGCTTGCTAAACTTGGACATTTTGGTAATTATTGAAATATGAAAATAACCAGCGCAGTTACTGCGCTTTCAGCACTTGCCCACGAAACCCGTCTCAAGGTTTTCAGGCTGCTCGTCAAGCGGGGTCCGGCTGGCCTGCCTGCAGGACGGATCGCCGAAGAGCTCAGCGTCGCGCCACCGACATTGTCAGCCCATTTGGCCCAGTTGGAGCGCGCCGGTCTCGTCCGCTCATGGCGGGTGGAGCGATGGATCTACTACGCGATCGAGGTCGATGGCACGCGGCAGCTCTTGAGCTTTTTGACCGAGGATTGCTGTCAGGGGCAGCCGGAGCTGTGCGGTGATCTTCTGGAGGCGAACACGGTTTGCAAATGACCATAGCGGGAGGATCTCATGGTCGATCATACCTACAACGTGCTCTTTCTTTGCACTGGCAATTCAGCCCGGAGCATTCTTGCCGAATGTGCGCTCAACCGACATGGCATGGGCAAGTTCAAAGCCTTTAGCGCCGGTAGCCAGCCCAAAGGCGAGGTCCATACCATGGCCTTGCAGTTGCTGCAGAAGTTCAATTATCAAACCGGCGGCTTGCGCAGCAAGAGCTGGGACGAGTTCGCGCTGTCCGATGCGCCCAAGCTCGATTTCGTGTTCACCGTCTGTGACAATGCAGCCAATGAAGTTTGCCCGATCTGGCCGGGTCAGCCCATGAACGCGCATTGGGGCGTTGATGATCCCGCAGCATTCATAGGGCCGGAAGAGAAGACGCTGCAAAAGTTCAAAGACGCCTATTTCCAGCTCGAACGACGCATCCAGATCTTCGTCAACCTGCCGATCAATTCGCTCGACAAGCTCACCTTGCAGGGCCGTCTGGATGCTATCGGCAAGAGTGCCGGCGATGGCGAAACCGCGGCATGAGCGGTCCGGCCTATGATTTGCCGAGACGCCTGGCAGCCGAGGCCATTGGTACTGCCTTTCTCTTGGCAACCGTCGTCGGCTCCGGCATCATGGGCGAGACTCTTGCCGGCGGTAATATCGCGATTGCCCTGCTCGGCAATACCATTCCCACAGGTGCCATCTTGGTGGTGCTGATCTTGATGATGGGCCCGATCTCGGGTGCTCACTTCAACCCGGCGGTCACCCTCTCGTTCCTGGTCCAGGGAAACATCACCAGAGCTGATGCCTTCGCTTATGTCTTGGTGCAGATCATGGCCGCCATCTTTGGTGCCTGGCTCGCCCATCTCATGTTCGAGCAATCGATCTTCATGCTCTCCCAGAAGGTGCGCACCGGTGGTGGTCAATGGGTTGCTGAAATCATCGCCACCTTCGGCCTTCTCGCCACCATCATCGCTTGCGTTCGTCACCGTGTCGAAGCGGTTCCCTATGCGGTCGGCCTTTATATTACCGCGGCATACTGGTTCACCGCATCGACGTCCTTTGCCAACCCGGCAGTAACCATTGCCCGAACACTGACCAACACCTTCAGCGGCATTCGCTTCATCGATGCCCCCATCTTCATCCTCTGCCAGATCATCGGTGCGTTGTTGGCTACCTGGACCCTTGCTTGGCTCTTGAACAAGAAGGGGACAGTGTGCTGCAGAGACAGGAAGGGAAGGAGGTGGATCGAGAGGTCTTGAAGCTGCGCGAGAGATGAGGGTAGGCCCCTCGGGATCGGTTTTCAGGAGCAGGTCCCAAACCACTCCAAGCGGCTTTGGTAAAGAGCCACGGTCGTGAGCGTTGGAGGAAAGGTCCGGGCAGGACCCGGAGCAGGTGGGCATCCGAAAGACGAACGAAAGTGAACCGGCCGAAGACGCGTCGAAAATTGTATTGGGTGCTGTCGAAACGAGGAGCGTGTTCTCCTTCTCGGACAAAGTCTGTCGGGAGCCTGATGACTGGACAGGCGGCAGCCGGCGTAAAGGTGGCGTGAGTCGGATGCAGGCTTTCTCGCGGAACTGCAGGAACCAGTGCTCTGATGTCAAGGGAGAAGCACAAGCGGCCGACAACCGCGAGGCGAGAGTACCGAGGCAGGGCATTGGGGCGGACCGGTTCGTAGTAGCGAAGAAGGCCCGTAATGGGGCTGGAGCGAAGGGGCCGGATCAGGTAGCCGCATGGTCGAGACAACTGGCGACAGGATGATTGGGATGCATGCGGCGGACAAGCCGTTCAAGATAAGCAAGAGGCAAGTTTACGAAGCCTACAAAGCGGTCAAATCCAATGCGGGTGCGGCCGGCGTGGACAGGCAAACGATCGAGCAATTCGACGCCGACTTGGGGAGAAATCTCTACAAGATCTGGAACAGGATGAGCTCGGGCAGTTACTTTCCACCACCGGTGCGCGCCGTCTCCATACCGAAAAAGTCTGGAGGGCAAAGGATTTTGGGTGTGCCTACCGTTGCCGATCGTGTGGCGCAGATGGTGGTCAACCAGCACATTGAGCCGAACCTGGAGCCGATTTTTCTGGCTGATTCCTATGGCTATCGACCCGGAAAGTCGGCGCTCGATGCCGTCGGCGTCACGCGCCAGCGATGCTGGAAGAAGGATTGGGTTCTGGAATTCGACATCAAGGGGCTGTTCGATCATATCGACCACGACCTTCTGCTGCGGGCGGTCCGGAAACACGTGACGTGCGCATGGGCGTTGCTCTACATCGAGAGATGGCTGACGGCGCCGATGGAACAGGAAGACGGTGCAAGGGTCGAGCGGAAACGGGGCACGCCGCAGGGGTCGGTCATCACGCCCTGAACGCAAAAGGTAACTTTCGTTTTGATCGGTTGATTAAGGGCTGGCGCGCTAGACCCGTGCTTGATCTTCGTCGTAAAGGGTAATATTCATATGTCACATGACCCGATCGACCCAAGCGCAGAAGGCGGAGCGACTCAATCTGGCCCATGGGTTGCTCGCCGAGGGGCAGAGCATGACGGAGGCAGCGACCGTGTTGTCGCGGGAACTTGGCCTATCAAGACGACAAGCCTACCGCTATCTGCAAGCGGCACAGGATCTCGACTATCCTGTGATCGCACCTGCTGCGTCGATCCCGATCACGCTCAAGATCCCGAACGATATCGTCAGCGACCTACGCGCCCATGCCAAGACCAGTGGTTTGACCATGGGCGAGATCGTGGCGCGCGCCGTATCGACGTTCTTGTCGACGGCAAGGAAGCATGGCTAAGCGACGGACAAAGGAACGACGCGACGTTCACCTCGATTATGTCTTCGATCGTCTGCTCGCCACCAAGCTTCACCAGGCCTAAGAACTCCTGGTGCCGGAGCACGCACGTCAGGTTGGTGATGGTGCTTTAGGAGAGAACGATGAAGATCGCCGCGATCTACGCCAGGGTGTCCTCGGATCGGCAGAAGGAGGACAACACGATTGCCAGCCAGACGGCTGCGTTGATCGCGTTTGCCCGCGCCCAAGGCTACAGCGTGCCGGACGGCATGATCTTCGAAGACGACGGGTATAGCGGCGCGACCCTCGAAAGACCTGGGCTTGAACGCGTACGCGATCTGGCGGCCGAGGGTCAGCTGCATGCGGTCTTGGTGTTGTCACCTGACCGGCTGAGCCGGAACTATGCCTACCAAGTCCTCCTCATCGAGGAACTTGGCAAGCACGGGGTCGAGTGTGTGTTCCAAAAAGCGCCTTCCGTAGCGACGCCCGAGGACCAGTTGCTCGTCCAATTCCAAGGCATGATCGCAGAGTATGAAAGGGCGCAGATCCTCGAGCGCTCACGCCGCGGCAAACGCCATCGGGCACGGCAGGGCGAAGTGAGTGTGCTTGGCGGCGCCCCTTATGGCTACCGCTATATCAAAAAGACCGATCAAACGGCGGCGTACTACGAAGTGATCGAAGCGGAGGCTGCGGTGGTCCGGCTGGTCTACGAACGCTACACGGTCGATCATCTGAGCATCGGTGCGATCACCCGCCTCCTCAACGAACAGAGTGTGCCGACGCGTAAGCGGATCTCGCGCTGGGAACGCTCGACGGTCTGGGCGATCCTTCGTAATCCAGCCTATAAGGGCACGGCTTGTTTTGGCAAAACGAGGGTTGCGCCACGGCAAAAGATCACCCGTCCGCTACGTTTGCGTGGTGGGATCACGGCACGCAATAGTGCTGGTCATGAGCGCCCGCGCGAGGAATGGATCGAAATTCCGGTGCCGGCGATTGTCAGCGAGGCGACCTTTACACTCGCCGAAGAGCGGCTCGAGCAGAATAAAACCTTCGCACCAAGGCGGACGATCGCGCCGAGCGTGGTGCAAGGCTTGGTGTCCTGCAAGAAATGCGGTTACGCCCTGTCGCGCACGTCGACAAGGACGAGCACACGCAAGATCCATTATTACCGGTGTCTGGGCTCTGATGCCTGGCGTCATTTGGGAGGGCCGGTCTGCGACAACCGTCCCGTCCGCCAAGACTTGCTCGATCAGGTTGTCTGGATCGAAATCATCCGCCTGCTTGAAGATCCAAGTTTGATCCAGGCCGAACTCGACCAACGTTTGGCCGCAGCCCGGACCTCGGATCCGACAGAGCGCCGCGAAAAAGCTCTCAAGCGCGACTTGATCCGCCTGCAAAAAAGCATGGACCGCCTGCTTACCGCTTACCAAGAAGACCTGATCACGATCGACGAGTTCCGTGAGAGAATGCCGACGCTACGGCAGCGCGAAAGAGCAGCCCAAGCCGAACTCCAGTCCATCGCCGATCAAGAGCAAGAACGTGCCGCCTATCTGCGGCTTGCTGAAACCCTCACCGGGTTCCTCACCCGATTGCGCTCATCGGCGGAAAACCTCGACGTGCAGCAGCGCCAAAGGATCGTGCGTTTACTGGTGAAAGATGTCCTGGTCGGGGATGACGAGATCTTGATTCGCCACTCCATCCCCGTACCAGACAACCCATCAAACGATGCATCATCCTCGTCAGAAAACGATGATGGTAGCTCCAAGGCCAAAAGTTACCTTTTGCGTTCAG
>CAWBCX010000049.1:0-115351 GCA_963787265.1 uncultured Alphaproteobacteria bacterium | reverse complement strand
CACCACCCATTGCTCCACCAAGTCACGACGTGGGCTTCAGGGTTTCCAGGGGGCTGATCACTTCACGCAGGACGTCGGTGGCGACCTGGACGCAGGCGCCGGCGTCCAGGCGTCGGTGCCCCAGCAAAACCTGGATCACCCGAATATCAACCTTCTGTTTGAGCAGGTGGGTGGGAAAGCTGTGGCGCAAGGTGTGCATGGACACGCGCTTGTCGATCTTTGCCATCGTCGCGGCATCATGGATGGCACGGTTGAGTTGGCGGGTGCCCAACGACTGCAATGGATCGAGCCCTGGAAACAACCAGCCACCGTCGAGCATCGGCCTCGGGCGCGCACCAGGCCACCACACGCGCAGAGCTTACCCTCCGCAGGTTTTGGCGCATTACGACGCTGATCATTTTCCGGAGCGAACGCAACGTCTATGCCTTTGTCGGATTATTCTCTTAGTTGTAATCGTCAACAATGGTATTATGATGGTGGACTTTGCATTGCTGCCCGTAAAGAAGGAGCACTCCCTACGATGCCATTTATGAAGCTTGTTTAGTCCGCTTCCGTCCGATTCAACTCACGGCGACGTACTCACGGTCTTGACTGGCTGTCATCGCTGAGTTGGGGAGCAGGGCAGAATCTCGCTGCTTCGGGTCTTGGCCGCGGTGGGGAGGATTAGTTTTTTGTAATGTCTACGTTTTAGATTACGCCCGTCTTTTATATCAGCATGAAACATTCCAATATTGGGGCCGGAAAGTGCGTACATTAGCAACAAGCCCGACAAGACCAACAAAACCAAAATCCTTATGGTCGGTAAGTAGCCCGAAGAGACGACGCAAAGCGTCGTCTCTCTTTTTCGGATTGGGAGAGCGTACACCAAAATTACCTCATCAAGCTTAACGAACGTACCAGAATGAAAACCGATCGCCAAATCCCCGTTTGTCAGGGGTGGACACAGGGTAAAATGGGCGCGAAATTATCAAAGCGATCGCCCAGCACCAGAATATGACCCTCGTCGGTGCGATCGGTCGCAAGCACATCGGCGAAGATATTGGCGAAGTGATTGGTATTGGTGAGTTAGAAATACCTGCTGACGACAATCTCGAAGTTGTCCTTGCCCAAGCTGCTCAAGAGTCGCAACTACCAGCTACTGCTGATGTCACCCACCCCAGCATCATCTATGACAATATCCGCTCGGCGATCGCCTATGGGGTGCGTCCTGTCGTTGGCACAACGGGCTTAAGCGAAAAACAAATTGATGATCTGGCAATTTTTGCAGACAAGGCAAGTACAGGTTGTATCATTGCCCGAATTTTTCTGTCGGTGTAATTCTCATGCAACAAGCTGCGATTGCCGCTGCCAGATATTTCCAGCACGTACGAAATTCATCGAACTGCACCATAATCAAAAAGCCGATGCGCCCAGTGGTACTGCCATCAAAACCGCGCAAATGCTTTCAGAACTAGGTCAATCCTTTAATCCTGCCCTTGTCGATGAAAAGAGCATCTCACGGGCGCAAGGGGTGCAACTGATGGCGTGAGATCCGCATTCACAGCGTCCGTACCCGCGTCAGCCGCCCGTCAAGAAAGTGATTTTTGGGGTATAATGGGCGAAACTCTGAAAATTGAGCACATAATGCTAAGCGATCTCCACTTGCGACATGGCAGGACGAGCGCCTGGTCTGGTACCGGACCACCTGATTTCACTTGGGCGTGAGAAGCATGGCGCCGGGTGTCTCCGGGTGTCGCTGGGTGTGTCTGGAACTCGCCAGTGGTGAACGTCTACGGTGTCGGCAGTCCGAAGCGGTACACGGAGCCCGAGTCCGGACCTTGATCAGCGTCGCGTGGCGCGCCCGTGATGACGCCTGTGCCGGAGAGCGCGACGGAGCGCCCGAGGATGTCCAGCGGCGCAGCGTCCGATGCCTCGAACTTGCCGAGCTGAGCGCCTGACGTGACGTCGAAGACGTAGACGGAGCCGGCGCCGTCGTTGTCGCCCCAGGCACCGACGGCCAGGCGGTTGCCGGCCAGGCTGACGGAGATTCCGAACTGGTCATTGGGCCCGCCATCGGCCGGAACGATCTTGCGCACGAAGGCGCCTGTCGCCGCGTTGAACAGGTAGACGGCGCCCGACGCCGCACCTCGGTCGTCGTCCTGAGGCGCTCCGACCGCCACCAGCGCGTCGTTGGTCGAGACCGCAAACCCGAAAATGTCCGATGCGGCGCCGTCGGCCGCCGTCAACTTGAAGCGCAAGGCCCCGTTCACGGCGTCGAACACGTACACGGCACCGGCGTCCAGCGCCCGTGTGTTGTCAAAGGGCGCGCCGGCGACGACGGTGTTCCCCGCCACTGCCACCGAACTGCCGATGTTGTCGATGGATTTGGCCCCCTGCGGAATCACCCGCGCGATCAGGCGCCGAGTAGCAGCCTCGTACAGGTAGATCGCGCCCGTGGAGACTCTGGCATTGGCGAACGTTCCGGGCGCGCCGACCACTATCCGGTCTGCTGAGACAGCGACGGCACTGCCGAACCCAGAGCCATCGGCAGGGTTGCGCCTGGTGCCGGTCGGCAACGAGCTTCGCCAGCTGCGCACCGGTCTGTGCGTTGAACAGGAAGACCTCGCCTGCAAAGTTGCCGAGGTCATCTGCGCCCGGGGAGCCGACCGCGATGATGTTGTCGCTGGCTGCCACCGACCGCCCGTAGCCGTCATCGCGGCTGCGCTCGTTGGCCGATGCTGGCAGCAGTTCCCGCACCAGCGATCCGGACGCGTCGAACACGTACGCTTCGCCGGTGTTCTCGCTGATCCCGGCCAGTGGGCTTTCCTGAGGGGCGCCGACCACCACCAAGGAGCCGAGCGAGGCGATGGACAGGCCAAACAGATCACCGGCCATCCCGTTGGGTGACCCGAACTTCTGGACCTCGGCAAGGCCTGCCGCCAGGGCCTGCGCGCGGCTGCCCGGAGCCATGGCGCTGCTGACGCTGGCTGGGCCGGAATCGTCTTCACCGCCGCCACACGCAGCCAACACGGTCAGAAGGGCTGCCGCCAGGGCAGCGAGCGGTTGGTGCGTCTTCGATGGCCTGATCGTTGCGTGCATCTTGTCTGCTCCACTGGCTGGGCACAGCGCCCGCGTGGATTCTTGCGGGGCCGGACGCTCTGGAGTCCTCACGGAATCTTCACGGCTGCGGGAGATGACGTCGCTTTGCTGATCGAGGACATGGGCCAGACTTGAGATGGCGGCCGTTTTGCCTGTCTCGTCAGGCCGGATCAGGGCGGGCCGATCTGCCGCAGCATCTGCACCTGCTGCCCCAGCGCGCGCAGCCGGTCGGCCAGGCGTTGGGCCAGGCCGGTCACCAGCTTGGCCGCGGCGCGGGGTTGTTCTTCGATCAACTGCTCCAGCCCGCGGCGTGACAAGCCGGCGGCCAGCACCGGGCCCAGGGCCGTGCACTGCGCCGACCGTGGCGCGCCGTCGATCAAGGACATCTCGCCGATGATGTTGCCGACGCCCAGCACCGAGATCGGCACCTCGCCGGTGTCCACCTGCACCTCGCCTTCCAGCAGCAGCAGCAGGTGGCCGGTGCGTTGCTCGTCGCCTTCACGGATCAGCGTGGTGCCGGGCGGGAACTGCACCACGCCCATCTGGGCCACCACGTGGGCGTCAGGTGGATTTGGCCGAATCGCCGGGCCAGGCCATTTTCGAAAAGTCTTTTATTTCAAGGGGTATTAGCGGATGAGCCTGATCGGCTGAGACCCGTCCGGCTGGCAGCCGGTGGCGGAGGGAACGGGATTTGAACCCGTGAGGGGCAGGACCCCAACACGCTTTCCAGGCGTGCGCCTTAAACCACTCGGCCATCCCTCCGTCCGCGGCGCGGACTGGCGGTACTCAAGCCAGCGAGGCCGGCTCGGAACGCTGGAACATAGCCAGATCGCGGGGATCTGACAATGGCGGTCGACGAGGTTAGTCGTTGTCCATCTTGAGGGCGGCGAGAAAGGCTTCCTGGGGGATTTCGATCTTGCCGATCTGGCGCATGCGCTTCTTGCCGGCTTTCTGTTTTTCCAGGAGCTTTCGTTTTCGCGAGACGTCGCCGCCGTAACACTTTGCGGTCACGTCCTTGCGAAAGGCTTTCACGGTTTCGCGCGCAATAATCTTGCCGCCGATCGCGGCCTGCAGGGCGACCTGGTACATCTGGCGCGGGATCAGCTCCTTCAAGCGGACGCAAAGGGCGCGGCCGCGCGCTTCGGCCATGGTTTTATGGACCACGAGGGCGAGGCTGTCGACCGGATCGCCGTTGATCAGAATGCCGAGCTTGACCAGGTCCGAGGGCTCGTAGCCGTCGAGCTGATAATCGAAGCTGGCATAGCCGCGGCTGTAGGATTTGAGCCGGTCGTAGAAATCGTAGACCACCTCGTTCAGCGGCAACCGATAGACCAGCATGGCGCGCGAGCCGACATAGGTCAGTTCCTGCTGCACGCCGCGCTTTTCGGTGCAGAGCGAGAGCACGGCGCCCAGATGATCGTCCGGCACCAGAATGGTCGCCTTGATCCAGGGTTCCTCGAGCAGGGCGATCTGGGTCGGATCCGGCATGTCGGCCGGGTTGTGCAGCTCGATTTTTTCGCCACTGGTTTTTTCGAGCTTGTAGACCACGCTGGGTGCGGTGATGACAAGATCGAGATCGAATTCGCGCGACAAGCGCTCCTGGATGATTTCGAGGTGCAAAAGTCCCAAAAAACCGCAGCGGAAGCCAAAGCCGAGGGCGCCCGAATGCTCGGTCTCGAACTCGAAGCTGGCATCGTTCAGACGAAGGCGGCCAAGGGCTTCTCTGAGATCTTCGAACTGGGCGGCATCGGTCGGGAACATGCCGCAGAACACCACGGGCTGACTCGGACGAAAGCCGGGAAGCGGCTTGTCTGCCGGTTTTCGATCGTCGGTGATGGTGTCGCCGACGCGGGCATCGGCAATATCCTTGATGCTGGCGGTGATGAAGCCGATTTCGCCAGGACCAAGCCGGTCAACCGGCGTGGCCTTGGGGGTGAACACACCCACCCGGTCGATCTGATGGGCGGCTCCCGTCCCCATCATCCTGATTTTCTGCCCCTTGGCGATGATGCCGTCCTTGACCCGGATCAGGGTGACCACGCCGAGATAGGCATCATACCAGCTATCCACCACCAGCGCTTTGAGGGTCGCCTTGTCGTCGCCCTGAGGAGGAGGGAGCCGGGTGACGACGGCTTCGAGCACGTCGGGGACACCTTCACCGGTCTTCGCCGAGACCATCAGCGCGTTTTCGGCCTCAAGTCCGATGATCTCCTCGATCTGCGCCTTGACCCGCTCGGGCTCGGAGGCAGGCAGATCGATCTTGTTCAGGACCGCCAAGATCTCATGATCGGCATCGATCGCCTGATAGGCATTGGCGAGGGTCTGCGCCTCGACGCCCTGGGTAGCGTCCACCAGAAGAAGCGAGCCTTCACAGGCGCGCAGGCTTCGGCTGACCTCGTAGGAAAAATCCACATGCCCCGGCGTATCAACCAGGTTGAAGTGATAGGTCTTCCCGTCCCTGGCCTGGTAGGCCAGGCGCACGGTCTGCGCCTTGATGGTGATGCCGCGCTCCTGTTCCAGCTCCATGCTGTCCAGGACCTGCTTCGACATTTCCCGCGCTTCGAGCCCGCCGCAGAGCTCGATGATGCGATCGGCAAGGGTCGACTTGCCGTGGTCGATATGGGCGATGATCGAGAAGTTGCGGATCAGGGCGAGATCGGTCATGTCGTTCCGGTCAGGAAAGCTCGGTCATGTCAAGGAATGGTCTCGGATCAAGCCGGGGAGCGGCACCACGCCGCCGTCAGGCACGGAGGGTGGCGCCGGTGGCTTTGGCGGCGGCGGCGGTGATTTTCTTGACAGTCGCCTCGATCTCGGCCTCGGAGAGCGTATGGTCGAGGGACTGCAGGCGCACGGCAAGGGCGAGCGATTTTTGCCCCGCCTCCATGCCTGGGCCGTCATAGATGTCGAAGAGCGACACATCGCGGATCAGCGCCTTTTCAGAGCCTCTGACGGCGTTCATCAGGCTTTCGGCCGTGACGTCCTTCTCGACGACGAAGGCGAAGTCGCGATCGACTGGGGGGAAGGCCGAGGATTTGATCGGTGGTCTGGCGCAGGATTTTTTGACTTTCGGCTTGGGCAGGCGATCGAGGAACACCTCGAAGCCGACGGCGCGGGCTTCGAGATCAAGCGACTTCACGATGCCCGGATGAATCTCACCGAACTCGGCCAAGACGGTCTTGGGCCCGAGCATCAGGCGTCCCTTGCGCCCCGGGTGGTAGTGATCCGGACCTTCGGCGACGACCCGAAGGCCATCCGGATTGACCTTGCAGGCATGGAGGACTGCGACCGCATCGGCACGGGCATCGAACACGTCGACGTCGCGCGCCTTCATCGCCCAGTGGCGCTGATGATTGGGGCCGACGCGAATGCCGCCGATAGCAACCTCCTGCTCACCGGGCTGGGTGCCGAGAAAACGGGGGCCGGATTCGAACAGCGCCACGCTCGACGTGCCGCGATTGAGGTTGCGGCCGGCGGCCTGCAGGAGGTTTGGCAGGATGCTGGGGCGCAGCACGGACAACTCCGAGTTGATCGGGTTGCGCAGGCGAATGCCGTCATTGCCGAAGCGTTTGGCAAGGGCGGGCTCGACGAACGACCAGGTGGCCGCCTCGGAGCTGCCGCGGGCGGCGAGCGTGCGCCTTGCGATCGAGCGCATGCGCTGTTCGGGCGCCAGGATCGGCTCGCTCACCGCGGTTGTGCGCCGGACCGGCATCGGCGGGATGCGATCATAGCCCTGAAGGCGCGCCAGCTCCTCGACAATGTCAGCCTCCATGCGCACGTCGTGGCGCCAGGTCGGCGGCGTCAGCTTCAGGGTTTCATCGTCAATGATTTCGACCAGAAAGCCCAGTCCCTTGAGGCGGGCTTCGATCACCTCGACATCGAGGGTAATGCCGGCAAGACGCTCGAGCTGGTTGAGACGAAAGTTGAACGGCTCCCTTGGGCCGGGCATTTTGCCCGCGACCACCAGCTGGCTGACCTCGCCGCCGCAAAGCTCGAAGAATCAAGCGGGTGGCGTATTCAGCACCAGCGGGGACCAAGGCAGGGTCAAGGCCGCGCTCGAAGCGGGTGCGGGCATCGCTCTCGATGCCGAGCTTTCGGCCGGTGGCCGCGGTTCGTTTCGGATCGAAGAGAGCGATTTCCAGAATGACATCCGTGGTCTCTTCGGTGCAGCCGGTGGGCTCACCGCCCATGATGCCGCCGAGTGCCACCGGTCCAACGTCGTCGGCAATCACGGTCATGCCGTCGTCAAGCTCGTAGGTCTTGCCGTCAAGAGCGGCCAGCTCTTCGCCAGGCTTGGCAAAGCGAAGGCTCAGACGGCGGCCGTCCAGCTTGCGCGCATCGAAGACGTGCAGCGGGCGGCCGAGATCGAAGGTCAAAAAATTGGTGACGTCGACCAGGGTGGAAATCGGCCGAAGACCGATCGCGGTCAGCCGTTCCTGCAGCCAGGCGGGACTGGGGCCATTCTTGAGGCCGCGAAATTCGCGCGCGACGAACAGCGGGCAAGCGGCTTCGTGGCCTTTGGAAAAATCGAGGCTGACTTCGAGATCGCTCTCGAACTGGCTCGGCACCGGGCTGGTATCGCGGCTGATCAGACGGCCGAGCTCGCCGGCCGCCAGTTCGCGCGCCACGCCGATCACGCCGAAGCAGTCGCTCCGGTTCGGGGTGATGTCGATATCGATGACCGGGCCTTCGAGCTTCAGCACCTCCGAGGCGGGCCGGCCGACGGGCGCATCCTTGTCGAGATCGATGATGCCGTCGTGATCCTCGCCGAGCAGCAGCTCCCGCGCGGAGCAGAGCATGCCGTTGCTTTCGACGCCGCGGATCTTGGCGCGTTTCAGCGCCTGGCCGCTCTCCGGAATGACCGTGCCGACCGCGGCGAAAACCGCCTTCATGCCGACATGGACATTGGGTGCGCCGCAGACGACCTCGAGCTTGTCCTTCCCCGTATCCACCGTGCAAAGGTTCAGGCGCTCGGCATCGGGATGCTGGCGGACGTCCACCAGCTCGGCCACGACGAAGGCGGAGAGATCGGCCCCCCGGCCCTGGACGCTGTCCACTTCAAGTCCGAGCGAGGTCAGCTTGTCGACGATCTGCTCGACGGAGGCGTCGGTGTCCAGATGCTCCTTCAGCCAGGGGACGGTGAACTTCATCGGGACAGCCCCCCATAGGTGGTGGGCACGTCGATGGCGCCGAAGCCGTAATGGCGGATCCAGCGGAGATCCGCTTCGAAGAAGGTGCGCAGATCAGGGATGCCGTATTTCAGCATGGCGATGCGATCGATGCCCATGCCGAAAGCGAACCCCTGCCAGACCTCGGGGTCGACATTGACGGCGCGCAGCACATTGGGATGCACCATGCCGCAGCCGAGGATCTCCAGCCAGTCGTCACCCTCGCCGATGATCAGCTCATCGGCCGTGCGCTTGCAGCCGATGTCCATTTCCGCCGACGGTTCGGTGAACGGGAAGTAGCTCGGGCGAAAACGCACGGGGATGTCGTCGCGCTCGAAGAAGGTGCGCACGAAATCGGTAAGGCAACCCTTCAGGTGGCCCATATGAGTGCGCCGGTCGATGAGCAGCCCCTCGACCTGATGGAACATCGGGGTGTGGGTCAGATCGTAATCGCAGCGATAGGTACGCCCGGGCGCGATGATCCGGTAAGGCGGCGGACCTTTGAGCATGGTGCGGATCTGCACCGGCGAGGTGTGGGTCCTCAGCACCAGGGGCAGACCATCCTTCTCGGCTTCCAAATAAAAGGTATCCTGCATCTGGCGGGCGGGATGTTCCGGCGGGATGTTGAGGGCGGAGAAGTTGTTGAAGTCGTCTTCGACATCCGGCCCTTCGGCAACGCGAAAACCCATCTCGCCGAAAATCGCGATCAGCTCCTCGGTCACCTGACTGACCGGGTGGATGCGACCCATCTGTTCCGGGCGGATCGGCAGGGTCACGTCGAGGGTCTCGGTCAGGAGCCGAACATCGAGCGCTTGGGCTTCCAGAGTCTCGCGCCTGGCTGCGATCGCGTCCGCAACCGCCTGTTTGGCCTGGTTGTAGCGCTGGCCAGCCGTCCGGCGGGCCTCGGGATCGAGCTTGCCGAGAGACTTGGTGAGCGCCGTGATCTGCCCCTTCTTGCCAAGGGCGGCCACCCGTATCTGCTCCAGAACATCAAGCGCGGCGGCCTCGTCGATGTCGGCCAAAAGACTGGCTTCGAGGCGCTCGATATCGACCTCCTCCGACGCCCTCAAATCCTGACTTGCCATCTCCATCATCGACCGTCTCATCTCATCCATCACGGAGGCAGGTTGTTGTCCGCCTCATCCCAGCAAATAACAGCAAAAAAGGGGCCATTTGGCCCCTCTCCCACCCCAGAACCTGATAACGCTTGGCTCCTCAGTTTTCCAGGGCGGTTTGGGCCTGTTTGGCCAAGATGCTAAAGCTCGCCGCATCACGCACCGCAAGATCCGCCAACACCTTGCGATCGATCTCGATACCAGCCGTCTTCAGACCATGCATCAAGCGACCATAGGTGATACCAACCTCACGGGCGGCGGCATTGATCCGCTGAATCCAGAGGGCGCGGAAGTCACGCTTTTTCACCCGTCGGTCGCGATAGGCATATTGCAGCCCCTTCTCGACCCGGTTGATCGCCATGCGGTAACAATTGCTGCTGCGGCCGCGATAACCTGATGCGCGCGCAATGACCTTTTTATGACGCGCCTTGCTGGTTACGCCTCGCTTTACCCGTGCCATCGTTCTCTACCTTCGACTTTCAACACTCTGTTGAGGATGAACCTCTACGCCGCTCAAACCAGATAACCAACGTCCTGCAGGTGTGCAGCCAGCACCCGGTGGGTGTCAGCCGCCGTAAGGGAGCATGCGCTTGATCAATTTGGCGTCGCCATCGGCAACCACCACGGAACCGCGCTGACCAACCTTCACCTTCTTCGCCTTATGGGTCAGCTGATGGCGATGATAGGCCTTGTTACGCGTAATTTTGCCCGTGCCAGTGAAGCGAAAACGCTTCGCTGCCGCGCGCTTTGTTTTAAGCTTCGACATGGGAAACTCCGTTCGTCGTGCCAAGCTGTCAGGTGCTCGGCCGACCTGAAGCAGATGCCTTATAATAGGAACGATCCCGCTTCGCAAGCGTCTCAGAGCGATTAAGTGGGGCTTCCGCGCTGAAAAGTCTAGGGTTCTTGAGGTTTCTCGGGTTCTGGCGGGACCGGCCCACTTCCCGCACAGCCACCCGAGAGCGTATCGGGACAATATCCTGCGGTTGGATGGCGGTGCTGGCCGGAACGGGCCTCAGCCATTGTTCAGGGCAACAAACAATGCTCGAGGCCGCGCTTTTCCAGATATTGCTGGTGATAGTCTTCGGCCTTCCAGAAGGTCGTGGCCGGCGTGATCTCGGTCACGATCGCCCTTCGATGCAGACCTGATGCTTCCAGTCGCGCCAGCGAGGCTTTCGCTTCCTCCTCCTGCCCGGCATCATGAACGTAGATGGCAGAGCGATACTGCGTGCCGATATCCGGGCCCTGGCGGTTCAGCTGGGTCGGGTCGTGTTCGGCCCAGAACACACCCAGAAGCTGGTCTTAGCCGGCCTTTTCAGGATCGTACTCAACCTGGACGACCTCGGTGTGACCGGTCTTGCCGGTGCACACCATCTCGTAAGTCGGGTTCTCGGTCGCCCCGCCGGCATAGCCGACTGCCGTCGAGATCACGCCCGGTAGCCGCCGAAACGCAGCTTCAACACCCCAAAAACACCCAGCACCAAAGGTCGCGCTTGCCATCGTTCCCGTCCGTTCCTCGTCGCCATGGGATGGACCGAAGCGGCCCCTTCCGGACGCTCCAGGATTTGGGGTGCGTCCAGCCGGAGATCAATGCTGCGGCACAGCCCGTTACGACAAAGCGGCCATCAGCCTTTTGAGTCCGGCCCACATCCCTTGCATGGCTGCGCCGCTTGGGTCAGTGTGTCGCCAGTAAAATCGAGGCGTCAATTCATCATCAATGAGCGCCAGCGAAAAACGAGGGAAGAATCACCATGTTGAAGACAATGTCACTTTCATTATTGACGGTCACGGCTGCGTTAGCATTGCCGGCGCTCGCCCAGGAAAAGCCTGCCGACTTTCCCGAACGGCCGCTCACCATGATCGTCCCCTATGGCGCTGGCGGTGGTTCGGATCAGCTGGCACGGGCCATGGCGACCGCCATGGAAGAGCCTCTCGGTCAGCCGGTCCAGGTGGTGAATAAGCCAGGCGGCGGCGGCATGGCGGCCGTGCCCGATTTCATGACGGCCCCCGCCGATGGCTACACCATTCTTGAAGCGATCGACGATGCCGTCACCAACCATGTCTCCGGCAAGCTTGCGGAAAATCCTGCCACTGACTGGGAACCTCTTTGCATGGCGCAGGTGACGTTCTCGCAAATTTACATTCGCCCGGATGACGAGCGCTTCAGCGACTGGGATAGCTTCGTCACCTATGCCCAGGACAACCAGGTCTCGATCGCCAATGTCGGCAATATCGGCTCGATGGAGCGGATCAACATGCTCAAGATCGAGGAAGCACTCGGCTTTAAGACCAACCAGATCGCTTTCGACAAGCCGGCCGAGCGTTACGCCGCTCTGATCGGTGCGCAGGTTGACGCCCTGTTCGAGCAGCCCGGCGACGTGCGCAACTTCCTCGATGCCGGCCAGATGAAGCCGATCCTCTCGATCTATCCGGAACGCCCGGGCGCGTTCGCCGACGTGCCGACCCATGTCGAAGCAGGCGCCGACTTTGAAGCACTGCTGCGTTTCCGCGGCTTCTATATCCATCCGGATGTGCCCGAAGACCGGAAGCACTATCTCGAGGCCGTCTGCAAGCAAGGCTTCGATTCAGCGAGCTTTCAGGAGTTCAACGAGAGCAAATACATGAACCTGATCGACAGCTATCGGGACACCGCCGGATCTGTCGAACTGATCAACAAGGCGATCGACACCTACACAGCGGTGTATAAGGAGATTGGGCTGGCCAACTAAAACGGTTAGATTTGCCGCCCCATCGTTGACTTGGGTGACGATCATCATGATCACCGATGATCGTCACCTTTGTCGTTTGGCGTGATCATCATGACCAGTCTCAGAACATCCGTCCTGCTCGAGCTTGGCTTTTGGCTGAGCCTGGCTTTTGCCGCTTTTGGTCTAAGCTTTCAATTCTCCGACGAAGTCGGCACCTACCGATGGGGTGCCGCGAGCTGGCCCCGTGCCGTCATTCTCTTGATGGCCGTAACCGCGCTGGTCCATGCCTTCGTCCGTTTGCAGGAAGCAAAGCAAACCGATGCTGCCGATGATGACAGCGCCGGCAGGTCCTCTTTAAGCTCTCTCGGTCTGTTTCTGATACCGCTGGTCTATGCGTGGTTGCTGCCCCACGCCGGTTTTTATCTCATAACGCCATTTTTCCTTATCGCCCTCCTCCTCAATGTCGGCGAGCGCCGCTGGTCAGTGATTCTCCTGACCACCCTGATCATCACCTTCATCATCAACCTGGTGTTTGCCAAGCTCTTCTATGTGGCGCTGCCGGTTGGCAACTGGCCGGGTTTCTACGACATCAACAACTGGCTCTTAACGGTGATCAGGTGAGACAGAGCCATGGATGATTTCTGGCTCGGCACCGTCACGCTGTTCACTGATCCGACCGGCCTGATGATCTTCGTTGGCGGCCTTCTCGGCGGGATGCTGTTCGGCGCGATCCCAGGGATCAACATGCTCACGCTGGGTGCGGTCATCCTCCCCTTTACCGCGGCGATGAACCCGACCCATGCGATCATGCTGTATTCCGTGATCTACTGTGCGGGCGTGTTCGGTGGTGCGATCACCGCCATCCTTTTCAATATTCCAGGCTCGCCGGAAAACGCACCAACAGCCTTCGACGGCTACCCCATGACCAAGAACGGCGAGGCCGCAAAGGCGATCGGGGCTGCCGTCATCTGCTCGGCCTTGGGCGGCATCTGCTCGGCCATCCTGATGATGACGGCAACGCCGACCATTGCCGCTTGGGCAGTACGCGCCTTTGGTCCGCCCGAGATTTTCGCGCTCATCTGCTTCGGCCTCGCCGTCTCGGCCTCGGTCGGTGCCGTTAATCTATGGAAAGGTCTGCTCTCTGTTTCCCTAGGCCTGTTGATCGCGACGATCGGCACCGACCCCGCCGATGGCATCGCCCGTTACAATTTCGGCACCTATTACCTGCTCGCCGGGATCCACTTCATCCCCGTCGTCCTCGGCCTGTTCGCGGTTGCCGAGGTCTTCACCCAGGGCGCCAAAAGCCTGTCCAACGATGGCAGCACCGCCAAGATTGGCTTGAAGCTGCCGAGCTTTCTCGAATTCTGGCGCCTGAAGTTCACCGTGCTGCGCTCGATTGTGATCGGTTTTTTCGCCGGCATTCTGCCAGGCATCGGCGCCGTCCTGGCCGCCTTCCTGAGCTACAACGAAGCTGTTCGCTGGAACCCCAAAGGCAGATTCGGCAAGGGCGAACTCGGCGGCGTGGTCGCCTCCGAAACCGCCAACAACGCAGCCACCGGGGCGGCCATGATTCCCCTGCTGGCGCTGGGTCTTCCCGGCGGTGCGCTGACCGCGATGATGATGGGCGTCTTTCAGATCCACGGCATGGAGCCCGGCCCCTTGGTGTTCATCACCTCCAAGGAGCTGGTCTGGGTGGTTTTCGCTGCGATGTTCTTCGCCAATGTCGCCATCCTCGGCCTTGGCTATATCCAGACCAAGACCGTGGTCCATCTGTTGCGCATTCCCTTTCATCTGCTGGCGCCCGCCATCCTTCTGATCGCCACCGTCGGCGCTTATGCGTTGCGCAATCTCACCGTCGATATCTGGGTGATGTACCTTGCCGGCATCGTCGGGTTTCTGCTGCGGCGCTCCGGCTACTCGGTGGCCGGCATCATCATGGGGCTGATTCTCGGCCAGCTTGGCGAGAGCAGCTTCACCACGGCGATGCAGCTCCTCAACTACGAGCCGATGGCGCTTTTCTCACGCCCGATTGCAGGCCTTCTCTTGACGGCCGCGGCGATCACGCTGATCTGGAATATCGTGAGCGAGCTTCGCCGCCGAACGCAGCCTGCGGATGATGCCTTGCTAGACGGTGAAACCACGACGAGGTGACCATGAACGCGACCGCGCTAGACCGGCCGAATGCCGATGACGCCGAAACCATCATCGGCGATTTGACGACACGCGCCAAGGCTGCGATGGAGCAGTTCGACAACACCAGCCAGGAGGCGCTCGACGACGCGGTCACTGCCTTGGCCTGGTCGATCTACAAACCCGAAAACGCGCGACGCTTGGCGGAACTTGCGGTCGAGAGTACCGGTCTCGGCAATGTCGCGGACAAGGTGATCAAAAACCAGCGAAAGACCTTCGGCACGTTGCGCGATCTGCTGCGGGCAAGAACCACAGGCGTCATTGAAGAGCTGCCGGAGCTGGGTCTGGTCAAATATGGCAAGCCGATCGGCGTGGTTGCCGCGATCACGCCATCCACCAACCCGTCCGCCACCCCGGTCAACAAGGCGATGATGGCGCTCAAAGGCGGCAATGCCGTGATCATCGCTCCCTCCCCCGCCGGTTACGCGGCGACGGCCGCGACCGTGGATGGGATGCGCACGGAACTCGAGAAAACCGGCGCCCCTGCCGACCTGGTGCAGATCATTCCCGCCCCGGTCGATCGCGAGCGCACCAAGGTCCTGATGCGCGTCGCCGACCTGATCGTCTGCACCGGCTCGCAGAACAATGTCCGCCAGGCCTATTCCAGCGGCACGCCGGCGATCGGCGTCGGTGCCGGCAATGTGCCGGTCATCATCGACGAGACGGCGGATCTCGCTGCCGCGGCCGAGAAGATCACGGCGTCGAAAATCTTCGACAATGCCACCAGCTGTTCCTCCGAAAACAGCGTCATCATCGTCGACGAGGTCTTCGATGAAGCCATCTCGGCGCTGATAAAGGCCGGCGGTTACCTGGTGAGCGGCGAGGAAGGCAAGCGCCTGGTTGACCGCCTCTGGGTCGACGGCAAGCTGAACCGGAAGGTGATCGCCCAGGATGCCAGCGTTCTTGCCGACGTTTTCGATCTTCCGGATAACGCAAAAAGCGCCCGCTACTTCTTGGTCGAAGAAACGGGCGTGGGCCCCGCCCACCCGCTGTCCGGCGAGAAACTGTCGCTGGTGCTGACTGTCTATCGCGCCCGCGATTTCGCCCATGCCAAGGAGATCACCGGCGACATTCTTGAGTTTCAGGGCAAGGGCCATTCGCTCGGCCTGCACACCAACCGGATGGAACGCGCGCGCGAGCTGGCCGAGGACATGGCGGTGGTGCGGGTCCTGGTGAACCAGGCGCACACCTTTGCCAATGGCGGCGGTTTCGATACCGGCCTGCCGTTCACCCTCTCCATGGGCTGCGGCAGCTGGGGCAGGAATTCGATCACCGAGAATTCTGAACTACAAGCACTTCATCAACATCACCCATCTGGTCACGTCGATCGCCGAGGATAAACCCGAAGAGGCCGACCTGTTCGGCAAGTACTGGGAAAAATACGGTCAATGAACTTCGAGGAATACGCCGCCAAACCACTCCTGACCGCGGCAGGGATCAGCGTGCCGCCGGGCAGGCTCTGCCATGACGTCAAAGCCGTGAGGGAAGCGGCGGTTGCCATCGGCCCTTCGGTGGTCAAGGCGCAGGTCCCCACCGGCAAGCGCGGCAAGGCCGGCGGGATCAAGCTTGCCGCCACGCCGAAAGACGCGGAGGCCGCGGCCAGTCAGATCCTCGGCATGACCATCGGTGACCACCAGGTCGAGAAGGTTCTGGTCGAGGCGCAGGTGCCGATCGCCAGGGAGTTCTATGCCGCCATTCTGAACCACCAGGAGACCAAAGGCCCTCTTCTTCTGTTCTCGACCGAAGGGGGCATGGATATCGAGGAGATTTCGGCAAGTCATCCTGACAAGATGGCCCATTTGCCCATTGATATTCGGGACGGCGTCGATGACGAACTCCTGGCGCATATTTTTGAACTCCTGGGCGTGGAAGCCCATGGAGACGCCCTGGTCGAGCTGTTCTCGAAGCTCTATGACGCCTATCGGGTCAATGATGCCGAGATGATCGAGATCAACCCGCTGGCGCTGACCAAGGACGACGAGTTGGTGGCGCTGGATTGCAAGTTCACGCTGGATGATTCGGGTGCCGCTCGCAGGCCCGAGCTGGTCAAGAACGGCGTGCCGGAGAAGCTCACCGAGCTTGAAGCACGCGCCAAGGCATCCGGCCTCAAATTCATCGAGCTCGATGGCTCCGTTGGCGTGCTCGCCAACGGAGCGGGCCTCACCATGACCACCATGGACGCCATCCGGCATTATGGCGGCGAGCCGGCGAATTTTCTCGAGATCGGCGGCGATGCCTATACCCTCGGCAAGCCTGCCCTCGAGGTCGTGCTCGCCAACCCGAACGTGAAGAGCTTGCTGATCAACTTCTGCGGCGCCTTTGCCCGCACCGACGTCATGGTCGAAGGCCTGCTGGAAGCCTGGGACGAGATCAAGCCGATCTTGCCCGTGTCGTTCTCGATCCACGGCACCGGCGAAGACGAGGCGATCGCCATGGTGCGCGACAAACTGGGTGTCGAACCGTTCGACCTGATGGATGACGCGGTGCGTGCCGCGGTGGAGTCCGCAGCATGATCGTGCGCAAGGGAGAACGCGTCCTGATCCAGGGCATCACCGGCAAGCAGGGTACTTTTTGGGCCGAGCAGATGCGGGACTACGGGACCACGATCGTCGGCGGCGTCAATCCCAAGAAAGCGGGCACCTCGCATCTGGATCTGCCGGTCTGGGGTTCGGCGATCGAGGCAGCCGACGATCTCAAAGGCATGAATGCATCGATCGATGTTTCGATCTTGTTCATCCCGCCGATGGGCATGAAGGCTGCTGCCCTCGACGCGATCGAGGCAGGCATAAAAAAACTGGTGATTCTGACCGAGCATGTGCCGGTCCAGGACGTGATGTACGTGCTCGCCGCCGCCGATGACTGCGGGACGCAGATCCTGGGTCCAAACACCGCAGGTGCCGTCACGCCGGGCGAGTGTTTCACCGGCTTCATGCCCGCCTTCAACGAGCGCGTCTTCAAACCGGGCAACGTCGGCGTGGTCTCGCGCTCCGGCTCGCTCGGCACGCTGGTTTGCCTTAATCTTGTGCAGGCGGGCTTCGGTATTTCCGCCTTCATCGGAATCGGTGGCGATCCGATCATCGGGACCACCACCGGCGACGCCCTTCGCCTGCTCGATCAGGACGAGCGGACCGAGGCGATCGCCCTTGTGGGCGAGATCGGCGGCACCATGGAAGAAGATGCGGCCGAATATGCCGCCACCATGAAAAAACCGATCGCCGCCTTCATTGCCGGCGCCGCCTCCCCGCCCGGCAAGAAAATGGGCCACGCCGGCGCCATCGTCATCGGCGACCGCGGTAGCTATGCCTCGAAGAAAAGCGCGCTGGAGGCGGCTAATGTCGCCGTCGTCCCCACACCCTCCGGCATCGCCGAAGCGCTGGGCGAACGATCGCCGGCATAGGGAGGCCCGTCCGTCAGCGCCGGCTTGGCTCCCGGTAAATAGCTGCCATGATGGCTACCGTTGACAAAGAAACTCCATCAGGCACAAAGGTTGGGATCAAGGGAGCAAATCATGTCCGGTAAAACGATCATCACCTGTGCGGTCACGGGCAGCATCACCAGGCCGGATCAGCATCCCGGATTGCCGATCACGCCAAAGGAGATCGCAGCATCGGCGATCGAGGCGGCCAAAGCAGGGGCTGCCGTTGCCCATCTCCATGTCCGTGACCCCGAGACGGGCGCCCCGAGCATGGAGCTCGATCTCTATCGCGAGGTGGTCGATCTGATCCGGGCGAGCGATACCGACCTGGTGATCAACCTGACCGGCGGTCCCGGCAGCCGCTTTATTCCGGGGCAAGACGATCCGCGCATGGCCGCAGACGGCAGCACCTTGATGGCGCCGGAAAAGCGGATCGAGCATATCGTGACCTTGAAACCCGAGATGTGCACCCTCGATTTCAACACCATGTGGTTCGGCAGCTCCGCCGTGATCAACATGCCGGCGATCTCGCCGCTCATGGCGAAGCCATTCGTGCGGCGGGCGTGCTGCCCGAGCTTGAAGTCTTCGATTCCGGCGATATCCGCCTGGCACAGCAGCTCATCGACGACGACGTCCTCGCGCGCCCTCCCTTGTTCCAACTCGTGCTCGGCATTCGCTACGGCTTTCCCGGAACGCCGGAAGCGCTGATGTTCGCCAAATCCCTCCTTCCCGGCGGATGCGCGCTGGGCGGCGATGGGCATCGGTCGGATGGAATTTCCGATCGTGGCCCAGGCGGCGATTCTGGGCGGCCATGTCCGGGTCGGGCTGGAAGATAATCTCTACATCGAAAAGGGGTCTATGCGCCCTCCAACGCGGTGCTGGTCGAGCGCGCGCTCGGTTTGCTGAGACTCCTGGGCAAAGACGCGGCAACGCCCGCCGAGGCGACGCGACGATGCTCGGCTCTGAAATCACCGACATGAACTGCCGAGAAAACCACGCTGATTGCGGACGGGGCCCTGCATCATGATCGAACGAGAAAACCTGCAGCGTCGTCTTGACGGCCTCGAGCGGGTGCAGCTTGCCCATCTGCCGACGCCTCTGGATCACGCGAAACGCTTCGCAGAAGCGCTCGGCGGTCCGGATATCTGGATCAAGCGGGACGACATGACCGGCCTTGCCTTTGGCGGCAACAAAACCCGGCAGCTGGAGTTCGTCTTTGCCGACATGCTGGCCAAGGGCGCCGATATTCTGGTCACCGGCGCCTACACCCAGTCCAACTGGTGCCGGCAGATGACCGCGGCCGCCAGGAAACTGGGCCTGGATATCGCCCTGATCCTGCTCCACGGCGAGAAAGGTCCCGTCCTTCAGGGCAATCTTCTGCTCGATCATCTCATGGGTGCTGATGTCACCATCGTCGACCTGCCGACGATGGAGGATATTCAGCCGCATCTGAATGCCAAGGCCGATGCCCTTCGGCAGCAAGGCCGGAAGCCCTATGTCGTCGAACCGCTCGGCGTCGCCAGCCTGGCGATCGGTGCGCTCGGCTACGTCGAATGCGGCGCTCGAGCTGGATCGACAGCTCGACGACACTCGGCATCGCCCCCGGCTACCTCTATGTCTGCGGCGCGAACATGACGCCGGCCGGCATGGCGCTCGGTTTCAAGGCGCTCGGTCGCGAGATCAAGCTGGTCAACATCACGCCGATCCAATGGAGCATGCCGAGAAACGCAGGACATCGCGCGGATTGCCAACGCCACCGCCGACCTTCTGGGACTGGATGTCCGCATCGAGGCCCGTGAGATCGAAAGCCACGACGACTATATCGGCGAACGCTACGGCGTCGTGACCGAAGCCGGCAGGGAAGCGCTGAAGCTGCTGGCCAGGACCGAGGGCATCATTCTGGACCCGGTCTACAGCAGCAAGGCGCTGGCCGGTCTGATCGACCACGTCCGCAAGGCATCGCCTTGGCCCGAACGATACCGTCCTCTTCATCCACACCGGCGGCACGCCGGCGCTGTTCGCCTATGCCGATGATCTTGGGCTCGGCTGAGAGAGCGGCAACGAAGCCTCTATCATGCCGATGGTGAAAAACGAGAATGAGCCGACAGGCCTGACACCGTCAGTGGATCTGATCCTTTCAGGAGAAACCTCGAGGCGGGGTTTCTTTCACGTCCACGGCATTTCCAGCATTGATTTCTCTGACATGATCGCCACTTGTCTGTCAGTCGATGTTCAGGGGTGAATTCCTGCCATTGGCGAGCCGATGACCTTCTGCTCAACCGGCTGACGATGAGGCGCCGTTCCGTTCATTTTCTGGGGATAACCCTATCTGCTTGAGAGGGTTGCCAAGGAATTGTGCATTCGAACTTCAAATTCCTGACGGGCATGCTAAGAAGTCGCTTTTGGCAGGTTGCACGGACTTGACCGGGTGACAGCCGGCGTGTTTGGTTTGATGATAGCCCTAGTCGGTACTGTGGCGGCTTCGGTCGTTAAGACTTCGGTCGTTAAAAATGTGATGGGAGCCAATGATGGAGTCCAGCGACAGCGGTGGGAAATCGACCCTCTACTGTTCTTTCTGCGGAAAGAGTCAGCACGAGGTTCGCAAGCTGATCGCCGGGCCGAACGTATTCATTTGTAATGAATGCGTCGAGCTTTGCGCGGACATAATCAAGGAAGAAGACCGCAAGAGCCGGCGTGCGTCGGGCCCCACGATCATGACACCCGAGGAGATCAAGGGTGTTCTGGACGATTATGTGATTGGCCAGGAGCGTGCGAAGCGTGTTTTGTCGGTTGCGGTGCACAATCATTACAAGCGTCTTGCCCATGGCTCGAAGGGGGGTGAGGTCGAGCTAGCGAAATCGAATATTTTGTTGGTGGGTCCGACCGGTTGCGGCAAGACGTTGCTGGCGCAGACGTTGGCGCGCACGCTAGATGTTCCGTTCACCATGGCGGATGCGACCACGCTGACCGAGGCGGGTTATGTCGGCGAGGATGTCGAGAACATCATATTGAAGCTGCTGCAGGCGGCGGACTACAATGTTGAGCGCGCCCAGCGCGGCATCGTCTATATTGACGAGGTCGACAAGATCAGCCGGAAGTCGGAAAACCCTTCGATCACGCGGGATGTTTCGGGCGAGGGCGTTCAGCAGGCGCTTCTCAAGATCATCGAGGGCACGGTGGCGAGCGTGCCGCCGCAGGGCGGGCGGAAACATCCGCAGCAGGAATTTTTGCAGGTCGACACCACCAACATCCTGTTCATCTGCGGGGGTGCTTTTGCCGGTCTGGACAAGATCGTGGCGGCCAGGGGCGTGCAGCGTTCGATGGGTTTTGGCGCCGAGGTGGCAGGCCCTGATGACCGTCAGGTGGGCGAGCTTTTGGGCGAGGTGGAGCCTGACGATCTGCTGAAATTCGGTTTGATCCCGGAATTTGTCGGGCGTTTGCCGGTGGTGGCGACGCTGACCGATCTGGACGAGCCCGCGCTGATCCAGATTCTGACCGCGCCGAAGAACGCCTTGGTGAAGCAGTATCAAAAGCTGTTCGAGATGGAGGACGTGCGGCTCAGCCTGACGGACGATGCGCTGACCGCGATCGCGATCAAGGCGATCGAGCGCAAGACCGGGGCGCGCGGCCTGCGCTCGATCATGGAAACCATCCTGCTCGAGACCATGTTCGAACTCCCGGGCCTCCACGGGGTCGAGGAGGTGGTCATCAACAAGGACGTCGTCGGCAATACCGGAAAGCCGGTCTATGTCTATGCCGAAGCCGCCATGGACGACCGCGCCGGCTAACCTCGTCGCCAGTGGGCGCTTCGGCGCTTCGCTTAATGACCTTGTCAGACAGCGTCAGGCAGCAGACGTTATGCTTTGGTGGCTGGACGAAAAAAGCAGATGATGCCGTCAGTGACGCCATCAGCAGGCGTCAGCTATCGAAATCCGTGCAGTTCCCTTCGCCGTCGCAGACCTCTTCAAGGAAGATGCTCGTTTTCAGCGTCCCCCCTTTTGTTTCCAGCAACAGCGGGACGGGATTGTCGTCGTCGGTAATCACAAGTTCGATCCAGCGTTGACCGTCTTCGCTCGACCAATTGGCCAGCAGATCCTTTGAGCCGAAGCCGGCGAGCGGTTCCATCACGACCTTCAGTTTGAAGACGGGCAGGTCTTCGTCGCCAAATTCCATGTCGTCACGCTCGATGACGTCGGCCGTCAGTCGATAGCGGCGCCGACCGTCGAAGACCTCGAAGGATTGCTGCCTTGCGGTCGTCGGATCGTTACGCAGCGCCAGAATCCAATGGCGAAAGTGCAGGATCGACGTCAGCGGATCGATCGTCGCCAGCCTCAAGGGCTCCGGAACGTTGGTGGTGCGTGGCTCGCCCCGTTTCCAGTTTTGCAGCTCGGTAATCTCGCCATCGTTCGGGTTGTAGCGAATTTCGATCCTGCGATCGTATTTGTTGGTCTCATAGGCCGAGTCATAGCTGATAGGGATGGGCCAGGCTTCCTCCGGCAGCGCGGTTCGCGCTTCCGATCGGCCCTTGTAGCCCGTCATCATCTTGACCACGCCTTTGCTCTTGAGCCGAAGCGAGCTGATGGCGTCCACATCGTTGAAATCAACTTCCAGCTTCATCGTGCCCGCGGTGATGCCGGCCATGTACATGACCATGCGCAGCTCGAGTTTCCTGGTCGATTCAGCCGCCGCCGAAAAGGACAGAAAGCCGATCACGGCCATCATCATCAGGGCCAAAATTGTCTTGAAGGCGGTTGTTCGCCGATTAATTTCCATGGTCCAAACACCTCAATGGAATGAACAAAACCAACAACGTTCTCCGGTTTTCTCGAGCTCTGGAGCGTCAACAAGTCATGATGGCGCGAGACTAGCAGGGTCTGTCTGAACAAGATCTGACTCGATATCGATGTCGAGGGCCTGGTTGATCCGGTTGAAGGCGCCGGCCAAGCCAATCCGCCAAGTCAGCTCGGCAATCTCGGCCTCGGTAAAGTGGGCACGAAGCCGGTCAAAAAAACCATCGGTGATGCGATGAGCGGCCTCATTGATCTGCTTGGCATAGGCGACCACCAAACGGTCTTGCTCATCGAGCTCAGGATGATCATCATGAGCCAAAAGGCGCGCGATGCCCTCCTCGCTCAAACCTTCGACCTTAAGTGTGGGTGCATGATGGGCGATGCAATAGTCGCATGCGTTCGCCAGCGCAACCGTCACATTCAAAAGCTCGATATGCCGCCTGCTCAAGCTTGTGGTCGCACGGAGTTCGAACAGAAGCGACATGATATGGTGCAGAACGGGTGGACAATGGGCCATGGTCCTGACCTGATTGGCAAAAGAGCCATAACCCTCGATTGCATCGTAGATCGCATGCAGCTTGGGGTCCGCCTGGTCGCGTTCGACATACGAAAGCCTGGTCATCTTTCGGTCCGGTTGCTGTTCAGCTTGGGCAAAACGAAGATTGGTGGGATGTCCACCAGATTGCCGACAATAGCTATGATTTGTCGACCTATCGGCCGCTCAATTCCCTGGCACCTGGCGCATGGTTTCGGGAAGGAAGGTCGCAAGATCCGGGAAAACAACGAGGATCACCACCATCAGCACCATGATCAGGAACATCGGCAGCGCCGTCTTGGCGATGTAGCTCATCTCGTGGCCGGTCATGCCCTGGAGCACGAACAGATTGAAGCCGATCGGCGGCGTGATCTGCGCCATTTCGACCACCACGACGATGAAGATGCCGAACCAGATCAGTCGATGCCGGCCTGCCGGATCATCGGCTCGACCACGGCCATGGTCAGCACGACCGAGGAGATGCCGTCGAGAAAGCAGCCGAGGATGATGTAGAAGACCAGGTCAGCGCCATCGATCAGCTGCGAATCGCGGCTGAGCTCCATCGAGGCGATCCAGTCGGCGAGGGCTCGCGGCAGGCCGGTGAAGCCCATGGACAGCGACAGGAAGGCGGCGCCCGCCAGGATCAGCGCGATCATCGCAGGACGTGCGCGTCGCGCCCATCAGGCTTTCGGTGAAGCTGTCGCAAGGTGAGCGAGCCTTGCACGGCCGCCAGGATCAGCGCGCCGATGACGCCGAAGGCAGCGGCTTCGGTCGCAGTGGCGAAACCCAGATACATCGAGCCGAGGACCGTCAGGATGAGGCAGATGACGGGATCAGGAAACGCGACTTGCGCGGACGCTGCTCGGCAAAGGTCATGCGCCGGTTCCGGTGCCGGCACCTGAGTCCTGCCGGACGAAGGACCAGAGCGCGATATAGCCCATGAACATGGCTGGCAAGCATCAAGCCAGGAAGGATGCCGGCCATGAACAGCTTGGTGATGCTTTCCTTGATGGTCACGCCATAGACGATCAGCGTCAGCGACGGCGGGATCATCAGGCCGAGCGTGGCGGCACCCGCCAGCGTGCCGATGATCATATGCTCGGGTAGTCGCGTCTGCGCAGCTCCGGGATCGACATCTTGCCGACCGTGGTCAGCGGTGGCGGCCGACGAGCCGGAGACCGCGGCGAACACGGTGCAGCCGACGATATTGGTGTGGAGCAAGGCCGCCCGGCAGGTCGCGCCATCCAGGGAGACAGGCCCTTGAACATGTCCTCGGAAAGTCGCGTGCGGAACAGGATTTCGCCCATCCAGATGAACAGCGGCAAGGCGGTCAGCGACCAGGAGGAGGAGACCCGCCAGATCGTGGTGATCATCGCGTCGCCCGCCGGGCGCGAGGTGAACAGCTCCATGCCGACACCAGGCAACACCGAGCAAGGCGAGCCCCACCCAGACGCCGGTGCCGAGCAACAGAAACAACACCAGAAGAAACAAACCTGTCAGATAAATCTCACCCACGGCAACGCGCCACGCGGTTACGAATCAAGGCGGTGACACTGCCTCTCGTCGCGGCGGTCCTGTTACTCAAGGCGGGTAGCCCCGCCGCCGAGTTCGTAGCTGCCGCCGGCGAGGATCTGGATCAGCCGATCGATCATGGCGACGGCAAACAGGCTCGCCCCGATTGCCATGGGCAGCTGCGGGATCCAGATCGGCGTTGCGTCCTGGCCCTGGGAGATATCGTTGATCTTGATCGAGATCTGCACCGCCTTGATTGCGTAGACCGCTAGAAACAGCGCGAGCACCGAGCCGATGCCGAAGCACCAGATCTCGCCCGCCCGGCGAAAGCGGCCGAGCTGGCTCAGCAGCAGCGAGACCCGGATATGGCCGCCATGGTTCAGGGTATGGGCGAGCGCGAAGAACGAGGCCGCGGCCATGCAGTAGCCGGCATAGGAGGTCGAACCCGGGAACTGAAGCCCGCTCCAGCGTGCCGCCATCTGCAGGCTGATGACGACCAGGAGGGTGACCAGGCAAAGGGCAGCGATGGCGCCGCAGAGGTTGTAGACGCGGTCCAGCCAGAGCCGAAGGTTTTGTCCGAAAGCGCGCATGGCCAGCACCGGGCAGGCGAGGCGGTCGAACCACCCCGTCTGCTCGCAGCAGCTAGTTGGCTTTAAAGGCGTCGACGATCGCCTTGCCGTCATCGCCGGCTGCCTCCAGCCACTCGGACGTCATGGTCTCGCCGATCGCCAGGAGGTCAGCCTCGAGCTGTTCGCCGGGCGGCTGGACGGTCATCCCGTTCGCGGCGAGCTGTTCCTTGTACCATTCGGCAAGCTCCATGGATTTCGCCGTGCCGCTTTCTTCGGCGGTGGCGGCGCAATCCTTGAGCGTGGCCTGGACCGCCTCGTCCAGGCCGGACCAGCTGTCCTTGTTGACGAACACGTAATTGCGCGGCAGCCAGGCGTCGGTCGCATACCAATGGGTCAGGTGCTCCCAGACCTTCTCGTCATAGCCGGTGGAGCCTGAGGAAATGAAGCTCTCGGCAACGCCGGTCGCCAGCGCCTGGCTGAGCTCGGCCGCCTCGATCTGCACCGGCACGGCGCCCATCAGCTCGGCCATGCGCGCCGTCGCGGTATTGTAGGAGCGGAACTTGACGCCCTGCATATCGGCGGCGCTGTTCACCTCCTTCTTGGCGTAGATGCCCTGAGGCGGCCAGGGAACCGAATAGAGCAGCACGAGGTTCTGCTCGTCCAGAACCTTTTCGAGGGTTGGTCTGGCAATATCCCAAAGTTTGACGGAGGCCTCGTAGCCGGTTGCGAGGAACGGCACGCTATCGACGCCGAACAGGGCGTTCTCGTTCTGATGCGCCGACAGCAGACGTTCGCCGATCGGTGCCTGCCCGGTCTGCACCGCGCGCTTGATGTCGTTGCCGGAAAACAGCGAGCCGTTGCCGTGGATGACGATCTCCAGCGCACCATCCGTGCCTGCGGTCACGCAGGCCGCAAAGGCCTTGCCGGTCTCGGTGTGGAAATTGTTGTCGGGATAGGCCATGGGCATATCCCATGTCTCGGCCGCGAGCGGCGCAGCAACGGTCGATGCCAGCGCCATGGCCATAAGCGAGGTCAGCATTTTCACGACATAGGCCTCCTGATCTGTCTTTTTCCCCTTCATGCATGCTGGCTGAGTTTTACCGGAACGCCAAGTTTTTTAAGAAGATCTCGCCGCTTCAAGCACCTGTTCTTCGAAGGCGGGCGGTTGAATGCTCCGATACCACCAGTCAAGCAGGCCGATGATGTCGTAGACCGGCAAGCCGACCTCCGCTGCGAGCGCTTTTGCATAAGGTGCCATATTGGTGCACTCCAGCACGATTGCGCCGACCTCGGGTGCTTTGGACAAGAGCCGTTTGCCGGCGTTGACCACATCTTGACGCGCTTTGGTCGGATCGAGCTCCATCAGGTCCTGCCTGATGACCCTGGCGAGTTCGTCACCGCCTTCGATCCCCTCGACCGGAAGATCGGTCGGCGCGCCGACGCCGGAGAAGTGACACGCTGTCAGCTCGCTGGAATCGATGGTCAGCACCCCGACCCGCCTGCCGGCAGGCAGTGTGGTCTGCACCAGCGGAATCTGGCAAAGACTGGAGGTGATCATCGGCACGCGCACGCGGCCCGACAGTTCCTGCTGGGCAATCGCCATGAAGCCACAGGATGTCGTCAGCCCCACGGCCCCCGCTGCCACCAGGCGTCCTGCTGCCTCGACGAAAGCATCCATCACCGGCCCGGCCGGCCCGTTCGCGGTCACGATCCGGTCCACGGTCGCAAGCTCAATGACCTCGTAGCACACCGGGAAGGAAAAACTCCCGGGATTGCCGATATCGCCGCGAACGCGTGGAAAACGGGTGTTGAGCATCAAAATACCCAGTGACGGGGTGGTTTGCTGGCGGGTACTCTCGATGGACGTCGACATGGCTCTCGATCCCCTTGGCTCCAGTCATTCCCTCACTTTGCCACAGCGACCGAAAAATGAAGGTTTTTTTGATGATGGGGCGCCCTTCGCCGGGACAACGCATCAAAAAAAGGCGGGCCTGCTGACAAGCCCGCCGTCTCTGCCCCTTCAGGCGCCGGAGTACCCAGCGTCGATTTCAAGACGCCCAAGGCCGAACATCAACGCCAGCGCCGGCTCGGCGCCGCCGGCTCAGGCATCCTCCTCGGCGCGCCTTGCTTGCTGGTAGTGCTGCACCGGCGGCCGGTGCATGTCCTTGGGCGGCTCTGCCGGTTGGGGCATCGCATAGAATTTCGGATCCAGATCGTCGAGGGACGGTTCGAACGGCAAGCGCATCTGCAGTTGGCCATTTTGCTCCTCGGCCTCGGCCTCGGCCTGCTGCAGCTGCTCGGCCAGATCGCGGTCCCACGGGAGGACATAAGCGCGCGGCTCGGCAGCCTCCGCCAGCTGCAGCCAAAGAAAAATGCCCTCGCCTTCCTGAATCGAGCTGCCAAGCACCGTCGCTTCTTCAGCCTCCCCCATCCACCATTCGAGATCGACCGGCTTGGGCTTGGAAAGCAGGGAGGCAAAGCTCGCATAGGCGAGCGGCAGCAACAGCACCGCTGCCCCGATTGCGCCAAACTTGGCCCAAACCTGACGGCGGGACCAGATGCTGATCATGGCAAGCATGCCGGCAACCACGGCAGTGGTCATGAACAGGTAGGAAAGCTCGGTCATATCACGTCCTCCAGGCTCGAAGTTTTCGATGCAGGCTATGCACGCTGCCTGGCACCAGATTGCCCTCGTCTTCGAGCTTAAAGCGGTAAACGGTCAGCTCCTGGCCTTCACGCACCAACTCGATCTTGCTGGCGAGCAGCTGCCGTGTGGTGGCCGAGGGCGTCTTCTTGACGCTGGTCACCACCGTTACGGTGATCGGCGAAACCTTGGTCTTGTTGCGGTAGAGATGAACATTGACCGTATACTCGCCGTTGGGGATGCCACGGGAGTAGGAAACCTCGTAATTCATGCCGGTGACGTCGGAGCGCTTGCCTAGGTCATCCCGCAGCAGATTGAAGATGCTGCCGCCCTTGTTGGAATAGCCGACGGGACGATCACCGGGTGCTTCCACCCAAAGATCGATATCGGCATCAACGTTTTCCGGCCAGGTGACCTCGACGATCACGTTGCCGGGCGGTGCCGTATTCTCCTTCTCGGCCTCGCCGACCGGGTTCAGATGCGGCAGCAAGAGCACGACCATGGCAACGAAACCGGCCAGCGCCAGCATGATGACGTCCCGAAAGACGGTGCCGCCCTCGTCTTCATCGAACTGCTCAAGACTGAACATGGCGCTCTCCAAGCTCGACGATCGTGGTGAGCAGGCGCAGCGTGCCGCTTTCCAGGAGCCGGTAGTTGACCATCAGCCACACGTTCAAGATTGCGCCGACCAGGGTGGTGGTCAGCGCCACCGACATGCCGCTGATCAAGGTGGAGACCATCGGACCGATCGCGCTGATGTCGGCGGCATCCTCGGGATTGACGCCGGAGAGCGCGATCATGAAGCCGATCACCGTGCCGATGAGGCCCAGAAAGACCAGGCTGTTGGCGATATGCCGGACCACCGCGATCCTGGACGACAGTTTGAGCTTCAAAGCAGACGCGGTGATGCTGCGGCTATGGCCGTCACGCGCTGCGATCGCCTTGAGATACCGGGCGGCGCGTGAGTTCGGGTAATCCTGCGGTGCTTTGATCTGGTCGAGCTCGGCGCTCGCCTGGAACACCTTCATGCCGCAAAGGGCCAGACCAGCGACGAAGACGGCAACGATGACCAAGGCAAGCTTGGTGACATCGCCGGCGAACACCATGTCCAGCCAGCCTTGTATCCAGGCAGAGATGACCAGCGCCGCGGCAACGACATTGACGATCACGAAACGCATGACCAGGAGATACCGATAGGCCGAAGGGTCCTGGTCCTGATAGGCGCCAAGCCAGCCGCTGAAAAATGACGTTCTCGCGTCATCAAACTGGGTGTCGACCGTGACGTCTGCATTCCTCGTCGACGATGCTGTTACACTCACAAAAAATCTCCTCGGTCTCACAAGAACTTTTTCGCTCTCACAAGAACTCCGTTGCTTCGCCTAAGTTCCCTAGCCCCGTAGAAGTCCATCAATTGAGGATATGCTTACCTATTGAAGTCGACCAGTAGTGTTAATTCACACAGGTGAGCAGATAATTTGTCACATGATCTATAATAGTCAGAATAATAAGAATAAAACTGTGAGACATGTCACAAAAAAATTAAATAACTTAATTAATATATCTTCTTTTTTACACTAAATACTTTGTTCAATTGTCATTGTTATCGACGACTGGTTGAAGGCTGCACCAAACTATGGGCAGGCGGGACACGGCAGTGCTTTGTCTAGCAAATTCAATGCCTTCTCAGCGCCTATCCGGTTTTTTGGCAGAAGAAACCTGGCGGTTGGGCTTCAAGAGCCCGTCCGGGAATGTGTCGGACGGGCTCTTGACAGCACTGGCAGTGTGGCCACAACGGGAAATTCCAGCCGGGGCAAACTTAACCACTTGAACCGTAATGATGATTTGTCTTTCGCTAGGAATCAAATATTGTGGTCATACCACTAGCGATTGAACTCGAAAAAGACCGGTGGGATCAGAATCTGATTTTCCTGGGTCACAAGATATCCGGCCTCGCCACTCTGTTTCAAGAAGGCCTGCCAATCCGGGTCGGCCTGCATCGCCGCCCGCCTCCTGGCACGATCAGCTGCATCGTCATAGCCCAGACATGGACATAAGTGTTGATCCTGCCGGTCTCGGTCACAGCCGTAGAGCACCGGCTTGCCCAGATGCTTTTCCTGAGGTGCCTTGCCGTATTTCTCATAGAGTGCCAATTGCGCAGGCACCGTGCCGGGTTTGCAGCTGTAGGTGCGGTGGTCGAAGATCATCCCGTCTCTCTCCTGATTTATCCCGCCTTTTTCGGATCATGGAACGAGACATAGCCGCCCGATAGTCGAGCTGGCCAGCGTCCGCTCCGTCCATTGTGACGATAAAGTTCAGGCAGAAAAACCGAACAATGCGGAGAAGAGGATCAGCGATCGCGATCCCGAAGACGCCATAAATCAGCAGCTCCAGAACGGCAGCCACCGGCACCGAGGTCATCAGGACCGGCAACCAGCGCCGCTCGCCGAGCAACAGATAGCCAAGGGCCAAAAAGAGCGACGTCGCCACAAAAAAACCGAGTATTTCCAACGTTAGAGCGTAACCCACCACCAGGATGCCCAAGCCGGCCAGGCGCTGCAGGGTCGAAAGAAACGCCGAGGCGGAGGACCGAGGTTTCTTGTCCGGCGACAATAGCATCAGGAGCGCGATCAGGCTGCCGGCCAACGCAAAGGCAAGGAAAAGCCTGCTCGATGCCGTGGTTGCTTCCGGCTGATCGACAAGGCCTTCCATGTTGTTGGCCAGGACACCGAATGATGTCGATGCCGCCAAGAGAACAAGCGCGCTCAGCTTGTCCCGACTAATAGCGCTCTGCATTGGTTAGCCCCCGAACAAGGCTTCGTTGTTGATCTCAATTAGTTCAAATACTGCTAAATAGCAAGCAGAGACGTCCCCGTCCCCTTCTTTTAGGCTTATCATGGTAAGCCAAGGTCTCCCCATGACGCGCTCGATGGACGAACGCACCGATCGATAATCCGGCCGGGAAAGGGCTTGCCAAGCGCTGCCGGCTCTGCAAGGAGGAAGGCAGTTTACCGACTTAGCTATGTGGAGGACGCTGGACAGTGGGTATTTTCGATTTCGTTAAGGATGTAGGCGCGATGGTCGGCATCGGCAGTGCCGAGGCGGCACCTGCGGCCGAGGAGCTCAAGAAGGAGGTCGAGAAGCACGGACTTGATGCCAAAGACCTCGATATCAAGGTCGACGGCGACAAGGTTACCGTCGGCGGCGAGGTCCCAGACCAGGCCACCAAGGAAAAGCTGATCGTCGCCATGGGCAACGTCAAGGGTGTGGCCAAGGTCGACGAGAGCATCAGGGCCGCAGCCCCCGAACCCGAGGCCACGATGTACACGGTAAAGTCAGGCGACACGCTCTCAGGCATCGCCAAGGCCCATTACGGCAACGCCAGCAAATACCCGGTCATCTTCGAGGCCAACAAGCCGATGCTGACCGATCCCGACAAGATCTACCCCGGCCAGATGCTCCGCATTCCGCCTGCAGGCTGACGCCCGTTTCCCGGGTCCCGGTCGGCTCCAGGCCCTGCCCCCCCGAAAGGGGATCCGGACGGTATCGGGGGGTTGGGCAGAGTTGGTGCCGCCAAGATCGAACGCAAAAGGTCGTCCGAAAGGGCGGCCTTTTTTGCGCATGGAGCAGAGCGCATCCCGATCCGATCAAAGCACCAGCATCGTGGTCGGGAGGGGGTGCGGGCCGGAGCCTTATGATCGGAAAGTGCTCTAGCCGAGAATGAACAGCGCGATCTGCGGAAACACCAGCACCAGAGCCAGCACCACCAACTGGATGCAGATAAACGGCAGGAAGCTCTTGAAGATGTCGGTGAGCGAGATGTGCGGCGGGGCGACGGATTTCAGGTAGAAGGCGGCAGGGCCAAACGGCGGGACTTAGGAAACTCACCTGCATGTTCAGGCAGAACAGAATGCCGAACCAGACCGGGTCATAGCCGAGCTTGGTGACCAGCGGCAGGAAGACCGGCATGGCCAGGAGCACGATGCCGACCCAGTCCATGAAGGCGCCCATGAACAGGAAGATCAGCATCATCATCATCACGACGCCGATCGGGGGAAGCTCCATGCCGATGATCAGATTGGCAACGATAGGTCGGCCCGCCGGCGATTGCATAGGCACCGGCAAGGGCGGTCGCGCCGAAGGTCACCCAGAGGATGGTGCCGGTGGAGCGAAGGGTGCGCTGCAACGCGTCGCAGGAAAAGATCCATGGTCCAGCTCGCCGCGCGAGAGGATCATCAGAAGCAGCGCCGACCACGCCGATCGCGGCCGCCTCGGTGATGCCGGTGATGCCGCCATAGATCGAACCGAGCACACGACGACCACCAAGGCCACCGGCGGGAGAAGCCCCTAAGCGCCCGGATCTTATCGCCGAGGGTCACGTCGTCGCCGCCTTCGGGCAGGGGGGCCAGCTCCGGGTTCAGCCGGGTGCGAATGAGAATGTAGATGATGTACAGGCCGCCCAGGATCAGGCCCGGCACGATCGCCGCCTTGAACAACGCGTGAATCGAAGTCTCGGTGATCACGCCGTAGATGATCAGCACGATCGAAGGCGGGATCATGGTGCCGAGCGAGCCCGACGCGCAGATCGTGCCGATCGCCAGGTTCTGGTCGTAGCCGAGGCGGAGCATCTGAGGCAGAGCAATCAGACCGAGCAACACGATCTCGCCGCCGATGATGCCGGACATCGCCGCCATGATGATCGCCATGATCGCGGTGACCATCGCCACGCCGCCGCGGGTCTTGGCAAGCCATATGCTGAGCCCGTCATACATGTCCTTGGCGATGTTGCTCCGCTCCAGCAACATCGCCATGAAGATGAAGAGGGGAACGGCGAGCAGCGCATGTTCGATGGTGAGGTCGTACATCCGCTGGCCGAGGATGAAAAAGCCGGTGGTGCCGAGCTTCCAATAGGCGACGACGGCACCGAGAAAGCCGGAAGCGAGACCGAGCGGTACCCCGAGTGCCAAGAGAATGAGAATGCCGAACAGCAGCAGTAAAGAAAGTTCGCCGATCCCCATTATTTTTTCCTAGATTACATGATGCGCGTGGCATGTTCGGGCGTGTCCCGGCGGCGCCACGACATCGTAATGATTCTCGATCAACAGCCGTGTTGTGGCCATGCCGCTAGATGTCGTCGGCCGGGTCGTAGGGCGGTGCTTTGTCCTTCGGCCAGTCGACGATCAGATTGTTGATGGTTTGCAGCGCCATCAGCACGGCGACGATGCAGATCAGCGGCTTCATCACAGCCGGAATCGGCGGATTCCAGGCGCTGCCGTAGAGCTCCCAGGTCTGGAACTTGGTGAGCGCGATCGGCCCGTAGCCGAAGGCGACGGCGGCACAGAACGCGACCACGCAGATCGTGGCGATCAGATCGAACACGCGCTGCACCGGCCTGGATACGTGGTCGTACAGCAGAACCACCCGGATATGGCCGCGCTGCTGCATCGCATAGACACCGGCCAGTAGAAAAATGATGCCGCCGAGCCAGCGGGACAGCTCTTCCACCCAGAGCGTAGGCTTCAGGAAGAAGTAGCGCATGATCACTTCGTAGAACATGATGGCGACGATAAAAGCCACCGTGAACATCAAGATCGACGCCATGTAGAGCGTGATCTTGTCGATGAAGGTGAGCCTGGTTGCCTCATCGCTCTCGCGCTGATGCATACGCATGGCAAGGCGCGGCACCAGGTAAGGCGAGACGAAGACCATCCAGAGTGTGGCGGCCAGCGTCAGCCCGATGACCCAGGCATAGCCGGCAGCATCAAGAGGCGGCATGCCGAAGCTCCCTTTTCAAAGGCTGAACCCAACAGGAAAAAATCACCGGCATGAAAAGGAAGGGAAGGCGTTCTTGCCTTCCCTTCGCTCCGTTCCGGCTATTCCTCGATGATGCCCATTTGCTTCATGAAGTCGACGTGGCTATCGACCAATGCCCGCGCCTCGGGCGTCTTGTCGCCCCATTCCTGCCACTTCTTTTGAGCAGCGTCGCGGAACGCGGCCCGGTCCTCGGTGGACCAGTCGTAAAGGGTGACGCCGGCGGCGGCGAGTTCGTCCGCCGTCTTCTTGGTGTCCACTGCGAAGCTGAGCGAATTGCGGAAGGAGAGCTTCTCCATCGCCACCTCGACGATGCGCTTCAGATCTTCCGGCAACGCGTCCCAGGCATCCTTCCGGATCGCGAGATGATCGGCAGGCATGGAGTGGAAGCCAGGATACGTGGCGTGTTTGACCACGTCGTAGAGGCCGAGCGACTTGTTGGTGCTGATGTTGGAGGCATCGGCGCCGTCGATGATCTTGGTCTCGAGGGCGGTAAACACCTCACCGAAATCCATCACGATCGGGGAGGCTCCCATCTCGGCGAAAATTTCGGTCTCGAGGCCGGGCGGCGAGCGGAATTTCCAGTCCTTCATATCGGCAGGACCGGCGAGCGGGCGTGACGACGACATCGTCTCCTGGCCGGGGATCCACCAGCCGATCAGCTGCATGTCATAGCTGTTGTAGAGGTCCTGGGCGAGATCCATGCCGCCGCCGTAATAGAGCCAGGAATAGAGCTCCCAGGGCGTGTTGTAGCCGCCCATGATGTCGCCGACGAACTGAAAGGCCGGGTTCTTGCCGGTTTGATAAGCGCCGCCGGTCATGTCGCCATCGAGCACGCCGCTGGCCGCAGCATCGAAAGTCTCGGTGGATTTGACCACGGCGCCGGAATAGAACATCTCGATCGCGATGCGCCCGCCGGACATGGTCTGGACGTCGTCGACGAACTGTGCGGCGTTCTGCCCGTTCAAGCTCTCGGCACTGAAATGCGTCTGGATACGGAGCGTATGCTCCTGAGCAAAAGCTTGCCCCGCCAACAAGGCGATGGCGGCGCTGAGCGTAAGACTGCGTATCATGGCTGCTCCCATCGAATAGCTCCCTAAACCTTTCGAGCGGCAGAACCGCTCAAGATATCATCCGTTATCGGATCTCGTGACGTCTCGGAAAAGCACTTAAACAGCTAGGTGAAACCCGGTCAATCGTCACGTTTATACCACGGCTCGATCGACCGGGCGCCACGGCAAAGGCCGACTGCGTCAAATCCCTCCGGTGCCGGGACCATGATCGAGCTGCTGGAACCAAACGCCTTAAAAGAGGCAAACTCGTTGATTGCTCTATTGTAAATAGTCTTTAGCAAACCTGACGCTGTTCGAAGATCGAAAAAAATAAACCCGTAGTTTATTATAAATTCTAGACATCATCTCATGATTGTGGGATACTCTGCCCATTATGGGGTAAAGCGTTCTGTCAACTTTCGACGCGCCTACCGAAACCAACACCAGGGGAATGGTTTCATGTTTGTACGTCAAATTCTTGCCAGCAAAGGGGGCGACATTGTCACGATCAGCCCTTCAGCCAACGTGGCCGATGTCGCGGCACTGATGAGCAAGGAACGTATTGGTGCCGTGGTGGTTCTCGATCACGACGCCCATATTGCCGGTATTGTCTCCGAACGTGATGTCACCCGCGGCCTTGCCGAGCACGGTGCGAGTATTCTAGCCATGACGGCCGGTCAGATCATGACGACCGAGGTGGTGTCCTGCAGGCCCGACGATGGGGTCGATAAGCTGATGCAGAAGATGACCGCCGGCCGCTTCAGGCACCTGCCCGTTCTGGAGAAAGGGCAAATGGTCGGCATTGTCAGCATTGGCGACATCGTCAAGTTCCGCCTTGAGGAACTCGAAGCCGAAGCGAGCATGCTCCAGGACTACATCGCCGGCGCCGCCTAGGGCCGCCGCGACAGGAGCACGACTGCTCTGCCTCTTGCCTCTGGCGGCCAGCAGGCGGGTCGTTTAGGTTGTCCCCGATCTTTGTCGGCCGGTATCCCGGCTGGCGATGCGCAATGATGATCGGGGAGGATATCGATGAACCCAGCGGCAGCCAGGAGGCTTGGCAAAACCGGCCTTAACGTCACCCAATACGGCATGGGCAGCGCCCCCTTGGGCGATCTCTGGGAGAGACTGCCCGAGGATCGGGTCGCCGCGACCTTTAGGGCCGCCTATGACGGCGGTGTCCGCTATTTCGACACGGCCCCTTGGTATGGCAACACCCAGGCCGAACATCGCCTCGGCCATTTCCTCCGTCAGCAACCGGCAGGTACGTTCGCGCTCTCGACGAAAGTCGGCCGGGTCTACCGTCGTCCCGACGATCCCGACAACGTCCCGCCCGGCATCTGGGCAGGCGGCCTCCCCTTCGAACTCCGCTTCGACTACGGCTACGATGCCGTCATGCGCTCCTATGAAGACAGCCTCCAGCGCCTCGGCCTTCCCCGCGTCGACCTTCTGGTGATCCATGATATCGACGCCCAATATCACGGCGACGACGCCGGCATCGACCGTTGCTTCCAGCAACTTGATCAGGGCGGCGGGCTGAAGGCGCTCCAGGAACTGAAGTCGTCAGGTGAGATAAAGGGCTACGGCGCCGGCATCAATGAAGGGCCGATGATCGGCCGCTTTCTCGACCGCTTCGACCTCGATTTCTTCCTGGTCGCCATGCCCTACACCCTGATCGACCTGGCGCCGCTGGACGACGCATTTCCTCGCTGTGAGCAAAAGGGAGTAGGCATCATCATCGGTTCCCCCTACGCTTCCGGGATTCTTGCCACGGGGCCGGTCGAGGGTGCCAAATACAATTACGCGCCTGCCTCGACCGACGTCCTGGAGAAGGTTCGCGGCATGCAGACGGTCTGCTCGCGCCACAACGTGCCGCTGCAGGCGGCAGCGCTGCAATTTCCGCTCGGCCACCCGTCCGTCGCCGCCATCATTCCAGGCTCGGTGTCACCCAAAGAGGTCGAGCAGAACCTTGCGTATTTCAAGACCGAGATTCCGGCGGATTGCTGGGCGGAGCTGAAAGCGGAGGGGTTGTTGAGAGAAGACGCTCCGGTGCCTTGATTGAGCTTGATCGACACGGCCCATCAAACTACCAACGTTGATAGTGGGCACGTCTCACATATCCTCGACGTTTTGCTCGAGCATAGCCCGAATTTCTTTCAGCAAAAATAAGCTCCTTCAATATATCACAAGCACATTCGGCGCCTGCATAGGTCAATGCCCCTACAAAGGCTGGACCTAGCCCTAGCCCCATCGCAGCTACACTTCGGGACTGTCTCCGCCTTTCGGCCCGCGCGCGCCAGCGTGCTTCGCGTCGAACACGGCGGTTGTCCGGGTAGTCGCACTGCTGATCGTAATAGTGACCACGATCGATCGGCTGGTACGACACCATCCGATAGGCTCCGGATTGACAGGCACCGAGCGTAAACGCTCCCACCAATACCAACGACAACAACAAACCCCTATTCAACCAACATGACTTCACCAATTGGCCTCCAAACAAACAAACCTAAAAATTGCTACAATCTCACATATAAATAAACTTTAAGTTTAGATCAATCGCAAAAAGGTAGCCTTCTTGGGGCGCAGCTCTGGCACCAAACGCAGCACACCGGATACAATGGAAGTCACAGAAAAAGGGGAGGCAAATGAGCAAGATCGACCGCGTCGACATCATCCCTTTCACCTACGAGGTCGACGATCTCGGCGTCCCGAGCCACGGCGCGACCGGGGTGGGGAATGTGCAGTATATGAAGGGCGGAAAGGCGACCATCGCGCGGTATGCGCTCCGCATCCGCACCGATGACGGGCTGGAGGGCGCTTACGTCACCCATTGGGTCGGGACCCAGGCGTCTCTCGGCCAGAGCCTGATGCTCGCCCCGCATCTGATCGGCCGCGATCCGGAAGAGCGCGAGGTGATCTATGACGACCTGAAACGCGAACTGCGCGCCTACGACCATATGGGCCACGGCCCCATCGACATCGCCCTTTGGGACCTCGCCGGCAAGAAATATCGGACGCCGATCGCGAAACTTTTAGGCGGCTTCCGCTGGCGCCTCCCCACCTACGCCAGCACCTATCACGGTCAGGAAGATCAAGGAGGGCTCGATACCCCCGACGCTTTCGCGGAGTTTGCCGCGTACTGTCAGTCGCTAGGCTATGCCGGTTTCAAGATCCACGGGTGGCTGAACGGCGACGTCGGGCGCGAGATCGAGGAACATCGAAGCGGTTCGCAACCGCACCGGCGACCGGTTTCGGCTGATGCTCGATCCGGCCTGCCAGCTGCGCACCTATATGGACGCCCTCGAGGTCGGCCGCGCCTGCGACGACGCCGGTTTCTTCTGGTACGAAGACCCCTACCGCGATGCCAGCGTCTCCGCCTTCGCCCATGCCCGTCTGCGCGAAAAGCTGAAAACGCCGCTTCTGATCACCGAACATGTGCGCGGCCTCGAACAGAAGGCGAGCTTCCTGGTGGCCGGCGGCTGCGACATGATCCATGCGGACCCGGAATACGACATGGGCATCACCGGGGCGATGAAGATCGCCCACTTGTGCGAAGCCATGGGTCTGGATGTCCAGATGCACGCCTCCAGCCCTGCCCACCGCCACTGCATCGCCGCGATCCGCAACACCCACATGTACGAGCAGGCCCTGGTCGGCCCCGGCATGCCCAACGCCATGCCGCCGGTCTACACCTGCGGCTATTCCGATCTCCTGGAGGACATCGGTGACGACGGCTGCTTCCCCGTCCCCACCGGTCCGGGCCTCGGTGTCAGTTATGACTGGGAGCGGATCGAGAAGAACAAGCTCGCTCATCACGTGTTCGAGTGATAGCTGAGCTGACCGTCCGCGCGGCACGGCGCCGCGACCTCGACGCGATCGCGGCTCTCCAGACCCGGGCCATCATGGCCTTCGGCCTTGCAACCTACGGCGAGGCGGCCTGCCGGGCCTGGGCCAAGATCGGGGTCCAGGTCCGCCATACCTTGCTCGAAAGCGGCACTTTCTTCGTCGCCGAGCAGGACGGCGTCATCGTCGGGGTCGCCGGCTGGACCGCCGACAGCCGCGAGCCCGACTGCGCCTGGCCCCGCTACGTCTTCGTCGAGCCGGCGGCGGCCGGCCGCGGGGTTGGACGTCAACTGATGGACCAGGTCGAAACCTCGGTCCACGCCGCGGGGCATGCCCAGCTAAAGCTTTGGGCGAGCTTGAATGCGGTGGCGTTCTACGAAGCTCTTGGCTACCAATCGGTCAAACCGGCGCGCTGGCCCGTGGCCAGCGGTATCGAGATGGAATACAAGCTGATGGCCAAGGTGTTGCCGACACCAGGGACGACTGACTGATGCTGCCGCCTTTCACCACCTCCATCTTGTGATCCTGATAGGCCGATGATAGCGTCGAAAGCTTGAGACAATGCAGCCGCCATCGACGTCGGCATAAAATCATATTCGGGAGGTTCGACCATGAAATTCACGCGACGCATTCTGCTCGGCTCAATCGCGCTCGCCGCCATGCTGGGCATGGGGCCGGTGGAACAGGCTGGTGCCCAGGACAAGATGACCATCGCGCTTATTCCGGGGCTGACCACCGACGCCTTTTACATCACCATGCGGAAGGGTGCGGAACATGCGGCCGAAGCGCTCGGCGTCGAGCTTCTTTTCCAAGGCGGGCCGGACTTCAATCCGACCGTGCAGGTGCCGGTGCTGAATGCGTTGATCGCACGCCAGCCGGATGCCATCCTGATCGCGCCAACCGATACGCAACAGCTGATCGCGCCGCTGAAGCAGGCGATCGATGCCGGGATCAAGGTGATCACGGTGGATACCTTCATCGACGACGGCCAGTATCAAGACGGTCGTGGCGACGGTGATTTTCCGCTGTCCTACGTCGCCTCGGACAACGTGCTCGGCGGCCAGATGGCCGGCCACGCACTCGCGAAAGCCGTTGGCGAGACCGGCAAGGTCTACGTCTCCAACGTCAAACCCGGCATCTCCACCACCGATCAGCGCGAAGAGGGCTTCAAGAGCGGCCATGGCGCGACTATCCCGACATCGAGGTGCTGGAGACCCAGTTCAACGACAACGACGCCAACAAGGCCGCCTCCCAGCTCCAGGCGGTGCTCGCCACGCAACGCGGATCTGGTCGGCGTGTTCGGTGCCAACCTGTTCTCCGCGATCGGGGCCGCCGACGGCGTCAAGTCAGTGGGCAAGACCGGCGAGATCAAGGTGGTCGCCTTCGATGCGCCGCAGCGCATCGTCGACGACATCAAGTCCGGCCTGATCGACATGGCGATCGCCCAGCATCCGGCCGAGATCGGCTACTACGGCGTCATGACCGCCTATGCCGCGCTCACCGAGCAGTCGGTGCCCATCAGCATCGGCACCGGTTTCACCGTGATGGACGCCTCCAACATCGACGATCCCGACATTCAAAAGTTCGTTTATTCCGATTGATGACGACAATCGGGGCGAAGGGGCGGCAAAAACCGCCCCGTCCCCTGCGACCTGATCGGACACTGTTTTTGGGAACGTTGACAGCGGAAGGAAGACCGGATCGGGTTGCCCTGGCATGTCATGGCCGGGATGAACCATTCCTTCACCTTTCTCCTCGATGGTACTGCTTTGGTCCATGCGATCATGAGAGTCTGCGCCCAACATTTTCTTCCCAGCGGGCGGGCGGATTCCCAGGATCCCATGGACCGGAAAATCAGGACCTTCATCGCGCTTTGGAGTTAAGAAAGAATGAAAGTCGCCGCCAGGCTTCGGTCGAGCCATGAACCGACCTGATTTGACATTGCCCTAAACCATGGCCGAAGCCCCAGTTACCGAACCGGCCGTGCCGGACGAACCGGCCGCGTCGGTGCCGGAGGACGAGCATCCCATGCTCAGGTTTCTGGCGGGCGCCTGGTCCTGGCTGTTTTTAGCCGTATTGCTGATATTTTTCGAGAGCTGGGCGCGCGCTGTTTACGGCATTTCGTTTCTGTTCAACGGCTTCAACATCCAGAGCATCGCGCTGTTCGCCGCCGCCCCCTTGCTTCTCGGTCTCGGCCAGACCTACGTGATCATCTCCGGCGGCATCGATCTTTCGGTCGGCTTCGTCATGGGCCTCGCTGCGGTCATCATGGCGCGGGTCATGCAGCAGCTTTCCGGCCTGCCGCCGGAAATGGCGCTCGGCCTCGGCATTCTCGCGGCGTTCTCCGTGTCCTTGATTCCAGGCATGATCAACGGCTGGCTGATCGCCCAACTGCGCGTGCCCGCCTTTATCGGCACGCTCGGCATGTACGGTGTGGCTCGCGGCAGCGGCTTTCTTGCGGCGGGCGGCACCACCGTCCCGGTCAACAATCCCTGGCTGTTCGAAATGGGCAACGGCAAGCTTCTTGGCGTGCCGGTGCCGATCATCATCACCGTCATGGCGGTCTTGATCCTGCATTACGTGCTCTCGCAAACCCGCTTCGGCCAGTACACCTACGCGATCGGCGGCAACCGCATGGCCGCGATCCGCTCCGGTATCAACGTCCGGCGCCACACCATGATGATCTACCTGATCGCGGCCGGCTGCGCCGGTCTCGCCGGCATGATCTACACGTCGCGCTTTTCCGCAGGCGCCGCCCAGGCCGGCGAGCCCATGCTGCTCGATTCGATCGCCGCCGTGGTCATCGGCGGCGCCAGCCTGTTCGGCGGCTCCGGCACCATCATCGGCACCGTCATCGGCGCCCTGATCATCGCCGTCATCCAGTACGGCCTGGTGTTCGTCAATGTCGAACCGTTCTGGCAGTTCGTCGCGGTCGGCGTGGTCATCATCGTCTCGGTCCTGGTCGACCAGTCCCAAAGCCGCCTGCGCGGCGAGACCCAAGATGACTCCTAGGTCGCGGCAGCAAGGTGCTGCACCGGTGGCCGCGGTGCTTTCCGTTCGGGACATCTCGAAACGTTTTGGCGGGGTTCAGGCGCTGAACCGGGTCAGTTTCGACCTTCGTGCCGGCGAGGTTCTCGCCCTTGCCGGCGACAATGGCGCCGGCAAATCCACCCTGATCAAGTGCATCTCCGGCGTCTATCAGCCGGATGAGGGCGAGGTGCGCTACAAGGGCGAGCCGGTCGCCATGGCCAATCCGCGCGAGGCGCGCCGCCTCGGCATCGAAACCATCTATCAGGACCTGGCGCTCGCCGACAATCTCGACGTCGGCGCCAATGTCTTCTTGGGACGGGAACCCGCCAAGCGCTATCTCGGCCTCGTTCCGGCAATCGATCGAAAACGCATGCGCGAAGCCGCCTACGACGTTCTGCAATCCCTCGAGATCGAAATCCCCAAAAGCAAGCTGACCCGCCCGGTGCGCACCCTTTCCGGCGGCCAGCGCCAGGCGGTCGCCATCGGCCGCGCGATCTACTGGAAGGCCAATGTCCTGATCATGGACGAGCCGACCGCCGCACTCGGCGTGCCCGAGCAGCGCAAAGTCCGGGAGCTTATCTTGCGCCTGAAAGAACAGGAGGTCGGGGTGATCTTCATCTCCCACAACCTCCAGGACATCTTCGCCGTCTCCGATCGCATCCTCGTCCTCCACCGCGGCGTGGCCGCCGGCGAGCGCGAGATCGACCAGACCGACCATGACGAAATCGTCAAGCTGATGGTCGGCGGCCAGGCGTGAATCAAACGGCGCCAGCTCAGCCCCGCAGCACGAAAATGTCTCCCGATCTCGGTGAAAGTCCGCTTATCCTGAACATCCAGGCCGGTGGTCGCGACCGGCACGCCATCCTCAAATGCCCTCGATCAGAATGGGCAGCTTCCGGGCCTGACCTACCCAGGACTGGATCTCCTCAGGCGTCGGTGAACGACGGGCAAAACGCTCGGTTCGATTGAAATCATGCAAGGTCCGGTGCAAAGCTGCCGGCTCCCAGCTCGCCAAGCGCTCGACCGTATCGACCCTGAGCACCTCGAGCATATCGGCAAACGTGGCGCCGATCCCCTTCACCCGCGCAAGATCGGCCCGCTTGGTGATGTAGGCAAGCGTCGCCGCATCGATACCGGTTTCGCCGATAAGAGCCGCACGCTTTTTCTGCTCGCCGGCCGCAACCAGAAGCTGGCGGCTGTTGGTGATGCCGCGCCCCTTAAGCCGGGCTCTGATCTGCAGATTGGTGCCGCGAACCTTGCTGAGATGCAGCGAGACGGCCTCATCGCTGGGCGACTGATCCTGGGGTGCCACGTTCAAAGTCTCCGAAGTCATCGAAAAGTTCCTCTGCCATGCAAAATCCTATGGCCCCTAAGAAAGCCGACTTCGAGAAAATGCAATGTGATGGCGATCACAGGACCGGCGCGGCCGACGGCGCTGGCCTGGAATCGAGGATGTCGGAAGCGTTAGAGCGTTTTCTGACCCGACGACGTCGGCTCCGGCCCGCCCCCTCGATCTGGACGACAGCCGCTGGAATGAAAGGCCGATGAACGTTACGAAGGGAGGCTGACAACAAAGTAAAATCGTCAAAATCGATTTCGGCGCGACCGCCGTCGGCGCTCAACGAACGAAATTCATCGCAAAAAAGGGAGAGAGCATCGGGATCAATTTCTCTCTCTCTCTCTCTCTCTCTATCTCGCGCGCGCGCGCATCCTCACGTCGCCACGAACTCGCTCTCCACCACCTCGACATTGAGAGCGGCCGCCATCAGTGCCTGCGTATAGGGATGCTGCGGCCGGTCGAAAATATCCTCGGCCTGCCCAGTCTCCACCACCTCGCCCTGGCGCATCACCAGCACCTGATCGCTGAGTGCCCTGACCACCCGCAGATCGTGGCTGATGAACAGATAGGCGAGCCCGCGCCGGGCCTGGAGATCACGTAATAAATCAACGATCTGGGCCTGGACCGACATGTCCAGCGCCGAGGTCGGCTCATCGAGAACAACGAAGCTCGGCTCCAGCACGATCGCGCGCGCGATCGAAATCCTTTGGCGCTGACCGCCTGAAAATTCATGGGGGTAGCGATCCTGGCTTTCGGGATCGAGCCCGACCTCGTCGAGCACCTTCGCCACTAAAGTTCGCCGAGCATCGGCGCTGCCGCCGATACCGTGCAAAACCAGCCCCTCTTCGATGATCTGGCCCACCGACATGCGCGGGCTGAGCGAGCCGAACGGGTCCTGAAACACGATCTGCATATGCCGGCGAAGCGGCCGCATCTGCCGGTTCGACCAGCCCTGAATAGCCTCGCCGTTGAAACGAATATCGCCCTCGCTCTTCAACAGCCGGAGCAGGGCAAGGCCGAGCGTGGTCTTGCCGGACCCGCTCTCGCCCACCACCCCCACCGTCTGCCCCGCCTTGATGCTGACATCGACCCCGTCCACCGCCTTCACATACCCCACCGTCCGCTTCAACAGGCCGCGCTGGATCGGAAAATGCACCTTCACATCATCCCCCCCCATCACCACCGGCGCGGCCGGGTCGTGGACCAAAGCCTTTCCCTTGGGCTCGGCCGCCAGCAGATGCTTGGTGTAGGCATGTCGCGGCTGCTCAAAAACCGCCGTGGTCGCACCGCTTTCCACGATCTCGCCCCCGGTCATCACGCAGAGACGATCGGAAACTTTGCGTACGATCGTCAGATCGTGGGTGATCAGCAGCATCGCCATGCCCATCCGCTTCTGCAAATCCTTCAAGAGCTGCAGAATCTGCGCCTGAATGGTGACGTCGAGCGCGGTGGTCGGCTCATCGGCGATCAAAAGAGCCGGCTCGTTGGCCAGCGCCATCGCGATCATCACCCGCTGCCGCTGCCCGCCGGAAAGCTGATGGGGGTAGGCCCCCAGCCGCTCCTCGGGATCGCGCAGCCTGACAAGCCGCAGCAATTCCAGCGTCCGTTCTCGCGCGCGCAATGAACTTAAGCCGCGATGGAGCGTCAGGGTCTCGCCGATCTGGCGCTCGATGGTATGCAGCGGATTGAGCGACGTCATCGGCTCCTGAAAAATCATGGAGATACCGTCGCCACGGATTTTTCGAAGTTGGTCCGGTGCAGCCGCCACCATCTCCTTGCCATCGAACACGATGCTTCCGGAGGGATGGCTCGCTTTCGGGTAGGGTAAGAGCTGCATGATCGACAACGCCGTCACCGACTTCCCCGACCCGCTCTCCCCCACCAAGGCAAGCGTCTCCCCCTTGTCGATGGCGAACGACACGCGTTTCACCGCTTCGAGCGTGCCGCCTTCGATGCGGAAATTGACCGAGAGATCGCAAACTTCGAGGAGGCTCATGCCGCCGCTCGTTTCGTTTTAAGGGAATTCATGCGAACGTCTTTCTTGGATCAAAGGCGTCGCGCACGCCCTCACCGATGAACACCAGAAGCGACAGCATCAGCGCCATCACACAAAACCCAGAAATGCCGAGCCAGGGTGCTTGAAGATTATTCTTGCCCTGGTTCAGCAACTCGCCCAGCGACGGCGAACCCGCCGGCAGGCCGAAGCCCAGAAAGTCCAGCGAGGTGAGTGCTGTGATCGCCCCCACAAGGATGAACGGCATGAAGGTCAGCGTCGCCACCATGGCATTCGGCAGGATATGGCGGATCATGATGGTGAACGAACCCACACCAAGTGCCCTCGCCGCGCGTACAAAGTCGAAATTTCTGGCCTTCAGGAACTCCGCACGCACCACGCCGACCAGCGCCGTCCAGCTGAACAGCAGGAGAAGGAGCAGCAGCCAACCGAAGCTCGGGGTGACCACGCTTGCCAGGATGATGAGCAAATAGAGCGTCGGCATCGAGGTCCAGATCTCGATGAAGCGCTGGAACAGCAGATCGGTCCAGCCGCCGAAATAGCCCTGCACAGCCCCTGCCAGAACGCCGATGATCGAGCTCAGAATGGTCAGGCAAAGCCCGAACAGCACCGAGATGCGAAAGCCGTAGATCACCCGTGCCAGCACGTCGCGGGCCTGATCGTCGGTGCCAAGCCAGTTCTGACCATCGGGTGGCGACGGCGCAGGCGACGGCAGACCGTAGATGATGGTATCGTAGCTGTAGGGTACCAGCGGCCAAACGATCCAGCCGTTCGCCTCGATCGCTTCCCTGACGAAGCTGTCGGCGTAGTCCGCCTCGGTCGGAAAGCCGTCCTCCATGAAGGTGCTCTCGGGATAGCTCTTGGCAAAGGGAAAATAAAACGCGCCGTCATAGCGGATGAGCAGCGGCTTGTCGTTGGCAATCAGCTCGGCGAACAGGGTCAGAATGAACAGGATCGAGAAGATCACCAGGGACCAGTAAGCTCGCTTGTTGGCTTTGAAGTTGGCGAGGCGCCGCTGGTTGACCGCACCCAGTCGGAGCGGCACGCCCAGGAGATGGGCAGGCTCTCGCTTGATCCTGCCTGCGGCCAGCGTCGCCATCAGGCTTCCCTCGATCTCGAAGTCGATCCTGGGATCGATCAGCACATAGGTAAGGTCGGTGATCAGCTGCACCAGCAAGCCAAGCAGGCCGAACATATACAGAGACGCGAACATCACCGGATAGTCTCGCTTCAAGGCCGCCTCATAGCCGAGCAGCCCCAGCCCATCCAACGAAAAGATGATCTCGATCAGGAACGAGCCGGTAAACAGGATGCCGATGAACGCACCCGGAAAACCGGCGATCACGATCAGCATGGCGTTCCTGAACACATGGCCGTAAAGGACCCGCCGCTCGGTCAATCCCTTGGCACGCGCGGTCTGCACATATTGCATGTTGATCTGTTCGAGAAACGAGTTCTTGGTCAACATGGTAAGGCCGGCGAACGCGCCGATCATCAAGGCGGTGAGCGGCAGGGCCAGATGCCAGAAATAATCGACGACTTTGCCCCAGAGCGATAGTTCGTTCCAGTTTTCCGAATATAGGCCGCGCAACGGAAACCAGTCGACGAAACTGCCGCCGGCGAACAGCACGATCAAGAGAATGGCGAACAAAAAGCCCGGCACCGCATTGCCGACGATCACGACACCGCTGGTCCAGACATCGAAGGTGGAGCCGTCCTTCACCGCCTTTCGCACACCGAGCGGGATGGCGATCAGGTAGGTGAGAAGCGTGGTCCAAAGCCCGAGCGAGATCGAGACCGGCATCTTCTCCAGCACCAGGTTGATCACCGTCTCGTCGCGGAAATAACTCTGGCCGAAATCGAACCGGGCATAGTTCCAGATCATCGTGCCGAACCGCTCCAGCAGCGGCTTGTCGAAACCGTATTGGCGCTCCAGATCGGCAATAAACTCGGGATCGAGCCCCTGGGCGCCGCGGTAACTGCCAACCCGGCCTTCGCCCGAGCCCTGGCTACCTCCCGATTGCTGCAGCTCGCCGCTGTCGATGCCGCTGACCCGGGCAGTGACGTCGATCCCACTTCCCTTGATGTTGGACAGGATCTGATCGATCGGCCCGCCCGGCGCCACATGGATCACCAGGAAATTGAGCGCCATGATCCCGAGCAGCGTCGGGACGATCAGCAGCAGCCGTCTGACAATGTAAGCGAGCATCGCTGGCCTAGCGCTACTGGGTCGAGGCTTTCGCCGCCACCCTTTCCTGCTGCCGGTTTCGAGGCGATCAGCGCTTCCTCTCTCCCGGTATCGATCCACCAGGCAAGAGATCGACGCCGTATTTAGGATTGGTCTCCGGGCGCGTAAACTTGTCCCAATAGGCGAACCGGTCGCTGGTCGAATGACATTGCGGGATCACATAGTGATTCCACAGAAGCACCCGATCCAGTGCTCTCGTCGCCGTCACCAGCGCGTCTCGCGCGAGTCCGCCTGGATAACCTTGTCGGCCAGCACGTCGATCGCCGGGTTCCTGATGCCGAGATAGTTGCGGCTGCCTTCGCGATCCGCCGCCTCGGTTGCCCCAGAAATCCCGCTGCTCATTACCAGGCGACAGGCTCTGTCCCCATGAACCGACGATCATGTCGAAATCGAACTTGTCGACACGATTTTGATATTGCGCCGGATCGACGGTGCGGATGCGGGCATCGATACCGAAGCGCTCCAGATTCTTGAGCAACGGGAGCGACGATCCGCTCGAACGACGGCGACGCCAGCAGCACCTCGAAATCGAGACTGCTCGCCGGCCTCGTTGGTCATCTTGCCGTTCTGCACGGTCCAGCCGGCTTCTTTCAGGAGGTTCAGCGCCGTTCTGCAGATTGGCGCGATTGTTGCCGGAACCGTCGGTGGACGGCGGCTGGTATTCGGTGGTGAAGACCTCCTCTGGAATCTGATCGCGCAACGGTTCGAGCAAGGCGAGTTCCGCCTCATCGGGCAGGCCGCTGGAGGCCAGCTCGGAATTCTCGAAGAAGCTGTCGGTGCGCGTATACTGGCCATAGAACAAGTTCTTGTTGGTCCACTCGAAGTCGAACGCGTAAGCCAATGCCTCGCGCACCTTGGGGTCCTGAAACGTCTTCCTGCGCAAGTTGAAGGCAAAGGACTGCATGCCCGTACCTTGCTGGCGCGCAATCTCCTCTTTCTTGATCCAGCCGGCATCGACCGCAGGGCCGGTATAGGCGGTCGCCCAGTTTTTCGAACTGCTCTCGGCGCGTAAATCATACTCGCCGGCCTTCAAGCCCTCGAGGGCGACATTGGCATCCCGAAAATATTCGTAGCGGATCACATCATAATTATAGCGGCCTCGATTGACCGGAATGTCTCGGCCCCAATAATCGTCGACCCGCTCAAAGACGATATTGCGGCCGGGCTCGAACGATTTGATCTTGTAGGGGCCGCTGCCGAGCGGCGGCTCCAAAGTGGTCTCTGTCGAACGCGCGGCCTTCATCACCTTCATAATAATGCTTGGGCAGGACCGGCAACTGGCCGATGATCAGCGGCAGCTCGCGATTAACCGTGCCGTCGAACGTCATCTTGACCCGCCGCTCGCCATCCGCCTCGGCCTTAACCACGTTCTGATAATAAAACCGATAAAAGGGAGCTCCTTTTTCCTTCAAGGTCTCGAGGCTCCAGATTACGTCCTCGATGGTGACCGGCTCGCCATCATGCCAGCGAGCGTTTTCGCGCAGCGTGAACGCCACCCAGGAACGATCGTCCGGCACCTCGATGCTCTCGGCGAGAAGGCCATATTCGGAAAACGGCTCGTCCAACGACTGCACGGTCAGCGTTTCGTAGATCAAGCCAACGCCTTGAGCCGACTGCCCCTTGATGATGAAGGGGTTAAAGCTGTCATAGCTGCCCTCCGCACTAAGCGTCAGCGTGCCGCCTTTGGGCGCGTTCGGATTCACATAAGCGAAATGCTCGAAATCGGCGGGATAGGCGAGATCGCCGTGCATCGCGATGCCATGGACCGGCGTTACCGTCTCCTCGGCATAGCTGACAAAGGCAGCGGTCGCCAAGATCAGGAACAGGGCAAAAGCGAAACCCGGGCGGGCAAAGCGATCGCAGGCGCTCATGGTCGATTACTCCCAAACCGTCAACAACGTGGCGCGGCGTCAGATGTGATGGATGTATATAGACGCGCTGGCGGCCTCGAGCCTAGGTCGATGAACCAGGTTTAATCCGTCGTGATCGCCAGCAGCTCCAGCGCCTCGTCATGCACGCGCTTGTCGCCGGCCGCCACGATCCGTCCGATCCGAGTCCGGGGTGAGGGCCCCGCCCTCCCAGTCGGTGATGATGCCGCCGGCACCTTCGATCACCGGAATCAGGGCCAGATAGTCGTGGGTATCGAGATCCGCCTCGACGATGATGTCGGCAAAGCCCATGGCGAGCTGGCCGTAGGCGTAGCAATCGCCGCCATACATCGGCAGCGCCACCGCGTCTTCGACCCGGCCGAACGCTTCGGCCTCGCCCGGCTGCTTGAACATCTTCGGCGAGGTCACGTAGAGGACGGCGTCGGCGAGGCGGGCGCAAGGCCGTGTGCTGATGGGCTCCTCGTTCCAGCAGCTCTGCTGGCCGATAGCGCCCACCCAGCGTTCGTTCATCATGCAGTGGTCGATAATGCCGACCACCGCCTCGCCGTGATGAGCGAGGCTGACCAGCGTCCCGAACAGCGGGCGGCCGGTGATGAAGGATTTGGTCCCATCGATCGGGTCGAGATGCCAGACGTAATCGGCATCGGTTCGTTCGGCACCAAACTCCTCGCCTTCGATGCCATGATCCGGAAAGGTCTCGCTGATCAGGGCGCGCATCGCTTGCTCGGCTTCACGATCGGCAATCGTGACCGGCGTTTCATCCGCTTTTTGATCGATGGTGATTTTGGAGCGGAAATAGGGTCTGATCACAGCACCTGCAGCATCCGCGACACGCTCGGCAAAGCCCAGATAGTCTCTCGGTTCAGCCGCGTTCAAGACCATGCCTCCACCCCGTGCTTCGACATCTTCGCTTCATCCCGAGGCCGCTGCACGGTTTATAACGACATCAATTTTTTGAACCTGTCCAACAACGGAAGGCTTGGATCGATGCCGTTGCTGGTCGGCGCATCAATTCTTCCAAGCCCATCGGTGTCGGACAGGCTTGGATCGATGCAATGATCAACCGCCCTCGGCCAAGGGTTCGGGCTCTGCTGCAAGCGAGCGAAGGTAGAGGATCAGATCGGCGCGGTCCTGCTCCTTCTTCACGCCAGCAAACACCATCTTCGTTCCAGGAACATACGTTTTGGGCGCGGCGAGGAACTGGTCGAGCTTTTCATAGGTCCACTCGCCTTCCAGGCCTTCCAGCGCACCTGAATATTTGAAGCCCTCATGGGAGGCGATATCCCGCCCGACCACGCCCCAAAGGGCTGGGCCAAGCTTGTTCTTGCCCCCCTCATCAAAGACATGGCACGCCTTGCATTTCTTCGACACCTTCTCGCCGGCCGCCACATCGGCACCAGCGATCATGGTAACGAGGCCGCCTGCCTCATCCCCCGCAGCGCTTTCAGCAGTATCGGTCACCGCAGCAACGGTTGCGCCGGCGGCGCCAGCAACCGCGGCTGTCGCGTCCTCGGCTTGTTCCGTGACCGCCTTGGCGGCATCGTCTGTCGCTTTGGCAGCGGCTTCAGCGGCGTTGCCAGCCGCATCGGTTACCGCCTCCGCCGCCCCCTCGACCGCGCCGACGGCCGCATCGGTCGTTTCGGCCGCATCAGCTGCCGCCTCTTCGGCAGCCTTAGCCGTCTCAGAAGCCGCATCGGTGACAGCTTCGCCAGCGCCCGCCACCTTTTCCTGAGCGCCATCCGCCACCGTCGAGGCCGCGTCCGAAGCTGCGTCAGCAGCTTTCTCCACAGGCTCCGAAGCCGTCTGGGCAGCTTCCTCCCCAGCAGCAGCCTCGGTTTCTTTCTCGGGTGCCGCCTCGGCTGCAGTCTCCGCCTGGGTTGCGTCCGCGTCCGCGGCGTCGGTCTGGGCACCGCCAGCCTCCTGGGTAGGCGCTTCAGCTTCCGGCAAGGGCGGCGCATCAGGCGACTGCGAGCGCAGATACATGATCACATTGGCTCGATCCTGGCCGTCTTTGATTCCTGCGAACGCCATCTTGGTGCCTGGCATGTAATCCTTGGGTTTGGCTGAGGAAGTGATTCAGCGCTTCGTAGTCCCAGCTGCCGCCATGCCCGGCCATCGCTTCGGAGTAGCCAAATCCGGCGACCGCACCAATCTCCCGGCCCGACGACACCATGGAGATGGGGCCCGATCTTGTCGGCACCACCTTCCTCGAAGGTATGGCAGGCCGCGCATTTCTTGGCGGCGGTCTCGCCGGCGGCGGCATCGGCACTGGCAAGCAGGGCCGCCACCGACATCTCGGGCTCTTCACCGCCACCGCCGCTCTCTTCACCGCCGGCGACGACCTCGATCAGGTAAGCAGGCTCTTCCGGTGCGGTAGGATGATAAAGTATCCGCGATACCACACCCGCACCTGAAGCGAAGATGCCGGCCGTGAGAATGGCTGCAAGAATCTTGTTGGTCTCGAGCGATGATGCCATAGCGTGACTGTCTGTCCTGGCGGTTGACTTCCTAGGATAACTTGTGACGGTAAACAGAGTTCTAAACACGCGCTGCAAGCTTTGTTTAGTAGCCAACCGATCATCGCGGCAGTTTGTCCCATCAGGATCCCGTTTTACCGTGATATCAGCTTGATCATGGAGCCAAAGGAGTTCTTTACGCGTGTCTGCCCCATCAAGCTCATCGACCATCGTCATGATCCCGGCGCGGCTCGCTTCCTCGCGCCTGCCAGACAAGCCGCTTGCCGAGATCGGCGGCCTGCCGATGATCGTCCAGGTATGGAAGCGCGCCATGGAAGCCGATGTCGGGCCGGTCATGGTGGCGGCCGGCGACCAGGCGATCGTCGACGCTGTTCGCGATCATGGTGGCGAAGCCGTGATGACTGATCCCGGCCTGCCGTCCGGCAGCGATCGCATCCGGAGCGCTCTCGATCTGATCGACGGCGATCGTCGACATACCAGGGTCGTCAATCTTCAAGGCGACCTGCCGACCATCGATCCCAAGCTCATCCGCGCCGTTCTGAAGCCGCTGGATGCTCTTGGCACAGATATCGGCACGCTCACGACGCCGATTACCAACCCGGCTGAACGTGATGATCCGAACGTGGTGAAGGCCATCATCTCCTTTGATTCCCGTCATGAAAATCTGGGTCGAGCTCTCTATTTCACCCGCGCCACCGCCCCCTCAGGCCCCGGGCCGGTTTATCATCACATCGGCATCTACGCTTATCAACGTGACATTTTGGAACGATTTTCCAATCTCCCCCCCAGCCCGCTCGAACGTCGCGAAAGGCTGGAGCAGTTGCGCGCTCTGGAGAATGGCATGACCATCGGCATCGCACGCGTTGACACGGTTCCGCTTGGCGTCGATACTTCCGATCAGCTCGCCGAAGCTAGACGACTTCTTAGCTAGTTTATATTAAGATTTGGTTGATCGGTGCCAGCCCAGCGTTCGAAAAACTCGAAAAACCAAACGAACCCAAAAGCCAGAGAAACAGCCGCTTATGGACCAGGTTGCCGGTGCCTCCGATCAGGAGACGATCACCATTTCGAAATCGAGCGAAAAGCCCTTAAGAATTGCCTTTCAGGGGCAGCTGGGCGCCAATTCGCATCTTGCCTGCCAGCAGGCCTGCCCGGAGCTCGAACCGGTCCCGGCCGAGACGTTCGATGATGCCTTCACCGCGGTGCGCGATGGCCGCGCCGATCGCGCCATGATCGCGATCGACAACTCGGTCGCCGGGCGCGTCGCCGATGTTCACCACCTCATGCCGCGCGGTGGTCTTCATATCATCGGCGAGCACTTTCAACGGGTTAATCACTACCTCCTGGCGGTTCCCGGCACCAAGCTCGCGGACATCAGGTTCATTCATTCCCACGTGCATGCGCTCAATCAATGCCGAAACCTGCTGAACGAGCTGCCGGTCACCTCCCGTGTTCATGCCGATACTGCGGGAGCCGCCGCCGAGATTGCGGCCAAGGGAGATCCAGCCCACGCCGCGATCGCATCTCGCCTCGCTGCCGAGATCTACGAACTCGATATTCTGAAATCCGACATCGAGGATGCCGATCACAACACCACGCGGTTCGTGATCCTGGCGCCCGAGCCGATCGATCCGGGCTTTGACCTGGAACGGCCCACAATCATGAGTTTTTTCTTTCAGGTGCAGAGCGTTCCGGCCGCGCTCTACAAGGCGCTCGGCGGCTTTGCCACCAATGGCGTCAACATGGTGAAGCTCGAAAGCTATGTCGATGCCGAGTTCAATCAGGCGCAGTTCTATGCCGAAATCATCGGCCATCCGGAGGAAACCGGCGTCAAGAACGCCATGGACGAGCTCCGCTTTTTCTCCCATTCGGTCGAACAGCTCGGCGTCTACCCCGCCCACCCCTTCCGTTTCCGCCCGTCATAGCACCACGGGCTTGACGTCGTCTCTGAGCTGATCGACGCCGTTGACCCGGCGGACGAGAAAATGAGGAATATTGCCGTTTAGGGGTACTCGCGCCATCATACCGCCTCGCAATAAGAAAAACGGGGGGCATTGATGGCGCATTGGATCAGATTCGAGGTTAATGGCAACATTGGTTTCGGAACGCTCGAAGGCGACACCATCGCCGTGCATCGCGGCAATATGTTCGATGATCCGGCACCGACCGGCGATGAGGTCTCCCTGGCAGCCGTCAAGGTGCTGACCCCGACAGAGCCATCGAAGATGGTCTGCCTTTGGAACAATTTTCACGCCCTCGCTGAGCGTCTTAAAGTCCAGCATCCGGACGAGCCGCTTTACTTCCTGAAATCGCCGAGCGCTTTTCTCGCCCATGGCGAGCCGATCAAGAGGCCGCCCACATATGCCGGCAATATCGTCTACGAAGGCGAGCTCGGCATCGTCATCGGCAAGCGCTGCAGCAACATCAGCGAAGAGGAGGCAGGCGACCATATCTTCGGTTACACCTGCATCAACGACGTCACCGCCGCCGATCTGATCTCGAAGAACCCGACCTTCGGCCAATGGGCGCGCGCCAAGAGCTTCGATACGTTCGGCGTGTTCGGCCCCGTTGTAGCGACCGGCCTCGATCCGCTGACACTCTCGATCAAGACCGTCGTCAATGGCGAAGAAAAACAGAACTATCCAGTCAGCGACATGTTCTTCCCGCCGAAAAAGCTGGTGAGTATGTTGTCCAAGGACATGACCCTCATGCCGGGCGACGTGGTCGCCTGCGGCACCTCGGTCGGGGTCGGCGCGATGCGAGCGCCAAGAAATCAGATCGACGTCACTATCGACGGCGTCGGCACGCTCACCAATGTGTTCGAGCAGGCCGTACCCTTTCGCTATTTCGCCGAACCGCCTAAACCGCAGCGTATTGCCGTGGTTGGCGCCGGTGCCATTGGCGGCCTGATGGCGGCCAAGCTCGCCCTTGCCGGCAACGACGTCACCGTGATCGACATGGGTGCCCATCTCGCAGCGATCCGCGAGAACGGCCTGAAACTCATCTGGGAGGACGGCAGCGAGCATCTCGCCCAGGTGAAGGCGGTCGAGAGCGCCGCAGATGCAGGAAAGCAGGACCTCGTCATTCTCGCGGTCAAAGCGCATTTTCTGGAGAACGTGGTTCGCGACATTGATGCGATGCTCGCTCCTGAAACCATGATCATGACCGTGCAGAATGGCCTGCCCTGGTGGTATTTCCAGCACCTCGGCGGCGCTTATGACGGCCAGAAAATGGAAAGCCTGGACCCCTCGGGCATCCTGACCCGCAAGATCGAGCCCGAACGCCTCGTCGGTTGCGTGGTCTATCCGGCTGCCGCCGTGACCGAACCCGGCGTGATCTGTCACGTCGAGGGCGATCGCTTCCCGATCGGCGAGCTGGACGGCAAGGAATCTGATCGGGTCAAAGTCCTCCACGATATCCTGGTCGGCAGTGGCCTGAAATCCAGGGTGCTCGCCGATATTCGCTCCGAAATCTGGCTGAAGGCCTGGGGTAACCTCTCCTTCAACCCGATCAGCGCCCTGACCCACGCGACCCTGGTCGACATCTGCCAGTTCAAGGAGACCCGTGATCTTGCCGCCTCGATGATGGAAGAGGCGCAGACTGTCGCCGAAAAGCTCGGCGTCACCTTCCGCCATACCATCGAAAAGCGCATCCAGGGGGCGGAATCCGTGGGTGCCCACAAGACCTCCATGCTTCAGGACGTCGAGGGCGGCCGCTCTCTTGAAACCGAAGCTCTCATCGGCTCGATCCTCGAGATGGCCAACCTGACCTCGACCCCGGCACCCTCGATCAAAGCAGTCTATGCTTGCGTCAAGCTCCTGAACAAGGTGATGATGACCCAGGGCGTCGGGGTTCGCGTCAGCGACGCAGCTTGATGTCGCGCGAGATCCTGCCAAGACCTGGTTGACTGCCACGCCCATTTACCATGGCGCCCTCTTTCGCCCGGAAGCATCCGGCTGGTATGAAGGGACCGACGCGTTGGCGGAATTGGGTCAGAACGCCTGGCATGGCACGGCGGGAGCACCGCCCTGAAGTCAACGCCGCCGGACGGAGTCCCGACCCGCGGACCATGGTACGGTCATTTGGTGAGACGGTGGATCAAGCTGGAGGTATCCCAGCGAGCCCCGCCTTCATGAATGACATCGTGGTAGAACTGATCGACCAGGGCGGTGACCGGGAGGAGCGCACCGTTGCGGTTGGCCTCTGCCAAGCAGATGCCAAGGTCCTTCCTCATCCATTCCACCGGAAATCCGAAATCGAATTCGCCCTTGATCATGGTCGACGCACGGTTTTCCATCTGCCAGGACTGCGCGGCCCCCTTGGAAATTACCCCGATCACCGCTTCCATGTCCAAGCCTGCGCGCTTGCCGAAATTGACGGCTTCCGAAAGGCCCTGAACGAGGCCCGCAATGCAGATCTGGTTGACCATCTTGGCAAGCTGGCCTGCCCCCGCATCACCGAGCAGCGTCACCGCCCTCGCATAGCTGTCGATCACAGGCTTGGCGCGATCGAAGACGGCCTGCTCGCCGCCGCACATTACCGTTAGCACACCGTTTTCGGCCCCCGCCTGTCCCCCGGAGACGGGAGCGTCGATAAATGCTTTGCCATGGTCCTTGGCAAAGGCGTCCATCTCGCGGGCGATATCGGCGGACGCCGTGGTGTGGTCGACAAACGTCGCACCATCGCCAAGCCCGGCGAACAACCCGTCATCGCCATAGGCGATGGCGCGGATGTCGTCATCGTTGCCGACGCAGGCCATGACGAACTCGGCCCCTTCAGCCGCCTCGCGCGGGGTTGAAGCGCTGCTGCCGCCGCGCTCGGCGACCCATGCCTCCGCCTTCTTCGCGGTCCGATTATACACCGTCACGTCGTGCCCCTTGGCCTGAAGATGCCCCGCCATCGGGTACCCCATAATCCCAAGTCCGATAAAGGCGCATTTGGCCATGTCACTTCCCCTCTTTGTCGTCGGCATGAAGTCGGTCAAGAAAACTCGCGCTAAGCTAGAGGGTTTTCTCGGGCGCGGCAATCTGCCGAACAAGCGCTCATGTTGCTTGCCAAGGTTTCATGTGGAGGTCGCTCAAACGGTTTCGCGGCAAGCTCACCGCTCGGCTTTTGACAAGCTCGCGCCGTCATGATCTCTTGATCAGATCATGAAGTCGATCATCGCATGGGCGAGGTGATGACATGAAGCATGTCGGCGCGGTCACGGCGGTTCTGTTGATCGCTGGGTCAGCAATGGCGGAAGCCGAGACCTTCACCTGGGCGACGAGCAGTGACCCGAACACCATGGATCCGCATGCCGCCGCGACGGCACCCGTCCTCGGATTCCTGAACAATATCTATGAAGCCTTGGTTCGCCGAGCCCCTGATATGACCTTGGAGCCGTCACTTGCCGAGAGCTGGAAGTCGATGGGCATCGAGGGCTGGCGGTTCAAGCTTCGAGCCGGGGTCGTTTTTCACGACGGTGCCGATTTCGATGCCGACGACGTCCTGTTCTCCTATCGACGGGCATCGGACGACACTTCCGACGTCAAATCCTTCTTTGCCACCATCGACCGTGTCGAGGCGCCCGATCCGCTCACCGTCGAATTCTATACCAAGAAACCCGATCCACTTTTTCCCGCGGGCATCGCCAATTGGCTGATCATGGATCAGGGCTGGACCGAGGCCAAAGGGGCCGATTTACCCAATATCGAGGGCCAGAATGCCACCAATTTCGAAACCAATGGCACCGGTCCGTTCAAACTTGTTGGTCGCGAACCGGATGTCGAAACGATCCTGGAGCCGAACGATGCCTGGTGGGACGAGCAGGAACACAACATCACCCAGGCCGTCTACAAACCGCTTTCATCGGACGCCACGAGGGTGGCCGCATTGATTTCCGGTGAGGTCGATATGATCGAGCCTGTCCCCTTGCAGAATGTGCCGCTTCTCGAACTGGACGAGGGGATCGAGGTCGTCCAGGGAATCGAAAGCCGCGTTATCTTTTTTGGCTTCGACCATCGATCCGACAAGCTGGCTCGGGGCGACGCTGGAGGGGCTAATCCGTTTCGGGATGCCCGGTTGCGAAAAGCGATCTATCAAGCGATCGATGCGGACGCGATCGTTCAGCAGGTCATGCGCGGCAAGGGGCAAACCACGGGCCTTCTACTAACCCGCCACGCAAATAGGTTTCATTTGTGATGCGGATCTACTATAGTCTTTGGCATGTCAGTAGATCGAGATTTTCGTAAGCTTGAGCCGTCAGTGCAGGCTGAGTTGCGACGTCGGGCGGTCGCCATGGTTGATGGCGGCATGACGCGGCTTGCGGCGGCCGAGGCTGTCGGCGTCCATCGGCGTTTCGTTGCCAAATGGCTGAAAGCCCGTGATGAGGGTGGCGATGCCGCCCTTGAGGGCGGTCGGCGCGGCCGTCGGCCGGGCGAGCAGCCTCGGCTGTCCGAGGCTGAAGGCGCTCGGATCCGCAAGCTGATCACGGACAGATGCCCAGACCAGCTGAAGCTGCCCTTTGCGCTCTGGACGCGCGAGGCGGTGCGTGCGTTGATCGAACGGGAGAGCGGCCATCGCCTGTCGCTGCAGGCGGTCAGCGTTTATCTGCAGCGTTGGGGCTTCAGCGCGCAGCGTCCGAAGCATCGCGCGACCGAACGACGCGAGCCGGAGGTTCAGGCCTGGCTTGAGGGTGACTATCCAGCGATCGTGAAGAGGGCCAAGGCGGAAAAGGCTGAGATCCACTGGGGCGACGAGACCGGGCTTTCGAACCAGGCCAATTACGGCCGAAGCTTCGCGCCGAAGGGCAAGACGCCGGTGATCCGCCGCAAGGCCAAGCGCTTCTCGCAGAGCATGATCTCGAGCCTGACCAATCGCGGCCGGCTCCGGTTCATGGTCTATGACGGCGCGTTGAACGCCCGAATCTTTCTCCGTTTTCTCAAACGTCTTGTCCGGGGCGCCGCCAAGAAGGTTTTCCTGATCGTCGACAATCTGAAGGTCCACAAGGCCAAAATCGTCACCGCCTGGGCCGACGCCAACAAAGACCAGATCGAACTCTTCTACCTGCCGGCCTATGCGCCAGAGCACAATCCAGACGAGTTCGTGAACAACGACGTCAAGCAGTCGATGGCCAGGCGCCAAGCTCCCAGCAGCAAGGACGAGCTCAAGAGCAATCTTGTGTCCTATATGAGGAGCCTGCAAAAGCGTCCGGCCAAGGTTCGAACCTTCTTCCAGGCGCCGACAGTACGTTACGCCGCGTAAGCATCAATTTGTTACCTATTTGATGCGCGGGTTAGTAATCGCACCCGGAGTCAATGGCTATCGAGCAAGCGACGATACCCGCCTCGCCACGAATCCGAAGGCCGCCGAAGCCATGCTCGCTGACGCTGGTTTTGCCGACGGCTTCAAGCTGACCCTTCGCTGCCCGAATGACCGCTATGTCGGTGATGAGGCGATCTGTACTGCAGCTGTGGTGATGCTTGCCAAGATCGGACTGAATGTGACGTTGGATGCCGTGCCGGTCAGCCAATATTGGACCGAACTTCGCGAAGGCAAGTTCGATATGTATCTGCTCGGCTGGTCGCCCGGCACCTTCGATGCCGAACACCCTATCCGCTTCCTCCTGCACACGCCGGACGACGACAAAAAGCTCGGCAGCTGGAACTTTGGCGGTTATTCAAATCCGCGCATCGACGACTTGCTGCCGATGATCCAGCAGGAGCTCGACGCGCCCACGCGCCAGTCCATGATCGATGAAGTGCATGCTCTCTTGAAAGATGAAGCGATCTACGTTCCCTTACATGTCCAGCCCCTTGTTTGGGCCATGCGATCGGGGGTTCACCTCCGGCAGCGACCGGATAATTTTCTTATCTTGCGCTGGATCAACCTAAATTGATGGTCATCTTCAGGAAAAGCTGACGGGTTCGATGCCGTTACTGCGGTACGTACGCTAGAGCACTTTCCGATCATACGGCTCCGGCTTCGTTGGGGCAGAAGACGTTCTAAAGCGTTGTCACCAGACCGTCTTCTGCAAATTCGAAGCGACCGGGATCGATCTTTGGCAGGCAATCCAGCATGGGCTGGCTCATATGGGTCAGCAAGATACGCTTGGCGCGCAAGTCCTCTTCGTGTTCATTCAACGTCTGCCAATCCAGATGATGCACGCCATTCGGCTTGCGGCTATGGCATTCGGCAATCAACAAATCGACATCATCGGCAATCTCGACGAGCGCTTCGGTCCAGCGGGTGTCGCCAGAAAAGGCCAATGCCTTTCCATCGATCTCCAGGCGAAAAGCGAGTGATGGCGCTCCGGAGGGATGATCGACGAGGTGAGGAAAGATCCGGACATCGTCGACCGTTTCCTGATGGTCCGCTTGCAGCTCGATGAAATGGAGAGGGAAACACCAGGCAACTTCGCCTAGATCCGGAAACAGGACATTCAACGTGTCGACAATCCGACGTTCCGTGCCTAAAGGCCCCAAAATCGTGAGCGGCTTCTTTCGTCGCGCTACAAACTGGGCATGCATCAAAAAGAATGGCACCCCGCCGAAATGGTCACCATGCAAATGACTAAGCAGAATGGCATCGATGGTCGAAGGGTCGATATTCTGCTGCTGCATGGCCAGCAAGACAGTCGATCCACAATCGAGCAACATGTCGAAGCGGGCGCTGCCGATATGAAAGCATGTCTGTAAGCGACCACCACTGCAAAAAGCGTCGCCACAACCAAGGATGCGAACGAAAACAGAAGACATTGGGCCAGCCTATGAATTCTACGATCAAAAATCTGTGATTTAGATCACATGTCGCAAAAGCTTCTTCTGGTATGATCTCAGACGAGGACCCATGGTGGTCAGAAGATCATGAAAAACATCAAAGATCCCCGAACTTCCAGCAAGCTTCCGCCTACGCCGTCTCAGACGATCTTGATCTGATCCAGCCCTGCCGGCGGTTCCGGGTAACGAAGATCGAGACCCTCCAGGGTACAGCGAATAATCCTGGCAATGACCGCGTTCCTATACCATTTCCGATCGGCCGGAATGACGAACCAAGGCGCTTTCGGCGTGCTGCAACGGCTAAGCGCGATTTCATAGGCGTTCTGGTAATCATCCCAAAGCGCGCGCTCATCGAGGTCGCCGGGATTGAATTTCCAATGTTTGGCCGGATCCTCCAGACGTGCCTGCAGCCGCTCTTTTTGCTCGTCCTTGGAGATATGCAGGTAGAATTTGAGAATGGTGACGTCGTTTTCCGCGAGGTGTCGTTCGAAAGCATTGATTTGATCATAACGCAGGTCGATCGTCTCTTTCGGAGCCAGCTCACGAACTTTGACAATCAGCACATCCTCATAGTGGGAGCGATTGAAGATGCCGATCGTGCCTTTGGGTGGCACCGCTTGATGCACGCGCCAGAGATAATCATGAGAAAGTTCCAGTGACGAGGGTGCCTTGAAGCTGGTGGCCCGTATGCCCAAGGGATCGACCGGACCAAAAATCTTTCTTATCGTGCTGTCTTTTCCCCCCGTGTCGGTCGCTTGCAAAACGATCAAAAGCGCATGCTTGCCTTCGGCGTAGAGAATATCCTGCAAGGCATCAATCTTGGCGATATCCGCCGCTGCGGAAACTTCGGCCTCGTCACGATCCGGAAAGCAGCTCTTGTCCCTCGTGTCGAAATCCCCAAGGGAGATATTCTTGCCATTGGTCGGTAGCCTGTAACGCTTGAAAACCTGTTCCTTCGCCAACCTGTCGCCCATTTTCGGATCCATTTTGTTCAACTGTGCCGGCAGTCCTGCCTGCATTGGGAGTTCTTGCTCATTCCCTCTTCACCGGGGGTCCGCCAACGTCTTCCAGGCTCATCCGAGCATCAGGCTGGAGGCTGGACCGATGTCTCTCCTGAAAGAACGTGTCAGTAAAGACCGCCGGCTCTCGGCGCCGAAGGCTGCTGCTCCCCGTTACGCCCGAGAGCCTCACTGCCACGGCCGGCGGCAATGCCGGGGATCTCCGTCTCGGTTTCATAAGTGTCGTAGTTCTCCGGCGTAGCTTCCTTGGGCTCGGTGCCGGGAATGAAGGCTTCCATGATGACGGAACTTGTCGTTGGTCCCGGGAGAAGGCCGCTATCGGCATCGACCCGAACCAAGCGAACACCTGAGGGCACCCGAAAAGGTGTCGCCGGCTTGTCGGCCAAGGCCTGCTGCATGAAATCAACGAAGACGGGCAGAGCAGCCGAGGATCCGGTCTCCTTCCGGCCAAGTGTTCGCGGCGTATCGAAGCCGACATAGACGCCAACGGCGAGATCAGGTGTGAAGCCCAAGAACCAGGCATCGCGGCTGTCGTTCGACGTGCCGGTCTTGCCGGCAACAGGTTTGCCGATGGCCTTGGCCCGCCTGCCGGTGCCACGCTGAACTGCTCCCTCCAGGATGTTCACCATCTGATAGGCGCGCGCCTCATCGATGATCCGCTCACGCTCGTCAGCAAGAACGGGTGTGGGTTGATCGGTCCATGAAATGTTCTGGCAATCCGGACAATGGCGATCATCCCGCCGATCGACTGTTTTTCCATGACGATCCTGGATGCGTTCGATCAGCGCGGGCTCAATGCGCCTGCCGCCATTGACCAGCATGGCGTAGGCTGACGTGAGTGTCAGAAGATCGGCTTCCGACGATCCGAGAGCTGAAGCGAGATTGTATTCCATCTTGCGGGAAAGCCCGAAACGCTTGGCCATGCTGATCACATTGCCCATGCCGATGGATTGCGCCAGACGAACCGTCAGCACGTTGAGTGATTTTTCAAGGCCAAACCTCAGGGTCCGCGTACCATAAAACTTGTTGGAATAATTCTCAGGCTTCCATTTCCCCTCATCAGGCCCTTGGTCGTAAACCACCGGCGCATCGAGAAACGTGCTGGAGGGTGTGTACCCTTGCTCGAAGCCGGCGAGATAGATAAAGGGCTTGAGTGCTGAGCCGGGCTGCCGCCGTGCTTGCGTGGCCCGATTGAATTCGCTGCGCTGATAATTGAACCCCCCGCTCATCGCGAGAATCCGACCGTTATGGGGATCGATCGCGACAATCGCCCCTTCCACTTCGGTCGGCTGTCTCAACTCATAGCGAACCGTGCTCGGCAAAGAGGCACCTTCGGTATCGGCCGCTGCAACTTCGGCCTCAACGGGAACCGCTTCAACCCAAATCACATTGCCGGGCTGCACCACCTGATCGACCCCGGTGATTTCCGGGCCCAGGATCTCCTTATCGGGATCGGCTTGGTCGCGAATTTGGGTTCTGGCCCAGGTGACGGCTTCCAGATCGAGATCGACGACGGAACCATCGATCAAGCCGATCGAAGCCGTCTCCGGCCTTGCCTCGAGCACCAAACCAATTTGCCAATCAGGGAGCCCCTCTGCACGATCGATCTCCGCCAAACGCGTCGCCCAATCAGGCCCCAGCGCGATTTCCGTGACCGGGCCACGCCATCCATGTCGCCGATCATAGGCGAGTAGTCCCGCACGTAACGACCGCGCTGCCGCTTCCTGCAAGGCTGGAAGGATGGTGGTACGGATGGAAAGTCCGCCTTCATAAAGCGCAGATTCGCCGTGATCGGCAATCAGACGGCGGCGAACCGACTCAGTGAAATAATCAGCTCTCACCAATTCGGTGTCGTCCCGACGCCTCATTACCAGCGGTTCGGCCAGGGCAATATCCGCCTCTTGCTGATCGATGATCTTCAAATCGAGCAGCCTGCCGATGACCCAGTCACGACGGCCCCGCGCTTCATCCGCAGCCCGCACGGGATGGTACACGGAAGGCGCTTTGGGCAACCCTGCGAGGAAGGCAGCTTCGGCCGTGGTAAGATCGTCGAGTGATTTATTGAAATAATTGAGCGCAGCCGCGGCGACACCATAGGAACCGACGCCGAGGTAAATCTGATTGAGATAGAGTTCGAGGATTTCGTTCTTGCTGAAGGCCTGCTCGATTCGGTAGGCGAGGATTGCCTCCTTGAGCTTGCGTACGTAGGAGACTTCATTGGTCAAGAGGAAATTCTTCGCCACCTGCTGCGTGATCGTCGAGGCGCCGACCAAACGGCGATTTTGGCCCAATTGTCGAACATTGGTGATGACCGCACGAAGGATACCGACCAAATCGAGCCCGAAATGGCTGTAGAAATTTTTGTCCTCGGCCGCCAAGAAAGCCTCGATGAGGCGTTTGGGCATAGCCTCGACCGGCACGAAGACCCGTTTTTCCTGGGCATATTCAGCAAGCAGGCGTCCATCGCCCGCGTGAATTCTGGTGACGGTGGGCGGCTGATAATCGGCAAGCTGACGATAGTCCGGCAAATCACTGCCATACTTATGCAGCAGATAGATCCCACCTCCGCCCGCTGCCAGCACCAACAGAACGAGGGTTAGAATCGAAAAGCCGAGCAACTTAAGAAGAAAGTGCAACGTCCATCCTATCCTGTTCTGATCATAGGAAGAACCATTATGACTGCTCGCCGTCGAAATAGCGATCGATTGCTTCGATGATCGCCCCTGCAAGATCCTTCAGATGGTTGGGATCGTTCAGGCGCTTTTCGTCCTTGGCATTGGAGAGATAGCCAAGCTCGATCAACGCCGACGGCATATCTGGTGATTTCAAGACCACGAAGCCAGCCTGCTGCTGCCGCTCTCGCAACATCGGCGTGACAGTCGTCAACTCCTCGACAAGAATATCGGCAATCCGCAACGATTTGCTGTTGGCGTCCCGTTGCGCAAGGTCGATAAGGATTTGCGTCACGATAGGCTCATGATGGCTAAGATCGATCCCGCCGAGAATGTCGGCTCGATTTTCATTGCCGGCAAGACGCGCTGCTTCCTCGCTGGATGCCTGGGTGGATAAAGTGTAAACGGCTGCACCACGCACATCATCCGCATTGGCGAGGCTGTCGGCATGCAGGGAAAGAAACAGATGTCCGTCGCTGGCGCGCGCAATCTGCAAACGATCGCGCAAACGCACGAATGAATCGTCTCCCCGCGTCAAAACGACGTCATATCGCCCCGTATCCACCAATTGCCGACGAAGCTCGAGGGCCACATCGAGAACCACGTTTTTTTCATACGTGCCCCGTTCTGCCACTGGCGCCTGGATCGATGCCGCCATGACCGGGGTCCAAGACGATCATGCGCTTGTCGATCTTTGATCCGCGGTCTTGCCGACGGCAGATGGACGGCTGTCACCCGGTCCGCGCAGGCCTGTGCTCGCCTTTCATTCCGCACAGATATGTCGTTGCGCGTCGGTTATGCGCGGCCCTCGGCTTGGGTGCAGGCCGCGGGGGCGAGACCTCATCCACCTCGGAAACAGACCTCGGCGACATTCTGCTGCGTATGCGCTGCGGTGTCATGACGGATCCGAACGGCAGCGGCAACAGATCGGTCACAATGCGGTAACCGCTGGTGTCGCTTGGCGGCAGTTCGAAAACCTTGTCGATCTTGAAAGGACCGTCCACATCCACGACCAACCGCGAGATGCCTTCTTGCAACTGTCCGAACCGAAACCCTCTGACGAAGCGATAGGAACGGGTGCTGCGCTGCTTGGGGAGCTGCCAGGAAACATCCGGCAGATCGAGAACCAACCGCGGCGGATCGCTAAAGGTTCGTTGCTCGAACGGCACTTTTCGGCCCAAGTCGACGACAATGCGCACGCCGTCGCTATGAGGAAGAAGCTTCACATCCTGAACCGTACCTATGGCCGAAGCCGGCAGGGACCGATTGACGAGACCAAGCACGAGAAGGACCCCAAACCAGGACAAGGGGCATCTCAACTTTCTGCCGATTGCACCAGATGTCGCCAACCAAACCACCGATTGCTCAACCAACATCCAGGCACGCGCCCGCCATTCACTTGCACAACGCATCACCGAAAAAACCATCACTTTTCGAGAAATCAACTGCAGACCATTAGGCTGTTCGCCGATCATCATCAAGAGAGCATCAAGCACGAGAGAGATTGTTATCGATATTCGCATTGTAGCGTACCAGCATAGTCACTATAGTTAACGGACAAAGGTTTGTCGCCGATGGATGTGAATTTGCGAGACCCCTGTTGCGGTCTCGCCACTGATCGGCCCGCTGCCTGTTCAATCGGCAGGTCATCATAACGCCCGCATGTCGCGCTACGAGCGATGCGGATATCTGGACAAAAATGGTATTAGATCGAGTCCTATCCCATGACAACGCCGGCTCCCTGTGAGGACCAGTACCGACGAACGGACTGGAGTTCCAGGTTGATCCGGCGGTCCAACGATGATCGACGCCACCTGGCCGCCGCCCCGAAGGGTGCGCCGCCGGGCCACTGGTCGACGGAGTTTTTCTTATATGCCCAAATCGATGCTCATCGACGCCTCGCACCCGGAAGAAACCCGGGTGGTGGTCGTCAATGATCGCCTCCTCGAAGAGTTCGACTTCGAATCATCCACCAAGAGACAGCTGAAAGGAAATATCTATCTCGCCAAAGTAACCAGGGTAGAACCATCGCTCCAGGCAGCGTTTCGTCGATTATGGCGGCGCCCGCCACGGCTTTTTGGCGTTCAGCGAAATCCATCCCGGATTACTTCCAGATCCCACAGGCCGACCGCCACTTGCTCGAGGAATCGAGCAAGGGAGAAACGGAAGCCGGCGATAGTGATGTGTCAGGTGATCCTGAGGAGGGTGAGAACGGCGAGGGCGAAAGCGAGGCTGTCACCACCGACGCCGACGAGGAGACCGAGGAGGTCTACGCCGAGCAGGCCAAACGCCGCCAGCGCCTTTTGCGCAACTACAAGATCCAGGAAGTCATCAAACGGCGCCAGATCATCTTGGTGCAGGTCGTCAAGGAAGAGCGCGGCAATAAAGGGGCAGCGCTTACCACCTATCTTTCGCTCGCAGGTCGTTATTGCGTCTTGATGCCGAACACGGCGCGCGGCGGTGGAATCTCGCGCAAGATCGCCAACGTCAAGGATCGCGCTCGCCTCAAGACGATTGCTCGCGACCTGGACGTTCCCGAAGGCATGGGTCTGATTATTCGAACCGCCGGTCAAAGTCGAAACAAATTGGAGATCAGGCGGGACTACGACTACCTGCTCAGGCTGTGGAGCGATATTCGAGATCATACGCTGGGCTCGATCGCACCTTGCACCATTCACGAGGAAGGGGCGCTGGTAAAGCGTGCCATTCGCGATATCTACGATAGCGATATCAGCGAAATCCTGGTCGAAGGCGACGAGGGCTACAAGTCGGCAAAGAAGGTCATGACGATGCTCATGCCCTCCAGAGCGCGGCGCATCAAGCAATATAAGGAAGAGCTCCCCCTCTTCCATCATTTTCAGATCGAGCCGCAGCTCGACGCCCTGCACAGCCCGACGGTCGAGCTGAAATCCGGCGGCTCCATTGTCATCAACCCGACAGAGGCGCTCACCTCGATCGACGTCAATTCTGGCCGGGCGACCCGCGAACGCAATATCGAGGAAACGGCCCTCAGGACTAATTCGGAAGCCGCTGAGGAAATCGCGAGGCAGCTTCGCCTGCGCGACGTCGCAGGTCTGGTGGTAATCGATTTCATCGACATGCTCGAGATGCGCAATCAGCGTATGGTCGAGCGGCGTCTGCGCGATGCGCTCCGCTTCGATCGGGCGCGCATTCAGCTCGGCCGGATCAGCGCCTTCGGTCTTCTCGAACTTTCGCGACAACGGCTTCGTCCAAGCTTTCTCGAACTCAGCACGCAGCCTTGCCCGACCTGTGCAGGATCCGGGACCATCCGATCGGTCGAATCGGCATCGCTGCAGGCCCTTCGTGCGGTCGAGATCGAAGGTATGAAAGGCAACCACGCCTCACTTTCTGTGACCTTGCCGCTCCCTGTTGCTCTCTACCTGCTCAATCAAAAACGCAATTTGGTGGTCTCCCTCGAGCAACGCTACGAGATGGCCGTCAAGGTGCAGGTCGGGGGCGACATGATTGCCGGCAATCTCGAGATCGAAACGGTCGAGATGGAGAACGCCGAAACGTTTGAAGAGCCGGCACCGGCGCCAGTGGAGCCAAAGCCAGCCCCGAGACGTAAGCGGGCTCCCGTTCGTTCCAGAGAACCGGAAGAGACGGCCGAAGCGGAAGAAGCGAAGACCGAACCTGCCAACAGCGGCGATGACGAGGGAGATGGTCAGCGACGGCGGCGGAGACGGAGACGGAGACGGAGACGTTCTGGCACCGAGGTTGATGCAGCGACAGCGCCGTCGGATATGGCAGCCGAAGCTGAGGCAGAAAGCGAACCTTCGGAGCATGAACCTGTCGAGCAGCAAGCCGCGGCTGCGGATGATGATCAGCAGAACCGGCAAGACACCGGAGATGACGACGTCGAGACCAGCCAAACCGGATCGGTGGGTGATGACGATGATGACACTGCCCGCTCCGGTCGACGTCGAAGACGGAGTTCGACGCGAGGACGGCGACGCAGTTCATCACCGCGCGGCGGCGCAACCCGATCAAATCCGAGCACCAATGGGACTGGCGGCGATCAGGAACACGCGGAGGCGCAAGCCCAAGAGCCACCTGCGGCCGAAGCTGACGCGACCTCATTCCGGAGTAACGATCATAGGCCGGGAGCTCATCAGCCCGACCAGACGGAACCCTTGGTTCCCGCCGCCGCCGCTATTGCGCCAAGCCGGATACCGGCTATAGCGGCAGTTGCTGACGAACCGGCGAGAGAGCGCCAGGAGCGTTTCGATAGGACCGCTGGGGGCGATGACTCGATGATCGCTCCGGCACCAGAAGAAGAAACGCAGCCTTCCCCCGCCCTGATGGCCGAAACGAATGAACCGGCTGAGCCGCGTCGTGGCTGGTGGAACCGTTTCGTCCGGAAGCAAGATTGAACTTTATGATGACGGGGTTGTCGCGCCGTTTTCCCCACCTAAACCACACGTCCTGTCGGACCATCGACGCTTTTGACAGCTCGATGGTCCAGTGAGGTTCGAGTTGCGTATTGCGCAACCAACCGCAGGTGTCTTCAGGGTTCGACCTTTGGCTGGATGGATGGACAGGAAGGAAAGATGGTGAGAACATGCTGAGCGGCATGGATGCATAGAAAAAGCCCGGAAGCAGCTGAGCTTCCGGGCTTTTTCTTGATCACGCCAACTCTGACAGAGTTGATCTCCGAGGATCGGTATCATAGCTGGCCGTCAAACCACCCACTGAACCACGGCTTCCATTCATCGTTTGAAGCCGGCACCGGCGGGCTTAGGGGATCATCTGCCTTAAACGCATCCTCGGAGTTCAAAAGGCCCCTAAGCCTGATATCCTAGAGCCATGATCAGGTCGCATCCTTCTCCGCATCGGCCGTCTGATCGATCGTTGGCGCCAACATGGGGCTTTCGACCTGCTGACGGATGGTCTTGGCGGTCGTGAACAGCTGTTCACGATCCAGTTCACCGATCAATGCGTAGGCAAAGGGCCCTTCGACCCAGTAGACCATGGATAGCCCACCTTCGCCGAAGTAACTGACCGAGCCTTCCTTTACCCCCTGCATCGGCGCATTCCAGCGCTCACGGATATAAAGGGTGATACGATGGTTATTCGGATCCTCGTACATGAGTTGAGCAGCGGCCTGTTCCGCAGCCGGCAGCAGCCGCCCCCCCACCAAAAGGAACCCGATATCCTGGAGGCTTGGTGCATGCACCTGCTCACCAAGACGTTCGGTCAACCAAAGCAGAAAACTATCCTGCTGATCAGCGCCAAACTCAACCGGATACCGCAACTCAGGTGCATAGAGCATATGAGCACTTGCAGCCTGACGCGCAAAGCTCATTGCAGGTGTCTCAAGCCTCGTTTCCGTGTAGCTGGCAGTTCATCCACCAGCCGGCACCGGCGCTGGCCGTCATCAGCACGGCCACGGCGGCGAACCTGGTCGCGAAGGTTTGAGCATCGATATCGAACCAAGACCGGACGCGCTCGAGAAGCGAGCGGTTTTTCCGGTAGGTATCGACCCGCAGCCGCTTAGGCAATGGCTCGTAGAGCACCTCGTCGAATCGCTGATGTAATTCCTCAGAGAGCTTGTGATACTCGCTCATCCGCTCCGATTCTTCCGGATTGGAGGCGAGATAGGTCATGACCGACCGACAGGTTTCCGGCGGCAACTGGCCGTCGACAAAAGCCTGGAAGTCGTCTTCGTCGATCGAATGCATATGTGTTGTCATGGCGATGCTTGCTTCTTTGAGTCTCGGCTGACACCGGACGCAGGCCCATACGCCATCAAGCGACGCAAGGTCTCACGACCACGATGCAGGCGAGACATGACTGTCCCAACAGGTATCTCGAGGACGGCCGCAACCTTCTTGTAGTTCATCCCCTCCAGACCGACGAGCAACACGACTTGCCGTTGTGCTTCCGGCAATAAATCGAGTGCTCGTCCCAGGTCGCGAACCTGGAGGTGATGATCCTGAGACGCAGGCGATGCCATCTCAGGTTGATCGTCGACCAGCTCTTGATGCTCTGCGCGGACGTAGCGCTGGCGCTGATGATTAACATGAATATTATGCAAAATCGTAAACATCCATGCTCTGATATCCGTACCGGGCTGCCAAAGATGGCTGCGCGACAAGGCTCTCACCAGCGTGTCCTGAACCAGATCATCTGCCTTCACCGGATCGGACATCAACGCACGAGCATACCGACGAAGGCGCGGAATTTGTTCCGCAATCAAATCCTCGGTATTAGGCTCGCCCATGTCGTCCGTTCCTTCAAAGCTGGTCATGGGCATGACATTCTCAACTCGACTCCGACAGCCCCGATGGCGTGCCATCAAAAACTACCGCTCATGTCATGCCAACAAGATCGCGATCTACAATATTCCGGCCCATGCCGATTTGTTGTCGATATCGTTGCACTTCGGACCCCACTGTTGCCAAAATACAACGACCCCTCGAATCCCCTGGGAATAAGTCCGCATCGTCACTCCGGATCTTACGACGATTGGATGATTTCCAAGCGATTGATTAGATGATTATACAAGGATTTGGTGCCCGCGGCCACCAACCCGTCATGGCGCAATGTCGGACCGTTGAGCGCCAGAAATTTTCCAGAAGCATCGCCCAGCCAGCCCCCGGCTTCTTGAAGAAGGAGAACGGCAGCCGCCAGGTCCCAATCATTGCAGGATCGAAGGGAAACCAGCCCGTCGAAGCGTCCAGCCGCGACCAAAGCAAGCTTGTAAGCGAGCGAGCCGATGGTCGTGAAAGCGGCACTTGGCATTCTTTCCGACCAGCGCCGTTTGCGCATCTCACCGGACGATGCAAGCAGGGTGGCATCAGCGATCTCCTGGTGATCGCTTGGCATTAACGGCTGATCATTGAGTGTGGCGCCACCACCCGCTACCGCCTGAAAATGCTCGTTGGTTGCCGGGTTGAAGACAGCGCCGAGAACCGGTTTTCCCGCCTCGACGAGCGCGACGCTGACCGTGAATTCAGGCACGCCCTCAGCGAAGGAACGGGTGCCGTCGATGGGATCGACCACCCAGACCCTTTGGCAGCGATGCCTTGAACCGTCATCCTGCCTTTCCTCGGAGAGCCATCCATCGTCCGGTCTGGCCTTGATCAAGGTATCGTGAAGATATCGATCAACCTCGATATCGGCCTCTGTGACAATCTGTCCCGGCCCCTTATACCACTGTTTCGCATCGACGCGAAAATGGCGAAGGGCGATCGCGCCGGCATTGACCACAGCTGTGGATAACAGCGCTTTATCGGCCATAAGGGATTGGTGGTCTGTGTCTTTTGGAACACAATTTCCCATCGCAGCCAATGTTATTCACCCGCCACCGTCAAACCGTCGATGCGCAGCGTCGGCGCGTCGATGCCAAACCGATGCTGCAGATCGTTGGCCGCCGTCACGTTCTTGAAGATATCGAGCAGCGATCCGGCAATGGTGACCTCGCTGACCGGGGTTGTAAGTTCGCCATTCTCGATCCAGAGCCCGGCCGCCCCCCGGCTGTAATCGCCGGTGATGGCATTCACCCCCATGCCCAGCATCTCCGTTACGTAGAAACCGTCAACAATGGTTGAAATCAAGTCTTTCGGACTGAGGGCGCCCGGCTCCATCCAAAGATTGTGCGGCGATGGCGATGGCGGTGAGGAGATCCCGCGGCTGGCATGGCCGGTGCTCTCGAGACCCAATTGCCGCGCCGTGGTGCAATCGAGAAGCCAGGTCGTCAGCCTGCCCTGATCAATGATCTTCCGCTCCGTCGTCAGCAAGCCCTCGGCATCGAAAGCCCTGGAGCGCAAACCATCGGATTTGAGCGGATCCTCGGTGATCGTGATTTCCCTGGCAAAGACCTCCTCGCCAAGTTTGTCTTTGAGAAACGTCGTGCCACGGGCCACCGAAGGACCGCTGATCGCGCCGATCAGATGACGAATGATACTCCCCGAAACCCTCGGATCGAAGACGACCGGGACCGCCTGGCTCTTGACCTTTTTCGGATTGATCCGTCTCGCCGCCCTGATCGCCGCCTGCTTGCCGATCTCAGCCGGGTCCGGCAGATCGGCCGCTCGAATTTTCGTGGCGTATTCGTAATCCCGCTCCATCGGTCCGTTATCCGAGGCGATCACGGAGGCGCTGATGCTATGGGTGGATCTTGCGGTTTCACCGAGAAAGCCGTTGGTGGCGGCCAAGGTCGACTTCGTCCGCGACCAACCGGCCGTGCCGCCTTCGGAGTTGGTGATGTTCGGCATGCTGCGTGCCGCATCTTCGGCAACCGCTGCCATGGAGGCCAGCTGATGGACATCATGCTCGACCCCGTCATCCATCTGCAAGGCGGGAAATTCGTGGGCGATCTGATCCCGATCCGCGAGGCCGGCATGAGCATCGTCAGGCACCGACCTTGCGATCGCCAGACCATTCTCGATCAATCGATCAAGGCTTTCAGGCGAAAGATCGCCGGTCGAAACGATCGCCTGACGCTTGCCCAAAAAGAGCCGAAGTCCAAGATCGGCACTCTCCGAGCGCTCAACATTTTCAAGCTGGCCCAGTCGATGGGTGACGCTCAGCCCTCTGCCCTCCGCCAACATCGCATCCGCCGCATCCGCACCGGCCTTCTTCGCCTTGCTGAGTAAATCACTCAAGAGATTAGGACCATCAAGGCTCATTCTTCACCACTCCAAATCGCACGACCACTCCCGGGCAGACCATAGTCGGACCATCGCGTCGTCACCAGATCGACGATGTCACGATCCATGTGAATTTTTTCGCCCCATTCCCGCTTGGTTTCGGGTGGCCACTTATTGGTGGCATCAATACCGAGCTTCGAGCCAAGGCCGCTTTCCGGCGAAGCGAAATCCAGATAATCGATCGGGGTATGTTCTAGAATGGTCAAATCCCGCGCGGGATCCACGCGTGTCGATAGCGCCCAGATCACGTCCTTCCAATCACGAGCATCGATATCGTCATCGGTGACGATGACGAATTTGGTGTACATGAACTGCCGAAGGTAGGACCAGACCCCGAGCATGATCCGCTTGGCGTGCCCTGGATAAGCTTTCTTGATGGTGACCACGGCTACCCTATAGGAGCATCCTTCCGGAGGTAGCCAAAAGTCGCTGACTTCCGGGAACTGCTGGCGAAACAGTGGCAAGAACACCTCGTTCAGCGCTTCTCCAAGCACCGAGGGCTCGTCCGGCGGTCTGCCGGTGAAGGTGGAAAGATAAATCGGCTTTCGGCGCATGGTCATGGCGGTGATGGTAAAAACCGGGAAGCGCTCCACGGAGTTGTAATAACCGGTGTGGTCACCGTAAGGCCCCTCGTCGCCGTAGTCTTCGAGGCTGACCTCGCCTTCAAGCACGATCTCGGCGGTGGCCGGCACTTTCAAGGGCTGGGACACGCAATCCACCAGTTCCACCCGCTTGCCGCGCAACAGGCCGGCAAACTGGTACTCGGACATGGTATCCGGCACCGGGGTCACCGCGGCCAGGATCGTGCCGGGATCGGCGCCGATCACCGCCGCCGCCGGCAGCGGCTCGCGAGCGGCTCGTCCCCCAGCGGCGATGGTGCTGGGCACCACCCCGGTGTTTCAGCCAGCGCATCAGCGTCCGGTTCTTGCCCAGCATCTGCATGCGGTAGATGCCGAGATTGAAGGCATCGCTCTTGTCCTTGCCCGGCCCCTTGGTGACCACCAGCGGCCAGGTGATCAGCGGGGCGGGCTCGCCTGGCCAGCAGGTCTGAATCGGCAGCAGGCCAAGATCGATGTCATCGCCTCTCAGTACGACCTCCTGGCAAGGCGCCTGCCTCAGGCTCTTCGGCCGCATCGACAGCGCCGCCTTCACCAGCGGTGCCATCTCCATGGCCGCGCGAAAGCCGCCCGGCGGCTCCGGTTGTTTGAAAAAGGCGAGCATGTCGCCAAGCTCGCGGAGCTGATCGGGTTCGCGGTTCATGCCCCAGGCGACCCGCTCCACCGTGCCGAACAGATTGGCGAGAAGCGGCATGCCGCTGCCCTCGACGTTTTCGAACAGGACGGCGGGCCCCTGCTCGGCGAGCAGCCGCGTATGAATTTCAGTGATCTCCAGCCTCGGCGAGACCGGGGTGGTCACCCTGACCAGGCGCCCCTCCGTTTCAAGTCGTTCGATGAACTCCCGCAAACTTGCATAAGCCATAGGCGTTCAGGCGGCCTTCCACTTGATCGAACAGCCCATGCTCGGGATCTGGTGCTCAGGCCCCCTGCCCGTCTCGGCGATCTGCACCATGGCGTCGTAAAGTTCGCGCACGGCATTCGGTATCGGTGTCGTCTTGGAAGCATCGAGACGACCTCGATATTGCAGCTCCAGATCGGCATTGTATCCAAAGAAGTCGGGGGTGCAGACGGCGTCGTAAGCGCTTGCGACTTCTTGAGTCTCATCAAAAAGATAAGGGAAAGGGAGCGCCTTGGCGGCAGCCAGCTTCTGCATGTTCTCAAAGCTGTCATCAGGATAGTTTATCGTGTCGTTGGACATGATCCCGACCGCACCGATGCCATGGGCTTCGAGCTCCTTGACATCGCGTATGACGCGATCGAGCACAGCCTTCACATAAGGACAATGGTTGCAGATAAACATCACCAACAACCCTTTGGGTCCACGGGCATCCTCAAGCCGGTAGCGCTTGCCATCAGTCGCCATCAGCTCGAACGGTTTTGCCGGTTCGCCGAAGTTACAAATTGGAGTTTCCGCTGCCATGACCTCTTCCTCGATCAAATATTGAACCAATGCGCTATCACGTCGGCGCGTGCTTTTCCGAAGGTTGCCCCCTATACCTAACCCGGTCCATCGGTGCTGACGAGAGCCATCATGGTATCGCAAGAACCATGACGAGATTTTGATGGGAGCTCCGGATGTTTTGCGCGATAACGACGTGATCGATCGTCTTGAACAGGCCACGCAATCAGAAGCGGCAGGCAAGTCAGGTCAGTTGGCCTGGGCATTTTATGACTGGGCAAGCTCCGCCTTCAGCGCGGTCATCATCACTTTCGTCTTCGCCACCTATTTCAGCCAGGGCATAGCGATCGATCCGGTGACCGGCACGGCTCAATGGGGTTGGGCGCTGACGATCAGCGCCATGATCGCCGCCGTGCTCGGGCCGATTTTGGGAGCCGTTGCCGATGCCACCGGTCGGCGCAAGCCCTGGATCTTCATGTTCACTTGGCTATGCATTATTGCCACAGGCCTCCTATGGTTTGCCGAACCAGGTGCCGAATGGGTCCTTTATGCCCTCACCTTGGTCGTTATCGCCAATCTCGCCCTGGAACTGGCCGGGATCTTCTATAACGCCATGCTTGCCGATCTCACATCCGAAGATCATATCGGGCGCCTTTCCGGCTGGTCCTGGTCGCTCGGCTATGTCGGCGGCCTTGGTTGCCTCATTATTGCCTTATTTGCCTTCGTCCAGACCGAAACGCCGCTTTTTGATCTGGACAAGGAAACCGCCCAGCACGTTCGGGCAACCGGCCCTCTGGTGGCGCTTTGGCTCGCCCTCTTCAGCCTGCCGCTCTTCTTGCTGACACCTGATCGACCGGCTCGGGGTCTGTCGCCAGGTCTGGCGATCCGTGATGGCATCGAACAGCTTCGAAACACCGTGACGCATCTCAGACGCTATAGGCATATCGCGCATTTTTTGCTCGCACGCATGCTCTATATCGATGGTTTGAATACACTTTTTGCCTTTGGCGGCATCTATGCAGCCGGCACGTTCGGTTTCGAGCTTGCCGACGTCATCACCTTCGGCATCCTCCTGAACGTCACCGCAGGGCTCGGCGCGTTCGCCTTCGCTTGGATTGATGACAAGATCGGTTCGAAACCGGTCGTGCTCATCGCGCTCGCCGGCCTGTTCGCTTGCGGCCTGGCATCGGTACTCACCGAGGATGCTACGACCTTCTGGATCATCGGGGGCCTGCTCGGCATCTTCGTCGGTCCAACACAAGCCGCCAGCCGCACGTTGATGGCGAAACTCGCCCCGCCGGAGCAGCAGACCGAAATGTTCGGGCTTTATGCCCTATCCGGCAAAGTGACCGCCTTCTTGGGCCCGTTTATTCTCGGCACCGTCACTTTGTGGGCCGACAGCCAACGCGCCGGCATGGCCACCATTCTCCTGTTTTTTTCTGCCGGCTTCTTTCTCCTTTGGACATTGAACATTCCAAAGCCAAAGCCCGGACCGGCGGACACCATCTAGAAGTTCAGGCGCCGGCCAAAAACGTCCATTTGGGCAAGCGAACCTGTCCTGAGAAGCTAATATTGGAAAAAGCGTATCCCTGCCCGGATCTGGTGCGCCGTGATGTCGTCTTGAACATTGCCGACATCGGCATCGTACCACTCAAACCTGTAGGAAAAAACAACGTCGAAATTAGCGGCTGCCGCAAAGGAGACACCGGCTTCGCCGTGAGCGGTCAAGGCAGTGTCGCTGTCATTGCCGAGTTCGACACCGGCAAAGCCGAACCCCCCGCCCACATAGGGGAGAATATTGGATTGGGAAAAACCGACGAAATCGAAGTAGAGCCCACCCGTACCACGAATGACCTCGAGCGCATCACTTGAGTTGTTGCCCCGCGCCTTATCGATGTCGGCTTCATTATATTCGATTTCGGCTTCGGCCCGCACAGAACCAAAGATGTAACCGAGCTGGCCACCAACAGTGAAGCCGGGGTCAAATTCCAGACTGCCGTCTTGGACGTCGACGTCGTTATAGAACTGGGCGCCGCCGAACAGCCCCCAATAGAGATCGCCGACGCTTTGAGCCGAGGCGGTACTAGGTGCGAGGACCCATGGGAGAGTGACGTGAGAAAACCGCAAGTGATTGCCGAACGCTTCATCAGACGCTCCCAAGCTGTTGTGCTTAACTCCGTAGACTACGCTGTGGTTTTTATCAATGCCAGGTTGGTCGATGAACCAACCCGACATTGAAAAACCAGGCCATTTCTCAACATAAAGTGCATATCAGCCACAGGTGATTCCAAGAGAGAACAAGCCGTTCCCCAATGCCTGAGCAGACGATGTTCGGTTCGCGGAGCGGCTTGTTCCGACATATCGGGAGGCTAGAAGGAGTAGCGGACACCGGCACGCAACTGGGTGATCCAGATGCTGTCATCGTCAATGCCATTCTCATCGATAAAGATATATTCGAAGCGAACGCCAGGCACGAATTCAAGGTTGTCGACGATCGGCACCGACACACCCGCTTCGGCATGCCATGTCAGCTCATTCTCATCATCATTGATCTCGACATTGGCAAAACCGAAACCACCCCCAGCGTAAGGGCTGAGCGCATATCCTCCCATGCTCATTGGGCTGAAGTCGTAGAAGCCGCTGATCGTGCCTCGAATGACCTCGATGTCGTTAAAGAAATTATCGATGTCCGCTGAACTCATAAAGCAGTTCCGCCTCGGCACGGAGGTTCGGACTAACACGATAGCCAAGGGCGCCTGACAGGAAGAGAGAGAAAAAGTCATATTCCAAATCGCCACCGCCTTCGAGCTCAGTGTCCCAGAAAATCGACTGGCCGACGGCAGCACCAACATAGGGTCCCGTCGACGCCTGCTGTGCTGTCGCGGTGCCCGCAAACAAGAGAATTGCGCCGAAGACGGCGGCTAAAATCCGACTGATCATCAAAACGCTCCAAGATTCGTTTTGTTCAACTCAGCTGCCTAGCGTGAATTCAAAAGGAGAATGCTCAGCAGCGGGGATCTAGGGACCTAACACAATACGAAAAATGATGATCGAATAATTAATCAACTAACGAGCGTGTTTCTTCTACCTAAAGGAAAGAATTCTTCTTGATACAAACCAAAATTCATATAAAGCCGCGCTATATTCTAGTTTTGTTCTCTGATTTTTCTTGAAAATTCACTTCGAAGTTGTGTCAGATACTATATCATCAGCGTCCATAAAATGAGAAATAAAATAGAAGAATCAGCTAGTTAGCATGAATATATCGGATTGCTTATCGTGATCAACTGTGTTGATTTTACATCATTGGGAGCGGAAGTCGCCCGAACTGGACGACAGCATGCCGGAACAATCGGTCCAACCCGCCGTCATTTCCCAGTGAGGGTATCGTTGCACCGGGTTGGGTTGGCAACCGGCAGGAGCCAAAAACCTCTCAAGACCTGATCTTTGCTTAGGGCGTAAGGCAATTCCGACAACAGAACCTTGACGCCGGACCGGCTGAAGGCGAGCATCGAAACACGCCTATATTCCCCCATGCCAATGGAAAGCCATAATGGTTCATGTCCTGGCAAAGGGAAGAGGAGACCGGAATGACCGCCGAGACGCTACCTTCCGTCTGCCCTCATGACTGCCCAAGCGCCTGTGCGCTCGATATCGAACGATTGCCAGGCAACAGACTTGGCAAGGTCCGCGGCTCGCACCGCAATGCCAATACGGCAGGCGTGATCTGCGCCAAGGTCGCTCGCTATGCCGAGCGCTTTCATCACCCGGATCGTCTGGGCCAGCCTCTTCGCCGTGTCGGCGCCAAAGGATCGCGCGACTTCGCGCCGATATCCTGGGACGACGCCCTGGACATCGTTGCCGAAGCGTTCACCAAGGCAGCGAGCCGCTATGGCAGCGAGACTGTCTGGCCCTATTTCTATGCCGGCACCATGGGCTTGGTGCAGCGTGACGGTATCCAGCGGCTGCGCCACGCCATGCGATATTCCGGCTTTCATGCGACCATCTGCACGACGCTCTCGGAAATCGGCTGGAAAGCCGGCTATGGCAAATGCTGGGGCGTCGAAGCCACGGAAATGACTTCATCCGACCTCGTGGTGATTTGGGGTGGCAACATGGTGTCGACCCAGGTCAATGTCATGACCCATGTCGCCCGCGCCCGTAAGCAAAATGGCGCCAAGCTTGTCGTCATCGATCCTTATCGCACCGGCACGGCAGCCCAGGCCGATCTCCACCTAGCCTTGCGGCCCGGCACCGACGGGGCTCTGGCCTGTGCCGTGATGCATGTCCTGTTCAGAGATGGCTATGCCGATCGCGAGTACCTCGCCCGGCATGCGGATGATGTTGACCAGCTGGAGCCGCATCTTGCGGCGCGGACGCCGGAATGGGCTGCTAAAATCACCGGTCTCACCATTGAAGAGATCGAGAGCTTCGCCGCACTCTACGGACGGACCAGACGCTCTTATATCCGCTTCGGCTACGGCTTCACGCGCTCGCGCAACGGTGCTGCCAGCATGCATGCGGCGAGCGCGCTTCCGGTGGTGACGGGTGCCTGGCAGCATGACGGAGGCGGGGCACTTTACAGCCAGCGCGACCTTTATCACTGGGACAAGACCCTGATCGAAGGATTGGATCTGGTCGATCCATCGATCAGAATGCTCGATCAGTCGCGTATCGGGCCCATTCTCACGGGCGATCGACGCGATCTCGGCGATGGGCCCCCGGTGACGGCCCTCCTCATCCAGAATACCAACCCCATGGACGTCGCCCCGGAACTCGTGAAGGTTCACGAAGGCTTTGCGCGGGACGACCTTTTCGTCTGCGTGCATGAGCAGTTCATGACCGAAACCGCCAAGATGGCCGACATCGTGCTGCCGGCAACCATGTTCCTGGAGCATGATGATATCTATCAAGCCGGCGGCCATACCTCCATGCAGATCGGACGAAAGCTGTTTGAGCCCTATCAGCAATGCCGTACGAACCATTTCGTGATTGGAGCGCTTGCCAAGCGCTTGGGCGCACCCGCACATCCTGGATTTGCTATGAGCGAATGGCAGCTGATCGAGGATCTTTTGGCGCGCTCCGGCTGGCCCGATGCTGCAACCGTCGATCAAGCGGGTGGCTGGGAGGCTTTGCCTGACCGGGATACGGCGCATTACCTGAACGGCATTCCCACCGCTACAGGCAAGTTCAGGTTTGCCCCGGACTGGAGCGCCTTCGGACCCGATCATGCGGTGATGCCCAAACTTCCCGACCATATAGAGATTATCGATCAAGCCGATCAAAACCATCCCGTCAGACTGGTCACAGCACCAGCGCGTCAATATCTGAACACAAGCTTCACGGAAACGCCCACTTCCATCGCGAAAGAGGACCGCCCGACGGTGCTCATTCATCCCGATGATGCGCAAGCCCTTAAGATCAAGCCTGGCGATGTTGTCCGCCTCGGCAATAGGCAGGGTTCGGTGCTACTTCATGCCGAGTTCGCCTCCGGCCAACAACCGGGCGTTGCGATCGTGGAGAGCATCTGGCCAAATCACGCCTTCATCGAAGGCATTGGCATCAACGCTCTTACCAGTGCCGATCCCGGCCCGCCAAATGGCGGCGCAGTCTTTCACGACACCGCCATATGGATGCGTTTGGAACCTCTCTCCCGCGATCACCTCGAACAGAAACAAACCAGTGAGCCCGTACCGGCATGATCGATCTTTTTAGCGATACCAGAACCCAACCCACCACCGAGATGCGACACGCCATGGCTGAAGCCGAGGTGGGGGATGAGCAGGCAGACCTCGACCCGACCGTGACCTCACTTTGCGAGCGGGTGGCCGACATGCTCGGCAAGGAAAAAGCCGTCTATCTGCCTTCTGGCACCATGTGCAACGAGATTGCCTATCGGGTGCATTGCCGTCCCGGTGACGAGATCATCCTGGACAGGACTGCTCATGGGATCATTGCCGAAGCGGGCGGCCCTGCCGCCCTTGCCCTGGCGATGCTCTATCCTCTCGACGGCGATCGAGGTCAATTCACGCTTCAGCAGGTAAAAAGTGCCATACGCTCTGGATCACGCTATGAGCCAAGATCTCGATTGATCTCGATCGAACAAACGAGCAATTGGGGCGGCGGTTCGGTCTGGGCTTTAGAGACCCTTAGGGACATTGGCGATTTCGCCAGGCAACAAAGTCTGGTGATGCATATGGATGGCGCCCGTCTCATGAACGCCGTTGTCGCCAGCGGCATTGAGGCGAGCGCCTATGCCGAGCTCTTTGATTCCCTCTGGCTCGATTTCTCGAAAGGCCTGGGAGCACCCGTCGGCGCGGTGCTTGCGGGCGGGGCGGATTTCATCCACGAAGCCTGGCGGCTCAAGCAGCAGATGGGAGGCGCGATGCGGCAAGCCGGCATCATCGCCGCTGGCTGCCTCTATGCGCTGGATCATCATGTCGAACGGCTTTCCGAAGATCACGTCCATGCCAAGCGCCTGGCCGAAGGCCTTGCCGAACTACCAGGGATCGAACTCGACCCCTCGCTTGTCGAGACCAATATCGTGTTCTTTGATCTGTCGCCGTCCGCTCCGGGCGCATCAGCACTGGCGGCAAGACTGGCCGAGAGAGGGGTTCGCATCGGGGCGATGGGTGAACGAAGAATGCGTGCCGTGACCCACCTTGATATTGGGCCCGCCGCCATTGAGCAGACCCTGGTGGCCATAGCAGCCGCCCTGCGCGAGTAATCCTTTCATGCAGCCAAGCTTCGATCATAGACTGAAGGGGTCTTGGCAACAGCGTTCAAACGATCATCGATGCAAGTGGCGCAACGTTTAATAAGCGACTGGGACATCTTCGGACGGGATGGAAACCAAACGCCGTGGTCGCACCATTAGAGCGTTTCTGACCCAACGACGTCGGCTCCGGCCCGCAGCCCCTCCCGACCACCCACAGGGTACCCTCGCATTGGGTGGTCGGGAGGGGGTGCGGGCCGGAGCGGTATGATCGGAACATGCACTAGCTGAGCGGGTTGAGCTGAACGGTGACCCGTCTGGAGCCATCGTTTGTCACTTCCGTTGGTTCGATTTTGAGCGTATTGCCTTTGCTATTCTTCAAAAGCCAGGTTTTGACACGCTCGAAACGGCGCTCCGCAAGCCATCGATTATATCGAATAGCTTCATCTTCCGATGACGTGCCGGCAACCTTGGTTTCTCCATCAATGCTGGTTTGCACCTGCACGATGTAGCTTTCACCCTGATCCAACCGATCGAGGAATGTTTGCAGCTGTGCGCCCGATCCTTGAGGCATGTAGCTGCTGTTTGTGGCAAAGGTGATCTCGAGCACGCCGTCGTTTGAGACGACAACCCGCCCTTTCTTATCAACCGCATGATCCTCCGTCGTCGCCACTGCCAGTTCCACCGCATCCGGCGCTTTTGCAGCAGGCGCGACCGCTGCCCTGACGATCTTGGCTTTGTCAGCCTCTTTCTTCGGGAGCGATGCTGGAATGGGCTTGGTCACTTCCGGAGCGGTTGTTTTTGTCGCAGCGACGACCCGTTGCTGCACCGGCTGCGTTGGCACCGACGGGACACCGACCTCTTGCTGCTCAACGAGCTTGGGGACAACCGCGTCATCCACGGCTGCAACTTCGCCGCTCGAGGCTGGCAACAGGGGATCGTTTTCGCAATCATCGCCGGCCGCCAATTGAAATACCCAAAGCGTGGCACGCGCGTCCTGCACCATGAATTGCCAATCCCAGACGCTGGCAATCGATGCCGCTGGCAGACCGTTGGCGATGAGCTTATCTTGGATCGTGTCAGCGCGCGCGCGGGCGAGCCGGTGAATGTCGACCGTGTCCCGTCCGTCGGTTTCCGCTTTGCCCGCATGGCCGATAACCTGCGCGGTCAAAAAGCAGTCGGTCGCCATTGTCTGCGTGAACGCTTCCAGCTCATTCATGGTCGTTGACGCTAAGGCCGACGCATCCTTGGGGAACGGAATCGTATGAATGGAAACGCGAGCTATACGTCCATCCTTCAGGACCAATGGCGTCGCCGAAAGGCCCTTGCCCAGCGATGCCCCATCCGCCATCGCCGGAGCGTAAGGCACCAGCATACCAAGTGCTACAGTTGTAATCCCCAGGGCGATGCCAGCAAATCGATCCGGTCTTTTTAGAAAAGTTGATGCAAAACCAATGAGATAATTTACCGCTTCTTGAGTCTTATGATTGTGTCGATGCACCAGGAGGTGCCGAAGTGAATGCTGATTGGACCCGCTTTGAAGGGCCTGGCAGCAAGAACATGTCTGGGAGGACGTCATCAATCATTCTCCAATGGCACCGGTATCGCTTCCGGTCGTCGGTCCACTAGGCCTAATTACCCCTTAATGGTTAATTATCAATAAACAATTATCGTTCAAGTTGAAATTAACCAAAGAAAAAAGGCCGCTAGGCGGCCCTTCCCATATCGACAGGAGATTCCTTGATGGTGCTATTTGATCTTAGCTTCCTTGAACTCGACATGCTTGCGGATTTTTGGGTCGTATTTCTTGAGCGTCAGCTTCTCGGTGGTGTTTCTCGGATTTTTTTTGGTCGTGTAATAGGAGCCGGTTCCCGCCGAGCTGACAAGCTTGATCAAAACCGTGTTGGACTTAGCCATGGCCTTCGCCTTTCGAAACAGATCGCTATTAGCTCCGCAACATAAGTAGACCTGGCATTCTGTCAAGGACTCCACGCTGTTTCTGTAAGGTGAAGCGCTCCTTCCCAGGGTAACAGACCAAGTGGTTGATCATTCGATGCCCACTATAACGACCAAAAGGTGTGCCAGCTTGAGGGTATGGCTTCGAATGACTAATACCTGCGACCTCGTTTTCCTGAGGTTTGACGTCGTCCTCCACGTCCTTTCAACATGGCACGCGCGCCAGGACCTGGAACATGATCAACCAAGCGCCCGCCCAATCGCCCCATGGCCGTATCGGCTTCGGTGAGTTCCACCTCGACCTGATCACCAAGCGACCAGACCGATCCGGCCCGGCGATCAATCAAGGCGTGATGCGCGGCATCATGATCCAATCGATTGGCGCTTAGCGTTGAGATGGGAACGAGCAGATCTGCCAACGTTTCGGTAAGCTGCACGAACAGCCCGAAGCGATGGACACTGGTGATCCGACCGGCAAAGACGCTGCCGATCTGCTCGGCCATCAGCAAGGTCACGAAGCGATCCTTGGCACCGCGCTCTGCTTCCATCGACCGCCGTTCGCACCGAGAGATATGCCCGCCCAGATCCAAAAGCGCATCGCCATCGACCTCATCCGGCAAACCGTCACCGCCGAGACCGAGCGCACGGATCAGACCGCGATGAACCATCAAATCGGCATAGCGTCTTATCGGCGAGGTAAAGTGAGCGTAGCGGCCGAGATTGAGGCCGTAATGGCCGATATTGTGGGGGGTGTAGACCGCTTGGCTCTGCGCGCGGAGCAGAAGATTGCTGACCAGAGGACTGAGAGGATGATCGCGGGTCTTGTCCAGGAGTTGGGCGAGATCCTTGGGCTTGGGGCTCAGTGAGCTCTGTTGAATGATGCCAAGGCTCTTCAAGAGCTGGCCAAGCCCTTCAAGTTTCGCCTGATCCGGACTGTCGTGAACCCGGTACATGCAAGGCGTTGCTTTTTTCTCCAGAGACTCTGCCGCGGCAACATTGGCGATGATCATGAACTCTTCGATCAACCGATGGGCATCCAAGCGATCCGCTCGGGTAATCGCGGTTGGGCGGGCCTGCTCGTCCAGAACGACCTGCAATTCCGGCAGATCCAGATCGAGCGTCCCTCTCTTCTTTCGAGCATGGAGCAACGCTGAGAAAGCACCGTAAAGCGGCTCGATCACCTCGTCGATCAACGGCGTCGTTTCGTGATCAGGCCTGCCGTCGATGGCAGCTTGAGTTTGTTCATAAGTCAGCCGCGCATGGGATCGCATCAAACCACGCTCAAAGCGATGCCGACGCTTCTTCCCGCTCTTGTCTAGCCAGATATGGACGGCAAGACAGGCTCGGTCCTCTCCAGGACGAAGCGAGCACAAATTGTTGGACAGGGCCTCGGGCAACATCGGCAGAACACGATCAGGAAAGTAAGTGGAGTTGCCCCGCTCCCTCGCTTCAAGGTCCAGAGAACCACCGGATCGGACGTAATGAGCCACGTCGGCAATGGCTACTGTGATCTGCCAGCCGCCGGAGTTGTCTGGATGAACGTCTGCCTTGGCAAAAACCGCATCATCGAAGTCGCGCGCATCGCTGCCGTCGATGGTGACCAGAGGCAGGTTTCGAAGATCGGCACGTTTTTGCAAAGCCGCCGGTTCGGCCTTCTCTGCAGCCTCAACGACGTCCGCTGGAAACGCCAGTCTCAGATCATGATGATAAGCGGCGAGCAATGAGATGGCACCCGCGTCATCAACGCGGCCGAGACGTTCACTCACCTTCACCAGTTCGACGCTAACCCTTGGACCCTCGGCGCCTTCGACCACCACGAGGTCGCCTGGCCTGGCCTCGCCAGACTGCTCGCGATGCAGTTTCAGGCTGGCTCCGCCCCGTCGATCAATGGGCCGCACCACCAACCCGTCCCGCGTCTGCTCGAGGACGCCAAGGAGCCGTTTCGGTGGCTTGGCCAGCACCTTGATGATCTGGCCATCATAGCTTCCTTCCACGATCAAGGTAAGGCGGGTGAGGACATGATCGCCGATCTCAGGGGCGCGGTCGCGGCTGGCCGCTCGCAAATGAATACGCGGAATGACCTCTTTGGCGTACTTGTCTTTGGCCACCGGCTCGGCGACCATCTCACCATCTTCATCGACGCCAATCACTTCCACGACTGCTACCCCAGGCAGTCGCCCCTGCCCTCGTACCCGCCTTTTGTGGCCACGAACCAGAAGGCCCTCATCCTGCAGGTCACGAATCATGGCACGAAGCTCGGCGCGATCTTGTCCCTTAAGCTTGAAGGCACGAGCGAGATCCCGTTTCGTGACCTCGCGCGGCGCCTTGGCGATATAGCGCAATAGGTCATCTCTGCTCGGCAAGGACCCAGCAACCGGGAGTTAAGTGAGGTTCTTTCTTTGGCGGAACGCGAGCTCAGGACTTAGTGCCCTTTTCCTTAGCGGGCTGCTTTCTGGTCGGACGCTTCCCGCCTTTCTTGGCGCCACCCTTCGCTGCTTTCGCTGCCAAGAGAGCCACGGCAGTCTCCATCGTCAGGCTGTCAGGCTCCTCGCCTTTGGGCAGACTTGCGTTGATCTTGCCGTGCTTCACATAAGGCCCGAAGCGGCCTTCATGCAGCGTCACCGGTTTCTTGATCTTCCGGATGATCACCCAGTTCGCGCAGCACTTTTTGCGTCGGTCCCTTCCTGGTCGCAGCTTCTGCAATCAGCGAGATCGCCCGGTTCATGCCGATGGTCCAGACATCGTCATCGGCGCCAAGGCGGACGAACCGGTCATGCTTGATGTAGGGACCGTAGCGATTGATCCCCGCTTCGATCGGCTTACCGCTTTCGGGATGCTTTCCGATCTCGCGCGGCAAGGCAAGGAGCGACAATGCCTGCTCCAGCGTCAGTCGGCTGGGGTCATATTGGGTGCAAGGGATGATCGTTTTAGGTCATCACCGGCACCTCGCTGCACATAAGGCCCGTAAGGCCCATGCTTCAAGATGACCTCTTCGCTGGTTGTCGGGATCGACGCCGATCATGCGCTCTTTTTGCTCTTCGGGCTCGGGCTGGTTCGGGTCGGCATCAAGCTTTCGGGTAAACCGGCATTCCGGATAGTTGGAGCAGCCGACGAAGGCGCCGTAACGGCCGAGTTTCAGGCTAAGTCTGCCGTCGTCGCATAGCTGGCAACTTCGCGGATCGCTGCCGTCCGGCCTGGGAGGAAAGAGACGTGGTGCCAGAAGATCGTTCAAGGCATCGATCACGTCGGCAACCCGGCGCTCCTTGACCTCATCGACCACATGGCGGAAGGGATCCCAAAAATCACGCAGGACCGATTTCCAGGCGAGCGATCCGGAAGCCACTTCATCCAGTCTGTTCTCAAGCAGGGCAGTGAAATCCGGCTGGACATATTGGTCGAAGAAAGCCGTGAGAAAGGCCGTCACCAGGCGACCACGATCTTCCGGCATGAAGCGGCGGCTTTCCAACCGTACATAATTCCGATTCTGGAGCACCGATATGATGCTGGCATAGGTCGATGGTCGTCCGATGCCGAGTTCTTCCAGTTTTTTCACCAGGCTTGCTTCGGAGTAACGCGGCGGTGGCTCCGTGAAATGCTGCTTGGGCTCGATGGCACCACGCGCCAGCGGATCATTGGGCGCCATAGGCGGAAGCAGGCCATCGGTATCGTCGTCGTCCTGGGACGGATCGTCTCGGCCTTCCTGATAGATCTTCAAAAAACCGGAAAATGTGACGGTCGAACCAGTCGCGCGAAAACCGACCTTGTCATCCGCTGAAGTCAACTCGGCGATCACGCGATCCAACTGTGCGCTGGTCATCTGGCTCGCCATCGTGCGCTTCCAGATCAAATCGTAGAGGCGGCGCTGATCATCGTCGAGGAAACGGCCGATCTGATCGGGCATGTGGCCGAGATTGGTCGGTCGGATCGCCTCATGGGCCTCCTGCGCGTTCTTGGTCTTGGTTTTGTAGGTGCGCGGTCGCCTCGAGGCAAAAACGGACTCGCCGTAGCTCGTCTTGATCTGATGCCGACAGGCCGACAAGTGCGTCGTTGGAGAGCTGCACGCTGTCAGTTCGCATATAGGTGATGAGACCGACTGTTTCGCCATCGAGATTGATACCCTCGAACAATCTCTGAGCCGTCCGCATGGTTCGATCGGTACCGAAGCCCAACTTGCGTGCCGCCTCCTGCTGCAATGTCGATGTCGAGAACGGCGGCGAGACGGATGACGCTGCGCCTGCTTCTTCTCGATGCTTTGGACCTTGAAGTCCTGGGCTCTCGATCAGCGCAACGGCGCGTTTCGCATCCGCTTCATTACCCAGGCCGAACTTGTCCAGCTTTTGGCCGTCCAGACGACCGAGTCTGGCGTTGAACTTGTCGCCGTTCGGCGTCGTGAACTCGGTAGCGACGGCTCCAATATTCCTGCGGATCGAATGCCTCGATTTCGGTCTCGCGCTCACAGATCAGCCGGAGCGCAACCGACTGCACACGTCCCGCCGAGCGCGATCCTTGCAGCTTTCGCCACAGAACCGGCGACAGAGTGAACCCAACGAGATAGTCAAGAGCGCGACGAGCCTGGTAGGCGTCGATGAGCCCTTCATCCAGATCCCTCGGATGCTGCATCGCTTCGAGAACCGCAGCCTTAGTAATCTCATGGAAGACTACCCGCTTGACATCGATATCCTTGACGGCCCCCTGTTCTTTCAAGGCCGCCAGAAGATGCCAGGAAATGGCCTCTCCCTCCCGATCAGGGTCCGTTGCGAGATAAAGATGCTGTCAGCACCCTTGACGGCTTTGGCGATGTCGGCGATCCGCTGTTTCTTGTCGGCCAGCGGCTCATAGATAATCCTGAAATCCTCATCGGGGATGACTGAGCCATCCTTCTCGGGCAGATCGCGTACATGCCCATAGCTTGACAGCACCTTGTAGCCAGACCCCAAATATTTGTTGATGGTCTTGGCTTTCGTGGGAGATTCGACGACGACAACGTCCATACAGCTAAGACGATCCTACCCGTGTTGACGCCTGGAGCGGCATGACTGACAGCATCGCTCCGAAATTATCCATAACCGAAATCCAATCAGCCCTCATATGCTAGCGGTGACGCGAAGTTGCAAGGGAAACCCTGTTTCCAGGATGTCGCTCAATACGGCCTTCGAGTTCCAGCTCAATGAGCGCATACTGCATTTCAGCACTGTTTGCATGGCATTGACGGATCAGTTCGTCAACCAACAGTGGCTCCGTTCCTAGTCTTTCACAGACTCTTTCGATCAAAGGCTTCGATTCATCTGGCGGAACGATAAGCGTCGGTCCAGGCGCCACCGGCATCTTTGCTGCATCATCAATCCGTTGGATGATGACGCCGATATCATCTTGTTCGTCACCACGGTCAGCCTGTTCATTTTTCTGGCCGGGTGTCGCCGATCCGACCTCGCCTGAGGCCAAACGTGGTCTCATCGTCATCAGACCTGCGAAAACTTCGCGGACATCATCGGCCGTCTCGATGAGGGCCGCACCGTCTCTGATCAACTGATTGGTGCCCCGATGCCTTGCATCGAGGGGACTTCCAGGGACCGCCATCACCTCCCGCCCCTGCTCGGCAGCCATCCGTGCGGTAATCAGCGATCCGGATTTCGGTGCGGCCTCAATGACGACAACGCCACTTGATAAACCTGATATAAGCCGGTTTCGCCTGGGAAAATGTCGGGCCATCGGCGCACTGCCAAGCGGACGCTCGGTAACGACGGCGCCCGTTTCCGCAATCGAGTGCATCAACTCGACATTTTCGGCGGGGTAAGCGATGTCGACGCCCGAGGCGATCACGGCGACGGTTTTGCCCTTGGCAGCAAGAACACCTTCATGCGCGGCCGTATCGATGCCGCGAGCAAGACCGGAAACGACCGTTAGACCACTCTTGGCGAGGTCTTTGGCAAGTGTCTTGGCGAGAAGGCGACCGTGAGCGCTGGCATTGCGCGCACCGACGATTGCCACCGAAGGAGCATGGAGCGCCGCCAAGTCACCTTGCACTGTCAGCAGCGGTGGCGGGTCATGTATCTGACCGAGATTTGTTGGATATTCAGCTTCGCCATGGGCCACCAAATAACATCCCCTGGCGAGCAACGCATCGAGCTCGGCCTCGGCCTCGTCGCGCCGACAGCGAGGTCTTTCCTGCCCGCCGGTTTCCCGGGTCAGGCGAGGCAAGCGCTTCGAAAGCGCGACGAGCACTGCCGAAGCGATGCAAGCAGCCGAAAGAAAGTCTTCGGACCAACGCCGCTCGATCTTGCAAGCTGCAGCCAATCGAGCCGTTCAGTCAAAGTCAATCGATTAACCATGGAAAGCAACATGGCAGCCACAGTGTTAACATTCAATTAATGGTTGTTTGCTAAACTAAATTTTCTCTGAAGGCGCAGGCTTGCCGAAACTGACCTTGGATTCCTCCCCCGTAGTAAGACGACGGATATTGGTCCAATGCTTGATCACGATAATGATGGCGAGCAAGACGTAGAACTCAGCGGCCTGAATCTGGCCGAACAAAAAGGCAAGCGGGATGGCGACGACCGCCGCCAGGACGGAGCCGAGAGAAACATAACGTGTAATACGGACGACGACGATGAAGAGTGACAGGGCGAAAAGGGCGGTGATCGGGGTCAGCACGAGCACGACGCCTGCGGCTGTTGCGACACCTTTTCCGCCGTTAAATCTTAGCCATACGGGAAAACAGTGCCCGGTCACGGTGCCCAAGCCTGCAACGATCGCCATGTCAGGGCCAAAGTATCGACCAGCTAACCAGACGGGGATCGCGCCCTTAAGGCCATCGAAAAGCAGCGTCGCGAGGGCCAATCCCTTTCGCCCGGTACGCAAAACGTTCGTGGCGCCAATATTGCCTGATCCGATCGTGCGAAGATCGCCAGCACCGTAGAGCCGGGTCAGGATCAAACCGAAGGGAATGGAGCCGATCAGATAACAAATTAGAAAACCGAGGATAAATGGCCACCAGAAGGCTGGGCCACCAAGAGGATCGATCATGGGACGTTTCACCGTTTGTCGTCAATGTCGTCCAGCTTCCATAGCACGAGAACGTTCCGCTAAGAATGCTATCTTACGGCCACCGGGATGAAACGGTTGATCCCACCGTCATCATGATGAGGCACCAAAGGGAGTTGGGGCATGACGACATCAGTAGCTTCGCCTTTACCTGAGCTCAGATCCTCCTTGGAACACATTCCGACATCATTGATTCGCGAAGTCGCCCATGCCGGCATGGGTAAAGAAGGCGTCATTCCTCTCTGGTTCGGCGAGCCAACGATGCCGACACCTGGTTTCATCTGCGATGCCGCCTGCCGCGCTCTTGCCGACGGCGACACGTTCTATCAAGCCAATCGCGGCCTTCCTGAGCTTCAATCGGCGTTAGTGACTACACCAACGCGCTCTACGGCACATCAATTCGTGATGATCATGTCACCGTCACGGCGTCAGGCATGAATGCGTCATGCTCGCGACTGCAGAGCCTGATCGATCCCGGCGACGAAGTCGTGACCACGAGGCCCGATCTGGCCAAACCTGCCGGCGGTGCCCGAGATCCTGAGCGGTGCCGTGCGAACCGTTCCTCTCGTCGCCGACATCGACGAATGGCGACTTGATCTGGATCGTCTGATCGATGCCTGCGGAAAGCGCACGCGGGTCATCCTGATCAACTCACCAAACAACCCGACCGGCTGGACGATGAACCACCAGCAGATGCGTGACCTCTTGGGCATTCGCCCGCGCTCGTCGGCCTCTGGATCGTCAGCGATGAAGTCTATGCCAGGATCGTGTTCGATCGGCCTGCAGCACCTTCGTTTCTCGAGGTGGCGGAGGCCGACGACCCACTGGTCGTGGTCAACAGCTTCTCCAAGACGTGGGCCATGACAGGCTGGCGACTAGGCTGGATCATAGCCCCGATCAAGCTTGGCCGGACGCTCGAAAAGCTTACCGAGTTCAATATTGCAGGCCCTCCAGGCTTCGTTCAAAGAGCGGGCCTCGAAGCCATTTGCCATGGCGAACCATTTGTCACCGAGACCGTCCAACATTACCGGAGAGCTCGGGATCTGGTTTCGGTGTCGCTGACAGAGATGCCACGCGTTCATCTGTCCAAACCGGAAGCGGCATTCTACGCGTTCTTTCGCGTCGACGACATGAAGAGCAGCCTCAGCTTCGCCAGCCGCCTGCTCGAAGACGCCGGCATCGGCCTCGCGCCCGGTGCCGGTTTCGGCACCGCCTATGATAACTATCTTCGACTCTGCTTCGCTGCCGCAACGCCGCTCCTGGAGCAAGCGCTTGATCGACTGGGCCAATTCCTGCAAAGGCGGGACACCTGACGATCATCGATGTTGCCAAACGCAATCAGGCAGAGCTCCAGCAACCATTCAGCTGTCCAATCAGGAAACTTGCGGGCGACGGCACGCTATCCAGCATGAAGACTGGGTTCAGGTCGTCTGACCAGCGGCATCGAAGATGCATCGTCCGTCGACCAGCGTGCGCATCACCTTCCCTTGCATCAGACGCCCTTCAAACGGCGTATTCTTGGAGAGACTGATCAGGTCTTCAGGACGCAGACGCCTCGGACTTTCCGGATCAAAAAGAATGATGTCCGCAGGCATGCCGCTAGCAGGCGTCCGGCGTCGAGACCGAGAAGCTCGGCCGGAGTTTGGGTCAGCTTTTTCAGCAGATCGAGAAGCTCCAATTTGCCCTCATGGACCAAGGCTCAGCGACACCGGCAGCAACGTTTCGAGACCGACGACACCGAATTCCGCCTGGGCAAAGGGCAGCCGTTTGCTGTCCTGATCCTGCGGACAATGATCGCTTGCGATGACGTCGATCGTGCCGTCCACCAGCCCTTCAATAACAGCCAGACGATCTTCTTCTGCCCGAAGCGGCGGCTTGACCTTGGCAAAGGTCCGGTAGCCCTCGACGGCCAACTCATTCAGCACCAGATGGACAGGTGAGACACCTGCGGTGATCGGCAATCCCTTGGCCTTGGCCCGACGTATCGGTATTGACCGCCGCCCTGGTCGATATCGGTCCGACATGATAAGCGCAGCCCGTTGCTTCGCAAAGACGGATATCGCGCTCGACCATGATCACCTCGGCTTCGTAAGGAATGCCGCAAGACCAAGTCTGGTCGCCATCTCTCCTTCGTTCATGACGCCATTCTGCGTAGCGCTGGATCTTCTGGATATTGCATGATCCTGCCGCCCAAAGCGCTCGCATAGGCCATCGCCCGACGCATGACCAAACTATCCGTGACCGGACGATGGCCATCGGTAAATCCGACAGCGCCCGCCAGCTGCAGTAAGGCCATCTCAGCAAGCTGCTTGCCTTCACATCGTTGCGTCACCGCGCCTAAAGGATAAACCTTGACCCGTTTTTGCTGACGGGCACGCCTGGCGATGAACTCGACCATCGCCGGATCGTCGATTACCGGTTCCGTGTTCGGCAAGCAGGCGAGGCTGGTGACGCCGCCGGCAGCGGCTGCACGGGTGCCGCTCTCGAACGTCTCCTTATGCTCGGCACCCGGCTCACCGAACAAGCACCCGCATATCGACCAGGCCAGGTGCCAGGCACAAGCCACCCGCATCGATGACCTCGGCCTCGATGGAGCCCCGTCCATCAAGAACTGGGGCCCGAGATCCGCGATCGATCGGCCCTCGATCAGCAAACCGCCGAGTTGGTCCAAACCGCTTGCCGGATCGAGGAGGCGGGCATTCCGAATAAGGAGCCGCTTGCTCATGCAACCGCCCTCAAACCTTCGGTCAGGATGTCGAGACATGCCATGCGAACGGCGACACCCAGCTCAACCTGATCGAGGATCGCACTTCGGTGAATGTCGTCCGCTACGGTGCCGTCGATCTCGACCCCTCTGTTCATCGGGCCCGGATGCATGATCATGGCATCAGGCCTGGCCACGCTCAGCTTCTCGTACGTCAAGCCGAACATTCGAAAATACTCGCGAACCGAGGGGACGAAGCTACCCTGCATCCTTTCCGTCTGCAGACGAAGCATCATCACGACATCGGCATCTACCAAGCCTGTCCCCATGTCGTAGCAGACATCGACCCCATAGGCCTCGATCGACCTTGGCAGCAACGTTTTTGGCGCGACCACCCGAACCCGGGCACCCATTGCGCTCAAGAGAATGATGTTGGAACGAGCAACGCGGCTGTGCAGAATGTCGCCGCAGATGACGACCAGCAATCCCTCGATACGCCCGCGGCGACGCCTGATCGTCAGCGCATCCAGAAGCGCTTGGGTCGGATGTTCATGACTGCCGTCGCCCGCATTGATCACCGCGCAATTCACATGATGCGCCAGGAGTGCCACAGCACCGCTGTCATGATGGCGGCCGACCAGAACGTCCGGATGCATGGCATTCAGGGTCATCGCCGTATCGATCAGAGTCTCGCCCTTCTTGATCGACGAACTGGCCACCGTCATGTTGACCACATCGGCGCCCAGACGCTTTCCGGCGAGTTCGAAAGACGTGCGCGTGCGCGTCGAGCTCTCGAAGAATAGGTTGATCTGGGTCAGGCCGCGCATGTGATCGAGCTTCTTGTTGGCCCGCCGTCCATGCTCGACGAACTCATCGGCACGGTCCAGCAGCAACTCGATTTCGAAGGCGTCAAACCTTCGATGCCAAGTAGATGGCGAGGCGAAAAAACTTTGGGAAGCTCATGTACAGCCATGAACAGACCCTATGCGCTGTTATCGCCACGGTTGCAAGCCGTCAAAGACTGAAAATATCCGGATCCTCAGCGTCCGGTGTCGATGCCATAGGGTGTTCTATAGATGCATAAAACTGTCTGATCTCCAATATCAAATGCCGGCATCGGCACGTTCGCCAACATTTCACCCGATCAAGGCTGTGCTTTTCAGCCATGACGTGGCAAAAATTACAATGGATGCCGCGCAAATTAGTTTGTCTTAGGCTCGGTTCGTTTCATGTCACATAGTGCGATGTTTTTGGGTTCGGCCTCCTTTTCATTAGATAGTGCGCGTTGGATCAGGAGCGCTTGGAGAATGCGGCTCTTATGGTGGACAAATATGACTTTATCGTGATCGGAGCTGGTTCGGCCGGCTGTGCGCTCGCGAACCGTCTCACCGAAGATCCCGCGAACCGCGTCCTTTTGTTGGAGGCCGGCGGCCGCGATTACCAATCCCTGGCTGCATATTCCGATCGGCTATTATCGGACGATTTTCAACGAAAAGCTCAATTGGGGCTATCAGACCGAGCCCGAACCGGAGCTTGAAGGCCGGCAGATCGCCTGGCCGCGCGGGCGCGTTCTCGGCGGATCGAGTGCCATCAATGGCCTCGTCTACATCCGCGGCCAACGGGAGGACTTTCAGCTCTGGCGCCAGATGGGCAATCAGGGCTGGGGCTGGGACGACGTGCTCCCTTTCTTCAAGAAGGCCGAGGATCAGGAACGCGGCGCCGATGCGCTCCACGGCGAAGGTGGCCCGCTCGGCGTCTCCGACCTCAAGCAGACCCACGAGATCTGCGAGGCCTATATCAACGCCTGCGACGAGTTGGGCATCCCGCGCACCGCCGATTTCAATGGCGAAGAGCAGGAGGGCGCCGGCTACTTCCAGCTGACCACCAAAAACGGTCTTTCGCTGCTCCAGCGCCGTCGCCTATCTCCATCCGATCAAATATCGACCGAACCTCGCCGTCGTCACCGATGCCCTGGTCTCGCAGCATCGTGGTCGAAAACAAGCGCGCGACCGGTGTCATGTATTGGCAAGGCGGCGAACTCAAACGTGCGGATGTCGGCGGCGAGATCATCCTGTCGGCGGGCGCGATCGGCTCGCCGCAGATCCTGCAGCTCTCGGGCATCGGCCCGGGCGCTCACTTGCAGGAATTCGACATCAAGGTCGTGCATGAACTGCCGGGCGTCGGGGCCAACCTCCAGGACCATTTTCAGGCACGCTCGGTCTATCGATGCACCAAGCCGATCACCCTGAACGACCGGGTGAAAAGCCCCTGGCAAAAAGCCATGATGGGCTGGAATGGCTGGTGAAGCGAACGGGACCGCTGACCATCGGTGCCGGGCAAGGCGGGATCTTTGCCAAAACCCGCCCGGAACTCGCAACCCCCGACGTGCAGTTCCACCTCATCCTGTTCAGCGCCGACAAACCCGGCGAACCGCTGCATGATTTTTCCGGATTCACGGCGTCCGTCTGCCAGCTCCGCCCGGAAAGCAGGGGCACCATCATGGTGAAATCGCGCGATCCCAAGGATCACCCGGCGATCCAGGCCAATTACCTGGCGACCGACAACGATCGGCAATGCATGGTCGACGGCCTGAAGCTCGCGCGAAGACTGGCGAGGAGCGAGGCGCTGACGCCGCTGATCGCCGCCGAACTGGAACCCGGCCCCGAGGTGGTCACCGACGCCGATTTCCTGGACTACGCACGAAAACGCGGCGGCACCATCTTCCACCCCACCAGCACCTGCATGATGGGACCAAGCTCCAACCCCACCGCCGTGGTCGACAACGAGTTAAGGGTCCACGGCCTCCGTGGCCTGCGCGTCGCCGACGCGTCGATCATGCCGACCGTGGTCTCCGGCAACACCAACGCCGCCTGCATCATGATCGGCGAAAAACTAGCGTCCATCATGGTCGGCCGGCCGCGCGGCGGCAGCGTTGGCCAATAGAACACCCCTAAAAGTGAGAAAAAAATGACCATCGGCCTGATCATCCACAGCCTGCTTGCCGCCATCTGGGTCGGCGGCATGTTTTTCGCCTATGTCATCCTCCGCCCTACCCTGCAGGACCTGGAACCGCCTGTCCGGCTCGGCCTCTGGCGGGGCGTGTTCAAGCGCTTCTTCCCCTGGGTCTGGATGAGCGTGCTCGGCCTCGCGGCCAGCGGCTATTTCATGATTTTCTACGGGTTCGGCGGCTTCGCCGGCGCCGGCGCCCACGTCCACATCATGCACCTCACCGGCCTCATCATGATCGCCCTCTTCATCTACCTCTACTACATTCCGTGGCCCGCCTACCGGCGGTCGGTGGACGAAGAAGACTACTCAGCAGCAGCAGCCCGTCTCGCCACCATCCGAAAAATCATCGGGGCGAACCTCGCCCTGGGTTTGTTGACGGTGGCCATCGGGGCGAGCGGGCGTTACTGGGGGTAGCTCAATAACAAAGAAGGCCCGGAGAGGCCGGATCTTCTTTGTTTCTCGCTATGGCAAGAACGGGTTCAGGCTGATTGTTGGCTCTGCCGCATACCCTCAATGAATTCCCAAGCATCCATCTCGCCCGGCACCCAACATGGTGTGTCGGGCCGCACTTCTTTTAAAATGTCTATCCCGACCGAGCACTGCCCTGTCGGTAAGAGCCGATAGGTCCCTGCTGGACGAGCAAGACGCCTGATGCGAAGAGCATTGATGTCGATAACATCGCGGTCGATGTCTTCCTCGGAAAGCGTGCCGAACTCGTCGTCAACGACGAAATGAATGCCATACTTTTCGGCTTCCCGCTTCAGGATCAACAAATCCTGAAACGTGCGACGACGATCGCCGACCGGCCCGCCGATCTCATCCTTGCCCACCTTCTGCAGGATGGTCACCACCCAATGTTTGATACCGAGTTCAGCAGCAAGCGCAGGCATGCCAAGCAATCGCTCATGCTTTTGCGGCATCAGGATCGAGGCAAGAGTCAACACCAGCTGCAAAATCGGATTCGCCACCGCCAGCCGCAAGCCGTGCATTGCATCTTCGAAGGCGCCAACTTTGCCACGGCTTTTGTCATGCGTTCTGGCATCGGCAGCATCGATACTGACTGCAATCTTATTGGGCCGAACTTCCGCCAGTTCATCGATCCAGTGAGCCAAATTTGTGCCGTTGGTGACCAAGCTGGTCGGGATGCGGAGGCTCCGCCCAATTTCAAGGACAGTCTTTGTATAAGAAAACGACTCGGGTAAGAGCGGTTCATGGCCTTGCAGACAGATTGCTCCGATCTGCTCTTTGGCGGCAATCTGTTTGATAAAGGTAGCATAATCTGACGGCGCAAAGCCGCGGCTGACTGTCGTCTCTCTTCGCTGATTAATGAAACAGTAAGGGCAATCCAGATTACAACCATTTGGTGCCGGTACGATAAAGGTTAATATGGTCTTATCGAGCATAAAAGGGAGGTAATTGGGAAGCGCAGCTACTTCACCCATTGTTGCACCAGCTCCATTATCCGGTGCGGCAACCCGGATCTTGTTGAATCACAGCAAATGGCAACGAAAACACAACTTTCACGCGATTTTCGATGCGACTTACGCTTGCTGCCGCTTAATTTCTTTGCGATTAACCATATCGGCATAGTAAATACAAGAAAAATAAACGTAAGTTTTCAACGATTTTTCAGCTTGTTAACAAGTGCAAAATTGCCAAAAATAAATAGGCGAGTGACCGCCGCACCGACAAACGCAAGAGTTGCTCAATCGCCAGGAGATCGATGGATGCGCATAAATTCTGGCAGTCGAATCACGCGAAACCCTTGATTTCTGAGATAAGCGACAGCTACCGCCCAATCCTTTTTCTTAGACCGGCCCTCATCGTTATCTTTCAGGTTTCCAAGCCGATGGCGAGCGGCCCAATAAACAAGACACATTGCTTCGTCATAGAGCGGTCCCGGAGAGATAAGTTCATATGATTGAGCCACGGCCTCCATTGTAGTATCATCTGTCAAGTGAGGGTTAAGTGAATGAGCAAAATAACGAATGTAGCTTTTATGTTCACCGTCAATCTTTCTTCCCACTTAAATTCAATCTGACAGTTAGCGTCGCATCCGAAATGTTCATCATCTCGCCACCGTACAGGTCTTGCAATTCCTTTAGTCTAACCCATCGATTAGGTAACATGCTCGGTAAAATATTTTCAGCGGTAATGCCGATATCACGTAACCGTCAACTGTTCAACATGTTGATCTTCATCGACATAAAGATGCTGGAATTCTTCCTTTCGAAGATTTTGAACGACAATAACACTACGCTCGCAAAGCCATTTCCAACGCTTCTCACGATGCCCCTCCTCAGGAATGGTGAGAGAACGTAGAAAAGCATCATGAATTCCAGATCGTTCGTTCGACCTATTGGATGCTGACGCAATGTCAGAATGATCAACATCATTTTCTGAATCGAAAGACGCAATCGCACGAAATTGTGTCTTCATCATTTCGAAATTGAGAAAAGTCTTTCCACGAACTCTCATCTTCAACCTGCCTTACCTCCAATATCAACAATCCAAATAAACATCGTGTCTTTGTCTTCAATCGTCTCATAAAGATAGTTCATCAAATCCCAAAATAATCGAATCGTGTCAGAAGGTGTAGGGCCAATCGTGGAACGTAACGACTAAGAACGATATAAGCATCCAGGTCGTTATACAAGCTGCAAGAACATCCCAATCGGTAACTGCTGCACTGCAACCGATTGCGTCAGTTCGGACGCACTGGCAATAATAATCCACCCCTCGCCTGCTCGCTCCCCTCCGGATACATCGCATCCGCCAGCATGTCACACAGCTTCCGGCAGTCCCGACACTGAAACGGCGCATAGCCGTCGGGTGTCAAAACCCAGCCACCCTCCTTCACACCGACGAATTTCCAGCGTCCTAGGAAAAGCGACATCAGGGACTTGGCGTCGTTCTTGCTGATGCGGATGCGGCCGGTGAGTTTGGGGTGGAGGCTTTTGACTTCGGTGTCGCCGGTGAGCCAGACATCGCGCATGCGGCGGATGGAATTGCGGTTCTTGCCGCCGTCCAGACCGCCATGGGCGACCCAGGCCTTATAGAATTCCCACAAAAAAGCGCCCGGGGTCTCGGTCACGCAGTCGGGAAAGCTGCCTTTCTCTTCGATCTCGTTCAGCGCAGCCGTGATCTTCTCGACACGCGACGGCTTGTCGGCGACAGGCGGCTTGGCTTGTTCGTTGATATCACTCACCGTTCTCGTACCTTGGGTCAGATCAATCGCCATCACGATTCCCCGCTAACCCCCTCAATTTTCGATGTAACACGGCTATGCGTTCATAGCAACAAACATCGTATAACCATAAAAATTCATATTTTTGATTGAACAAAGAGATAGTTAAAACATCAAATCACATTGACTAACATATACGTTCTTCGTTAAAGTTATACGCAGTGAGTATTGTTTTGACAGCCATTGACACGGATCAAATAGGGGAGAGGTCCTGTCATGTTTGGATTCATAAAGCTGGTCGGCGCTAGGCCGACGGACAAAAAATTGAGTTGGACTTGCCGGTGGAAGCTTGAAGGCAGTCTCTGGGTCGGTGTTATCGTTATCATATGGGAAGCATTGGCGCCCATCCGACCGGCTTTAGGGCCTAATGTCAGCATTTTCGCCGAATGGATTGCCTTGGGTCTTGCAGGAATTGCGACCTTGACGGCGCTCCAGGTCAAGCGGCGGCTTTGGCGGAAACTGGAAAAGGAGAATGAGCTGAAGGCGATCAGACCGCCCAATCCACTTGGTTTGATCGATGTCTTGCGCGAGCATGGCGTGCGCGAGTTCGGCTCGATGTACCTCTACATGCCGATCCCGAGGCGCGCCAAGCACAAGCATGCCTGGGCCTGGCTCGAAATGCTCGACATGAAAGGGCTGATCAAGGGCGAGCCCTGGCATATCAAGGCCAGGCACGTGAAGGACACCATCCGGGAAAGCCACCCCGGCCTGTTCGAAGGCGCGCCCACCCAGTTCGACGTCTACCGCCTGGACTGGCGCACCCTCACCCAGATGATGGGCGACGACCTCGACTAGCGGAAAGGTTCCGTTGCCCTAACTTTTTCTTTTTCCCTGAGGCAAGCCTGCGTTGCTCGGGCCGTTGTATCAAACCTGTTGGCTGCTATCTTAAACGTCAGAGAAAAACTCCAACGATCCGGCTCGCCCATGCTCTTCTTTCAACCCGCCACACCGCGTCGGTACGTTGCGCCGCTGAATGCGGAGGAGCAGCGGCGCCACAAGCTGCGGAATAGGGTCCAGTCTGCGCTGATCCTGGGCGGCATGGGCCTTTTGGTCGCGATCTGCGGCTGGATCCTGTTTGGCCCTTGGGGTTTGATCAGCGTTGCGGCTGCCGTGACCGCGACGCTGATGTTGGGCTCGAAACTGTCGTCGACAATGGTGCTGCGCATGTATAAAGCGCAGCCCTTGTCGCTATCTCAGCTGCCGGACGTGTTTCGGATCATCGAGCTTCTGAGCAAGCGGGCCGGGTTGGCGCGGCCGCCCAAGCTCTATTACGTGCCGAGTGCCATGATGAACGCCTTTGCCGTGGGCCGGCAGGATGATGCGGTGATCGGCGTGACCGACGGTCTCTTGCGCGCCCTCAATCTAAGAGAATTGACCGGCGTGCTCGCCCACGAGATGAGCCATATTCGCAACAACGATGTCTGGCTGATGGGCATGGCCGATCTCGCGGGACGCATGACCCGGATGATGTCGCTGTTCGGCATCGGCCTGTTGCTGTTCAGCGTACCGATGTGGCTCCAAGGCGGCGGCCTGGTCTCGTTCGTGCTGATCCTTCTCCTGGTGTTCGCCCCGCAGCTCACCACGTTGTTGCAACTGGCGCTCTCCCGCGCCCGGGAGTTCGATGCCGATCTGGATGCGGCCGGGCTGACCAACGATCCTGCCGGTCTGAGTTCGGCGCTGGCCAAACTGGAGCGCCAGCAGCGGAGCCCATGGGAGCAAATCCTGATGCCCGGGCGAAAACTCCCGGAGGCTTCCTTGCTACGCAGTCATCCGCCGACCGAAGAGCGCATCGCGAGACTGTCCTCGCTCTACCAAGACAAGAGCCAGACCACGGCGCTGTCGACGATGGGTTTTGCCAGGCCTTCAAAGCCTCTTGCAGCCCCCATGTCCCCCATCATCACACGGCCGCGCGGACGGGTGATCGGGTATTGGTATTGAACCTTCGAGCCTCACATGAAGCTCGCTTTGGCCGTGCCCAGACCGTCGATCTCGACCTCGACCACGTCACCGGGATCAAGCCAGCGCGTCTGCACGACACTGCCCAAGAGGATGATGTTGCCGGCGTGCAATGAGCGTCCGCGTGCGTTGACTTCATTGGCAAGCCAAGCGAGGGCATTCAAGGGATGGCCCAAAATGTCGGCGCCGCGTCCCGGGCCGAAGGTTTCGCCCTTGATCCTCATCCGACCTTCGAGGACAGCCAAGTCGAGATCGTGCCAATCGTCGACCGGCGGGCCAAGGACAGCGCCCGCGTTGAAAAAGTCATCGGCAATCAAGGTTGGTGCATCGAGCCGCTGGTAGTCGACATAGCGATCATCGACGATCTCGATGGCCGCCATGCAGGCATCAACAGCGGCGGCGACGCTTTCCCTCGAATGCGAGGAGGTTCCTGGCCCCAAATCGGCGGCGAGCCGCACGGCAATTTCACACTCGACGCCCACCCGGACAAAATCACCATGACGAAGCTGTCCCTCGCCCCGGTGGAGAGCGCTCGACAAGATGCCGCCTGCGCAAGGATTATGAATGCCGAGATAGCGCTGCATCACCTCCGTGGTGCAGCCGATCTTATGAGCTGCCAAAGCCCCTTGCCCTCGCGCTAGAAGCTTCTCATGGAGAAGGTCCTGAACGCCATAAGCCATGGCTTCATCGGCCGGACGGCAGTGCTCGGGCAGTTGGTTGAAAGGGGCGAGTTCCAGCCGGGCGTCGCAGAGAATGCTGGCCGCTTGTTCGATCGGATCGATGGACAAAGGCGCAAACCTCCCGAATCGACATCAAGTCAACAGGATAGCCGGAATGGTTGGATTAGCCTACCAGCGAACTGCTGCTGTCCTATCGGCCGATTGCCGCGCAATGAGGCGAACATCGCAGCGGGCAACGCCGATATCGTCGAGTTCCCGGTCACTGAGAGCGCTGAGCTCCCGAAAGGTCGACCGGTAGTCATGTTGCCATGCCAACCTGTGCTGGAGGCGTGTCACGCCCCTCTTGAACCAGGCCATCGAAGCCGATGGGTTGCCTTCGTTGAAGGCTTTGGGGGAAAGGCTGTGAGCTGCCATGAGCTGTCTCCTAAAAAAAACGACCGGTCAAAACGGGAGTGCCGATCTCGATCCTGGGTGTCATCCGAGATATGATGAACGAAAGGGGAATTCGAAAGCGCCAATGCTGCAATGCAGCATTGCATAAATGAGCGGAATGACACGCTACCTTGACGGATGGCGTGCTGCCTTGGCTGTCATCAGGGGTTCTTGCTCGGGAACGAAAGGGAAAGACCATGTTCAAGGGCTTTGAACAGCGTGACATCGAGACCAGCGAGACGGTCATTCGCGCGCGTATCGGCGGATCAGGCCCGCCCTTGCTTCTTCTCCATGGCTATCCCCAAACCCATGTCATGTGGCATCGGGTAGCACCGACCCTGGCCGAGCATTTTACCATCATTTGTGCCGATCTTCGCGGCTACGGCGATAGCGGCAAACCGAAGAGCGACCCCGAGCATCTGGTCTACTCCAAGCGAAAAACGGCCCTCGACATGGCCGAGATCATGACCGGACTAGGCTTTGAACGCTTCATGCTGGCGGGCCATGACCGGGGCGGACGTGTTGCCCATCGCCTGGCGCTCGATCATGCACCACGGGTCGAGAAGGTGGCCTTTCTCGATATCGTGCCAACACGCACCCTTTTTCAAGCGACCAATCAGGCCATCGCCACCGGCTACTATCATTGGTTTTTTCTGATCCAGCCTGATTGCCTGCCCGAACGCCTGATCGGCGGCGATCCGGTCTTCTATCTGCAGAGCAAGCTCAGCCATTGGGGCAAAGGCGGGCTTGAGATTTTTGCCCCCGAAGCCACTGATGAATATGAACGCTGCTTCAAGAACCCCGATGTGATTCATGCCAGCTGCGAGGATTATCGGGCCGGCGCTACCATCGACCTGGTTCATGACGAGGCCGATCTCGGACAAAAAATCCGCTGCCCGGTTCAAGCGCTTTGGGGACTTCATGGCATGATGGAGCGTCATTTCGACGTGATCGCCTGCTGGCAGGAACGAAGCGCTGCCGACGTGACCGGCAAGGCACTCCCGTGCGGTCACTTTCTGCCGGAGGAGGTGCCGGACGCGACCGCTCAGGCCCTTCTCGCTTTTTTCAAGGCTTAGGGCTTACTCGGCGGCGACCGAATGTTCGGTTATGAAGGCCTCGGCATAAGCGAGGTTTATCTCCGTTTGTCTGATCGAGCTTTCCGACTTCGCGGCTCGATAAACATAAAGGGCTTGATGAAAAGCCTGGACCGATTGCTTCAGGATAGCGGATTGATACCCCTCGCTATCGGCATGGGGCGCTAGAAGTCTGAGCGCATGACCCAAGTTATTTTGCGCAATCGCCCAGTCGAACACCACCTTGTCTTCCTGCCAGATGAGAAGAGCTGTCTTGTGCGCATGAACAGCAACGTCCAGCCACCGCTGGCTCTTGGTGTATTCGCCCAGAAGCGAGGCAGCCAGCCCTAAAGCATGCCAGAGAACGCCCTGCTGCTCAGTGTCTGCAAGGATCGATTGCTGCTCCAACAATCTGGTGAGCTTGCCAGCGGCCGGCCTCAGCAAATTGATCAGGTAAGCCCGGTCTTCCTCATTCTGGGCCGCGGACGAGATACTCAATGCCGCCAAGGTCAGGAGTTGCCCTTCAAAATCCAGACCGAAACGCTTGGGCAGTTCGGTCCAATCAATCTGGTAAGGGCCATGGCGCCCGGGAACGCCGTCATAGCGGCCGATCATCCTTACCCGGATGCGCGGACCGGCCGGCATTACACTCCCGAGGATAAGGCTGTCGCCATTGTGCAAGGCGAGGACCGCTCGACTTTGTTCCAGGGTGCGATCGCTGATTTCTCCGTCAAGCAGGTCCGGCCCCTGCCCGACCGGCACGACACCGATGCCTGGCTGATCGCGAAGAGCCGCTTCGAGATGACGGGTTTGGGCCAAATCCTGATCATCACCATCAAGGTCAGCGATGAGAACACGAAAGCGGCTATGTTTGGGCAATACCAGCTGATTGGTCCGCAACCATACGCCGATTTGCCGCCTCGACGGAAGGAAGTGCATGATGTTCGCCAATGCCCGCCCTGCCTGCCGGCCCCCTGGATTAGGTGTCACCCGCGACCGAAAATATGGAAAATCGAAGAAATTTTGCAGAAGATTCCGAGCGGAATGCAACCCCGACGCATGGCTTTCAATCGGTCACTCTCCGCTAACGGCGGTCAGCTATCGGCCGCAAGAAAAATCTTTTCGCTTCAAAGTTGTATGTCGATTTTCGGTCTCGGCTGAAAGCGGCGATCGGCTTTCCTTTTTCCATTCTTCGACATTGGTGTGGCTGGCAAAATCACCTATAAGCAAACTACATCACTGGCGATGAGGAAAAGCGCCCTGGAACCCAAGAGCAAGATCCTAGCAGAGGTGTTCGGCTATGATGCCTTTCGCCCGGGACAGGAACAGGTCATTGATGGCCTTCTCGCCGGCCGGCATACGCTTGCTGTGATGCCGACGGGTGCTGGAAAGTCGCTCTGCTATCAAGTCCCGGCCTTGGTGATGGGCGGCCTTTCGGTGGTAGTTTCGCCTCTCATTGCCTTGATGCAGGATCAGGTGAACGCGTTGCGCCTGAATGGCGTTGCCGCCGAGAGTATCAATTCGGCTAAAGGCCGCGCCGATAATGTCGCGGCTTGGCGCCGGGTCGCAAGCGGCGAAACCCGGTTGCTGTATATGGCACCGGAGCGGCTCATGACCGACCGCATGCTCAAGGCACTCCAACAGCTTCCGATCTCGCTGTTCGCGATTGACGAAGCGCACTGCATCAGCCAGTGGGGCCATAGTTTCCGTGCCGAATATCTGGAACTCGGCACCCTCCGCGACACCTTTCCCGATGTGCCGATTGCCGCCCTCACCGCCACCGCCGATGACCAGACACAAGACGAGATCGTCGAGAAGATTTTTGGCGGCGTCGCCGACGTCTTCGTTTCCGGCTTTGACCGGCCGAATTTGCACCTTGCGATTGAAACAAAACAAGCGCCAAAAAAACAGCTGCTCACCTTCCTCGATCGCCACCAAAATGAGAGCGGCATCGTTTACTGCCTGTCACGCAAGAAAGTCGAGGAGACGCGAGCTTTTTTGCTGAAAGAAGGCTTCAAGGCGCTTGCCTACCATGCCGGCATGGACAATGCCGATCGGCAGCTTTGTCAGGACCGATTTTTGAGTGAGCCCGGGATCGTCATTGTTGCCACGATCGCCTTTGGCATGGGGATCGACAAGCCCGATGTGCGCTTTGTTGCTCATATGGATATCCCGGCGAGCATCGAGGCCTATTATCAGGAGATAGGTCGGGCCGGGCGCGATGGCGAACCCGCCGAAGTCTCGATGCTCTACGGTTTGGACGACATCCGCATGCGTCGGATGTTCATCGATCAAAGCGAGGCGTCAGACGAGAAGAAACGGGTCGAGCATCAGAGGCTGGAGGCACTGCTTTCATTTTGCGAAGCACCGACCTGCCGCCGGCAGACCCTCCTTGCCTATTTTGGCGAGGACACGCCTCCTTGCTCCAACTGTGATCTTTGCACCCATCCGGTGCCCGTGATCGATGGGACCGAGCTCGCCCGGACGGTACTCACCGCGGTTGATGGCACCGATCAGCGCTTTGGCGCCGGCCATATCATCGATACGGTAACCGGCAAGGTGACGGAAAAAATCGAACGTTTTGGCCACGATCAACTCGGTGTGTTCGGCGTGGGCAAGGATCGAGCGCGTCCGGAATGGCAGTCGATCGTCCGGCAGATGGTCGCCGGCGGGCTCTTGACCATCGATATCGGTGCCTATGGCAGCCTGAAAATGACCGAGCGCGGCACCACCTTCTTTGCCGGTGAAGAAACGTTCCAGCTCCGCCTCGATATGCTCAAACAATCGAATCCAGGTGGCAAGAAGCGTCAGAGCAAATCGCCGCCGCTCGCACCACTCAACCCTGGTGATGAGGGGCTATTGGGCCATCTCAAGCAGTTGCGCATGACGCTTGCGCGCGAGCGGGGCGTGCCTGCTTACGTGATTTTCACCGACCGGACCCTGCACGACATGGCCCAGCGCAAGCCCGCTAGCCTGGACGAGTTTGCCAATGTTCACGGCGTAGGCCAGGCCAAGCTCAAGGAGTTCGCCCCGATCTTTCTGGACGCCATCCAGCACCAAAGCGCAACCGCCTTTTGAGACGTCGAGACCGGCGGACGACCGGCCGGTGCGTCACCGCCTTGCCCATGCCGGTTTCTGCGGGCTGATCGCAGGATTACTGCAAAAGCGGTGCCGCTTTGGCGGCCGGCCTGCCGCTGCCGTCTTCGACTGTTCTGAGCCGTCTGATCTCCTGTTCCTGCAATTCGATCAGATGCAGCAATCTTGGAACGGCGTTTCTGAGCTCCGTGATCAATTCGGCATTCTTGTCGTCGAAGTGTTCCTTGGTAACGGTCGCCAAGGGGATCTTCTTGGCGTCTTCGATATTGTTGCCGTAGATCGTCCAAGGTGCAGGCGTCGCATCATGTTCAAGGCGACGAAGTTTCGAGATAACGTGGCGTGAAACCTTATCCATGGTTCGCCTCCAATGAAGGTATGTTGTTGCAACCTCCCGATAAACACACCAAAAAATTGTTATTACGAGGCGTCGAGTATAACCAAAACAAACCAGTTTCACAAGAAGACACGACCAAACCGCCACTTCATGAAAGAGTTTAATCATGAAGCGGCGATTTGACCTCGACTTGATGACGCCAAATTTCGTGAGGATCAGCTCGATGCTGGCGCATCGAGCCAAACAGATCTGATCGATCTGTTTGGGAAAATTGATGCAAAACCAAAGAGATAGCGCATCACCAACGGTATCTTTTGACGGCGTCGGTGCCCTAGCGGTAGGACCACATCATTATTCCCCACGAGAAAAAATGACAATCGACTTCAAACAGATGTGTTTTTCTCAAGGGAATTGTTCATTGTGGCCGCATCACTAATAATCAACGCGCGGAGCGCAAAATCAATGGGGAATGGTGATTTCGACCGGATCGCCCTTATAGCCATCCGGATGCTTGCGGGTTCTGATCGTCACCGTCTTGACGTCTTCGGGAATGACCACACCAGCGAGCGCGCTTACGGTCCTGCTTTGATCCAGCTCCGGCTCAAAGAATGGACGGACGCCCAGGATCATGCCGTTTGATCCAATAATTTCCCAAGCGTCGACGTAATCGTCCCAGCCCGTATCTTCATGCTCGATAACGACTTTTACGTGATAAATTCCAGACTGGTCAGGGCTGTCGCGCTTGACCTCCACATCGGCAATATTCGGGTTACTCGTTTCGGCGAAGGCCGCCTGTCCGCCCAACACGATCAACGCCAAGCCGATAATTGAAGAAAAGCGCATGAAAATCCCCTCGTTTTTTGCCTCGACACGATCTCGCTCGGAAAGCAGACCAACTAGGAAATATACAGTCGAGCCATCATCTTCTTCCATCAAAGGCCGACAATTTGAAGGAAAATCCGATCCATGTGGCTTTTTCGTACTCATGGTGTGTGCCTTTGCATCTTCCCATGAGCCGAGAACATTTTGCTTTCAGGCTAGCAAGATGCGCCCAAGCTTGCGCCGATTAATTCTTGGTGGCTGCAACATACCGTTGCTGAATGACGGACGTCGCCGTGTCGCTAACGTGATGAGCGACCGCGATCAGACCCCGTTCCGCCGCTTCGATCCTATAGGCCAAATGCATCAGATGCTCGGCCGTCAGCAATCCCGAATCGAGCGCTGGTTTAAGCGCGCCGACTGCCTGCAGGATAGAAGCAACCAGGCCTTCGAGTTCCGAGCAATCAAGGAAGAGCTGATCGAGCGCATCGCCTGCTTCCATGGGGTCGATCAACCGAAAATTCGATCGCATCGCCTATCTCCTTTCAATCGCCCAATCTCACGGTGCAAATCATCGTTCAATTCAAGAGGACACCTGAAGGTGCCGTTCTATTGCAAAAAAACTGATCCACCGCATTGTCGAGCGGGACGGGGGCCAATTGTCAGTTTCAGGTTTGAGTGAGCCGATGGACGTTTGCCGCTCCTGCTCAAATTGACGATCGCTCAACGCGAAAGGCGAGCACCGTTAGCTGGCTGATCCTTCTTCGCCACAACGAGAGCGACGCCCCGAGCCGATCATTATCGACTTGGAACGCCGCCCCTTCTATCAAAAGCTTTCCGAACCGAACCAGAAGTCTACTCAGTTAGCGAAACTAAAAGATCTCAAACCCTCTCGATGGCAAGACGGGCAGGATCAGCGCTGCCAACGCTCGAAAAGTGACCCTACCCGCCTTGCCATCGAGAGGAGGGGAAAGTCCCAGCCGGCCGACGACGGATTGCGGGGAGTGCCGCCGGCCGGCTGGTTATCACTTGCGATGCCACGCGGGGTCATGGCACCGACGGGTGGTTGGCTTTGGCATCAACGTGGGGCATGTCATCGGTTGCTCCTAACCCTTGAGATCAAGGCTGAGATTTCTCTCAGAGGACACCGACTTTCGACCCACGTCCGGGGAGATGCCGGCCCACCTGCCAGAAGAGTTACAAGGAGCATGCCAAAAGCGGCAGCTTTTTTAACTATATGATTTATCTAGATTTATCACGGGGGCATATTGAGCAGAAACGATCGAAATCTTAGAACAGTTCGCAAAGTGAGACTCATTATGCAGCCTGTCCTTCGCGCAGATGATGTAGCAGAAATCGGCCGTCGATATCTTTTTGCGAAGACGGTAGAAATCAGCTGAACTGCGCTTGTCCGCTTTTTAACCCGGTCTTGATAAGGACGTTCTTGACCCATGAGGCCTCGGACCTTCCCCCCTTTTTACCAGGGGTCGAAGTCTGCGAGAACTCAATGGCGGAAATGTCGGCGGCTGGTGAAAACCATGGCCGCACCAGCCCGATCGGCTGCCGCCACAATCTCATCATCACGCACACTGCCACCTGGCTGAATGACAGCGATCGCACCGGCGCGGAGCGCCGCTTCGATCCCATCAGCAAACGGAAAAAAAGCATCAGAGGCGACCACGCTGCCTTTAGTCAAAGTCTCGGCCTCGCCCGCTGCTAAAGCGGCGTCTTTGGCTTTCTCGGTCGCAATTCTGACCGAGTCCAAGCGGCTCATCTGTCCGGCGCCGATGCCAACTGTCGCACCATTGCGGGCAAACACGATCGCATTCGACTTCACGTGTTTCGCAACGGTAAAGGCAAAGCGGAGATCAGCCATCTGCTGGTCGTCCGGCGCCCGTTTGGTTACCGTCTCAAGTTCCAGCGTCGCCGCTCCCGCATGATCCCGCTCCTGAACAAGAAGGCCGCCAGCGACCGAACGGATCAACAGTCCGGTCTCTGTGGGTGCCGGCATCCCATCGATCAGCAACAGGCGAAGATTGATTTTGGCGGAGAGAATGTCGCGGGCCTCATCATCGGCGCCTGGCGCTATGACAACTTCGGTAAAGACGTTGGCGATCGCTTCGGCAACAGCGCGATCCAAAGGCCGATTGGCCGCGACGATTCCGCCAAAGGCGCTCACCGGATCACACGTGAACGCCTTTTCATACGCTGCTGCGAGATCTGCGCCTAAAGCGACACCGGAAGGATTGGCATGTTTGATGATGGCAATCGCCGGCGCCTCGAATTCTGCGACGAGTTCCAACGCTGCATCAGCATCGGCAATATTATTGTAGCTCAGCTCCTTACCCTGGATCTGCTCAGCCGTTGCCACGCCCGCCCGCGCGTCGCCCATCCTGTAAAAAGCTGCTTTTTGATGCGGGTTTTCGCCATAGCGGGTGATTTGCTTGCGTCTCGCTGCCACCGTCAGATGTTCCGGCAGCAACTCCTCTTGCTGTTCAGCGAACCACGCAGCGATAGCAGCATCATAAGCCGCCGTTCGTGCAAAGGCTTTAGCAGCAAGGGCCCGTCGGAACTCGACCGCCTTCTCCCCCGCCTGGAGCGCTGCCAACACCTTTTGATAGTCATTGGGATCGGTCACCACCGTGACGCTTTCATGATTCTTCGCAGCAGCCCGAATCATCGCCGGGCCACCGATATCGATCATCTCCACCGCTTCATCATAGCCCGCTCCAGACTCGATCGTTGCCTCGAACGGATAAAGATTGACTACCAGCATGTCGATCGGCTCGATCTTCTGCTCAGCGAGCGTGCCCATATGTTCGATGAGGTCCCGCCTTGCCAGCAGCCCGCCATGAATTGCCGGGTGCAACGTTTTGACGCGGCCATCCAAGATTTCCGGCGCTCCGGTCACGTCGGCGACCTCAATCACGTCGAGCCCGGCTTCCCGAAGGGCACGCGCCGTCCCGCCGGTCGACACGAGTTCGACGCCCCGCGTTGCCAGTCCCTGGGCAAACTCGATCACACCCCTCTTGTCCCAAACGGATAACAAAGCACGACGCACCAGACGGCCGACCATGACGTAATCTCCCTTGCTGACGACCCGTCTGGTACCGCGTTCGCCCCCTCCTTGCAACTCGCTCAGCAGGCGCGCGGCTGACAATCGCAATTTGCTCGGCATTGAAAATGAAATCCCACGGCATTGTCGATGATTGTAAAATAATTTTTCATATTTTTTCTTTCTTATCCAAATAAAAGAAATTTTTATGCTGTAAAAACTTTTTACTCATTAACTATTTGTCAATCAAAAAAACTAATTCTATAGATGAAGACTACTTTTAATTGATGGAAGAGGGAAGGTAGCAACGTGTCAGGTGAACCTATCATCGCGCCAACGAGCATAGGCAAGACAAATCTCAAGGCGTTGACCATCGTTCGGGGCCGTTTTGAACGGTCAAAAGTGCGTGATTATCTGGAGCAGATCTTCGAGCCGGACGAGATTGCCGCCATGGGCAGAGAAGGCGTCGATGGGCGAATGATGTTCGGCATCAACCCCCATTATCACGCCCTGGCAACCGGCGATGGACTTAAGGACGCTGATGGTGTCGAGCTTCTGCCCCCGATGCCGCCAAGCAAAGCGATCCTCGCCCTGATCATGCCGCGGCTGAACGAAACCGTTGATCTTGCCGGGGAGGCCGATCCGTCCAATCAGATGAAGTACACACCGGGTGCTTTGGATGGCAAGCTCTTGCACAAGTACGATGAAATCGTGCTCGGCTATGCCGCTTTCGCCTGCTCCGCCCATTGCCGCTACTGCTACCGGCTCGATCTCTTCAACCGAGCGACCGGCAAGGGATGGGTTCGTCCCGAAGAGCTTCGCGATTACGTCGTAACTTTTAATCGAACGCTCGCCGAGAACGGCGGCGTCGACCCGGAAACGGGCCGTCGCCGTTTTTCAATTCGCGAAGTGCTGCTTTCCGGCGGCGATCCTATGGTGATGAGCAATGCCAAGCTCTATTGCTATCTTGAAGCCTCGGGTCAGGCCGGTGTCAAAATGGTGCGTATAGGCACCAAGGAGATTGCCTTCAGACCGGAACGTTTCGACCATGAGTTCTTAAACACGCTACGCGTGTTCCACGAACGCTATCCCGACGTTCATATCAATGTGGTATCCCATTTCTCACATCCGGATGAATTCCTGGAGCGGGATGAGAAGGGTCATTATCGCGAAGGCGACCACCGCTTTAAATGGCTGAAACCCGTCGAACACGCCGTGCGTGGCCTTCTTTCTCTCGGCTTCGTGAGTATCGAAAATCAAACACCGATGATCGACCGGGTCAACGACGATGCTCAAGCACTCCATCTCCTGCATCAGGAACTCCGCCAAGCCGGTATCAAGTCCAAATACGTCTTTCAATGCCGGGAGATCCAGGGGCATCGTGCATTCTCCGTACCGTTGGAGCGGGCCTGGCAGATCCACAACGAGGCGATGAAGGGGCTCTCGGATGCTGCACGGTCGCGCTTCGTCATGTCCGCCGAACATGGCAAGACCGAAATCGTCGGCATGACCGATGATCCAGGCGACATAGGCAGTTCACCAAAAACCAATACATCCTGGTCACCAGTGAGACGCGGGCTGATCTTCTTCAAATGCCATCGTTCGCCCTCAAGAGATGATCTCCAAGGCGGGCTGATCATCGCCGTCCGTAATCCCGAAGCCCTTTGGCTTAGCGGCTATGAGGATCGTCTCGTGTACGATTGCAGGCCAGATGGGGTTAACCGTCTGGGCATATTGTCAGATCAATGGTTAGCCAGCGCAATGACGGAAGTTGCAAAAGATGCATGTCTCGCGCTTGAAGAAACGTCGAACGATAAGATCGAGGCTTCGAGTTCGGATTTGGCGGCTTGATCAGCGGGAGACGAGCTTGAGCGCAAAGGCATGTTTCGAACAGACCGATCCAGCCCACTGCCCTCCATGCGAAAGTGTCCTTGGGTTGACTGGGAGCGGGTTGATGATGACGTCATTCCGTTGGAAGGTGTGGGGCTACGCGCACCGAAGCCTTATTCATCAGCCGATCCAGCACCCTCCGTCTGATAGGCGACATTCTCTCGATCTAATCAAAAAGGACGTTCCTAATCATGACCCACGTTTTCCACCGCCAACTCCGGCATGCCTATCCTGTCGCCGTCGATGGCGATGGCATCGAGATTGTTGATCGTGACGGTAAACGATATCTCGATGCCTCAGGCGGTGCCGCCGTTTCGTGTCTTGGACATCGTCATCCCCGGGTGATCGAAGCGATCAAGGCGCAACTCGATCATCTGGCCTATGCCCACACCGGCTTCTTCACATCAGAACCTGCAGAAGCGTTGGCCGATCATCTCATTCGTTACGCCCCGGAAGGAATCGACCAAGTTTACTTCGTCTCAGGCGGATCCGAGGCAATCGAAGCGGCCCTCAAACTCGCACGTCAATATTTTCTGGAGATAGGGCAGCCTGAAAGGCGGCATTTCATCGCTCGGCGCCAGAGCTATCATGGCAACACACTCGGCGCCCTTGCCATCGGCGGCAACGCTTGGCGCCGGCAGCAATTCGAACCGCTCCTGAACGACGTGTCTCATGTCAGCCCTTGCTACGCCTATCGCGACCGCCTCTTGCACGAATCGGATGAGGCCTATGTCACCCGACTTGCGGCCGAACTGGAGATGGCGATCGTCAATCTTGGCGGCGACAAAGTAATCGGCTTTGTGGCTGAACCGGTCGTTGGCGCAACATTAGGTGCCGTGCCCTCTGTACCGGGCTATTTCGAGGCGATCCGCGCAGTCTGCGATCGTCATGGTATTCTTTTGATCCTCGATGAAGTCATGTGCGGCATGGGCCGGACCGGCAGCTTGTTCGCTTGCGAGCAGGACAGTGTTCGTCCCGATATCATTACGATCGCCAAGGGACTAGGTGGTGGATACCAGCCGATCGGTGCAACCTTGGTCTCCACCACGATCGTTCAAGTAATCGAACGCGGCAGCGGCTTTTTTCAACATGGGCACACCTATCTCGGACACCCAACGGCCTGTGCGGCCGCTCTTGCCGTGCAACAGACGATTGTCGACGATGAGCTTGTGGCAAGGGTCAAACAGCAGGGTGCCAGGCTCGAGGGTCTATTGAGAAAGCAATTCGGCGATCATCCAGCGGTCGGAGATATTCGTGGCCGCGGCCTCTTCTGGGGACTGGAGTTCGTCGCTGATCGAACCACGAAGAGGCCGTTTCCGCCCGAACGCAAACTGCATGCATCCATCAAGGCTGAAGCGATGGCACGGGGATTGATATGTTACCCGATGGGAGGAACGCTGGACGGTCGTCAAGGAGACCATCTGCTCCTGGCACCGCCCTTTATCGTCACAGATGCCGAACTTGAAGCCATTGTGACACGTCTCGGCCAGGCGATTGACGCATCGCTTACCGAGACCGTTCGACAAGCAGCTTGAGCGAAAACCAAGTCAAGTTCGGCCCAAGTTGAACAGTGAGTTTTGGACAAAAGAAGAACATTTGCCGTAAGCTTTTGAAATTGTTGATGGTGGTTCTGGGTGCAAATTCGGTTGTGGTGCTAAATAATACGATGTAGCTTCTGTTTTTGCTTGACAATTCTCTTTCTTTTTGATGCTAACGGCGCATGTTTGTGCGCGAGAAGAAGATCAAGGGTTACAGCTACCTGTACCTCGTGGAGACCGTGCGCGAGGGGAAGCGGACCAAGCAGCGGATCATCAAGAATTTGGGCCGCAAGGATGTCGTGCTGGCCAATGGCGGGCTGGAGCGGCTGGCGGCGTCGATCGCGCGGTTTGCCGCGACCGTGGAGGTTCGGGGCAAGCCCGAAGCCGGGCAGCTTTCAGCGAGCGAGCTTGAGGCGCTTTGCAGCCGGCGGGTCGGCGCGCCCTTGCTGTTTGGGCGCTTGTGGGAAGAGACGGGCTGCTCGGCGGTCCTTGATGAGATGCTCAAAGACCGCGGCTTCGACTTCTCGGTGGAACGGGCCGTGTTCGCCACAGTCCTGCATCGGATCATGGTCTCCGGATCCGATCGATCCTGCGCGACGTGGCTCGCCGATTATGCGATCCCCGACGTCGAGGGCTTGGCGCTGCATCATTTCTACCGCGCCATGGCGTGGCTGGGCGAGGAACTCGATGAAGCCGATCAGGCGGATGCAACGCCGTTTTCACCGCGCACCACCAAGGACGAGATCGAGGAGCGGCTGTTTGCCCGGCGCCGCGATCTGTTCACCGATCTTTCCGTCGTTTTCATGGACACCACCTCTTTGTCGTTCGAGGGTGAAGGCGGGGAGGCACTTGGCCAGCATGGGCATTCGAAGGACAAGCGGCCCGATCTGAAGCAGACGATCCTGGCCGCGGTCATCGACAATGATGGCCGTCCGATCTGCTCGGAAATGATGCCGGGCAACACGGTGGATGTGCGCGTGCTCTTGCCGATTGTCGATCGCCTACCCTCCGCGACCTCGATCGTTTGCAAGAGATCACCATCCAGCACAACGGCGATCCCATCATCCTGCGAACTCAGACACAAGGCGCCATCGGCCCCATCTTCAAAGCTGACGGCATCGCGCTTCCAAAAAACATCCGCTCCGCCCAATCCTAAAGCTCCAAACCGTCAATCTGTGGTGCTAACAAAACGCGCCGCGCGTACAACTTGTTGAAAAAACGAGGTTTTTCAAAACAAGGTGTTCAAGTTA
>CAWBCX010000048.1:0-88511 GCA_963787265.1 uncultured Alphaproteobacteria bacterium | reverse complement strand
GGATAGGGATTGTCCGGCAGCGTCAACGATCGCGGCGCTTCCTCGGCGAAGGCACTGCGGACGCTCAAGTCTGGATCTTCCGGACAGCGCCGATCGGCGGCCGGACCCTGACACCAGGCCTCGGCCTTTGCGTTGAGATCATCGAGATCGGCGAAGCTTTGCGCCGCGAAGAAGTTGTCGCGGACATAGCGGATGGCGCGTTCGACCCGGCCCTTCTCGTTGCCGCGGGCAACGGCCACCGGTCGTGGCTCGTAGCGGTAGTGCCCGGCGAAGTCGAGCAAGGTGGGATGGAAGCGGATGGCGTCGCCGCGGCGTTCGAGCACCGCGCTCTTCAGGTTGTCGTACAAAATGACCCTGGGCACGCCTTGCCATGCGCTGAACGCTGTCAGATGACCGCGCAGAAAATTCTCCATGCGGGCGTCGAGGAAGAAGCAGAGGAAGATCTGGCGGGAGTAGCTGGCCACCATGACGAAGGCCATCAGCGGCCGTCGTGCCCGGCCAATGATGAGATGGCCGAAGTGCCCCCAGTCGACCTGCGCCTGCTCGCCGGCAAGGGTGCGCAGGCGCAGATAGGCTTCTGCCTGCGGCCGCGGTCGATGGCAGGCGACGATGTGACGGAAGTGGTCGGCGCCGCCGCTGTAGCCGCGTTCCCGCACCATGGCATGGAGCCGGCTGGCGGTCAGCGTCGGGAACCGCTCCAGGGTCGCGCGAATGAACGGCAGGAAGGGATCGGCCTTGGATGGCCTTTGATGGTGGTCAATCCTCGGCAGGCCGGCCTGGGCCAGGACGCGCGACACGGTGTTGTGATGCACCCGCAACTGCCTGGCGATCGTACCGACCGGCCACTTCTCGACATGGTGGTAGCGCAGGATCTGCGCCTCGAGCTCAGGGGAAATGGTCACGACGAGACCCTCTTCGGTTGTTCCAGGGGCCTCGGCAGCGCTGCAAAAAATCAAGGCGGACAAGATCCGGGCAAGGATGGCCACAGCGATGACAATGCCAGCGCTGCCGGCATGACGTCACCGTCGTCGCCTCGTCCATCGCGATCGCTGTCGAGGTCTCGGTCAGCTGTGCCTCTGCTCGGCCCGGCGGTGAACCCTGATGCGTCACTGTATTTTGGCGCGCCCGGTATCGGCGAGCGCGTTCGGCATGTTTGATCCGCCCGCGGCGGCTGGTCTGATACCGCCGGCCGGCCGCACGCAACGATCGGCGACGCGCCTTTTGGGCGCAGCCCTTGGCGCAATAGACATGGCCGCGATCGCAATGGCTGCAGATCAGCACCTGCACCCGGCAGGCCAGACAAAGAAACAGTCGGCCTGGCAGCCGTCTGCCATGCGCATGCACCGGCTCATGCTGTAGACGCACGCCCTCCCGAGCGCGATAGTTGCTCCGCATTCGTGCCCCGCACGGTGTCGGGCACGGCGTCGATGTGAACCGCCACGTTCTTAGGATCGGCGCCGTGCCTGCCTTGGTTGAAGACAGGTCCTACCGCGCCGGCCACCAAACTGTCAGTCCGTCGGGGCAACACACAGAGATGAACGTGAAAGACCAGAAACACGGCCGTCGCTTGCTCTGATCAGCCTCTGGTCGGGACTACGTCCCTCCCGCCGGCTGATCAGAGCAACCAACACCGCTGGCCATCACGACTTCACCAGATTTACGCGCTTCTCGACAGCCATCGACACACGCTTCCATTTGCTCTTTGGGCTGTCGCCAGCACGCGACAGGATGACAGCTCGACCATTGATCTCCTGATCGATCGCCTTCAACGAAAAGATGATCCTCTTTGGCTGAGAGGCGACGTCATCGGCGCGCTGAGCGCCATCACCGATCAACGTCACGCCTATGATCTCAAGGCCTGGCAATCCTGGTGGGCAGGCGCCCGATCGACCTGGACGCCACGGCTTTAGAGCAGTTTCCGATCATACGGCTCCGGCCCGGAGCCGGCTTCGTTTGGTCAGAAAAAGCTTTAGCGGCATGTCTTCAACGTTTTCCCCTCGAGCGAAAGAAAATGATCATCAAGGTTCAAGCGGTCAACTTGCCCCGAAGACCACGCCGTGGTCGCTCAGAACGAGTTGGCGATCGCCAGAAGATGACGATAGCGGCGCTCGTTCATGGCCTGGACTTTGAGCGTATAATACTGCCCCTCCCGCTCCACCAGATAGACGGTGAGGTATTGGCGAAGCGAGCCGATCCCCCAGTCGCAGTCGATTTTCCAGCTGGCGTCCTCGGCATTCTCATGCGGTGCGTCACAAGAATCGAGGGGAAGGTCCGAGAGCGAATGCACCACGTCCTTCAGACCTTGCAGCGATTGCCACCAGCTTTGATCCGAAAACGGATTGTCTTCGTCATCGAGAAACGTCGTAAGCGCCTGTTCGAGCCCGGTCACATCGATCTTGACCTGCTTTCGCAGCCAATCCTCCGGATCGAGCACCGTCTGGTCGACCGGCTTAAGCTTGAGGTCGCTTAGCCCGGCAAAGGCCCCATCAAGGGGATGAACCGAGGCCTCCCAGGAATCATCCCCTGGCAAACGCTCGACCGTACAGGTGAGCTCATAGCCTTCGGGCACGAACAAGCGGTCGCAAGGTTCGGTGGCAGCCGACACCTCGCTCATCCCGAGGAAGCCAAAGCCGCCAAAGGTCAAAAACCCGGCGAAAAGCCATCGAACAACGAGCATCCAACGATCCTATCCAGTCACGGTGCGTCGTGGCCAGGCAGCCTCTTGGCAACTGCATCCTCTGCACCATCGCCCAAACCATGCAGATCAGGCTGCCGCCTGACGCTTCTCCGAAGTCAATATTTGGGTAACGAACACCATGCGTTCCAGCTTTTTCTCGATCATATGGACATCACCGTCGGAAAGACCGGCGATTTGCAGGTCGATCATCAGCGGCCGCCCCTCTGCATGATCAAGCCTGGAACTGTGACATTGCTCCGGGATCCGATCGAACATCGTGACGATATCGAGAATGCGCGGCAAGGACCGAAGGATCGGCTTCCGCATTGATCGAAAAGCAATGGACCCGCTTTGGACTGTCGACGGTAAAGGGGCAACAGCCCTATCGGCTGGACGGCGTTCCGACGCACGACATGATGACACTCCACAACAACAGACTTGACTAGGCGAACAACACGGTCCCGACCTCGAACGGAGGCCGGGCGGCTAATTCGCGAAGTACCGCTATGGTGGAACATCAACATGGATATCACATTAGCCGCCCGATTGTGGCTGATCAAGTGGCTATTCCTCAGCTCTTCGGCCATGGGTGAGCGGAACGAAGCCGACGGGGAAAAGCCGCCGTTTCCGGGCATGCCCATCCTCGTCCTTGGTGACCAGAAACAAATGCTGCCCGCTTTCATCGCCCATCGGGAGAACCAGGCGACCTTTCGGTTTCAGCTGCTCCAGGAGTGCCGGCGGCATCGCCTCGGCCGCAGCGGTGACGATGATGCGATCGAAAGGCGCCTCGTTCGGACAGCCCGCCCGACCATCACCTCGACGAAACGAATGTTGCGATAGCCAAGATCGGCAAGCCTGGTTTTGGCCTCGGCGGCCAGGCTGCGACATTCTCGATGGTGACGACCTCGTCCGCGAGCTCTGCGAGAACGGCGGTCTGATAACCGGAGCCGGTGCCGATCTCCAGAACCCTGCTGCACGGATCGAGGCGAAGATGATGGGTCATATAGGCGACGATCAGCGGCTGCGAGATGGTCTGTCGATGACCGATCGGCAAGCGGTGGTTGGCATAGGCATCGGCCTGCTCCATCATCGGCACGAACTTTTCGCGCGGTACCGTCTCGATCGCGTCCAACACCTTGGCCTCCAGCGTGCTGCCGCCGTCGCCATTGCCGTACCTGCGCCACCTGCGCAACGATCTCCCGTATCAAGCGCAGCGCGCGCAGCTTCGAGCTCCACCGGCGACAAAGAACGGCCGACCCGCCACGAGCCTAGGTCTTGAAGATCGGGGCCCAGCAACTGGCGTAGCTGGTCGAGCCCGGTTTGCGAGACACGGTAGCGGCGCTGGTGGCGGAACACGCGTTTGGCTACCAGGTTCTGCTTCACGCATTGGGAAGGGTTGCCGACCTTGATGCCCTGATCGGTCAGGAGCGTGTTGGCTTCGCCCGTGCCAAAGGATTGATCGCCGCTTCGAAGCTGGGCGAAATAGCCGGCGAGCAGCATGCGATCGACGTCGGTCGACGAACGTGGCAGATGTTCGAGCCATTCGCCGATATGACCGGGTGTATCCAGAGTACCCTGGCCATTGGGCTCGGCAGGTTCTGCCGTAACGGTCGCTGGAGGGCAGGCTGCTCGCTGAGCTTTCCGTGATGGAGATTGTCGAACAAGGCATCGATCCGCTCGGCATAGCGTTCGACAAAGGCTTCGCTGCCTTCGACCTCGAATTCGCCTTGAGACAGATTGATTTTGAGCCGTGCTCTGGTCTCGTCCAACACTTTGCTCCGATGCACATTTCGGCGTCAACCGATGGTCATGGGGCGTAATCTAGCGATGCCGTGGCGGCGTTAGGCAAGCTGAGCGATCTGGAGACGCACATCAATCCGCTGGAGCGACGATCCTCGACGAGGGCCTCCCGCAACGTTGGCGGAACGGGCTCGGCGTTTCCGTTCGCGATCGACGAACACATGGACGAAATAGCCGTCCGCCGCGGTGTCCTGATCATCGCTCCGAAACAGACCGACATCGTAACGAACACTTGTGCGGCCGAGCTTCGCCACACGCATGCCAGCGGTAATCGGCTCGGGAAAGCTGATCGGTTTCCGGTAGCGACAACTGCTCTCGATGCAAAAACCGATGATCGAGCTGTTCTTCGGATCAAGCCCGCCTTCCTGGATCAGGTAGTGAGCGATCGCGGTATCAAAAAAGCTGTAGTAATGGACGTTGTTGACATGACCGTAGATGTCATTGTCCATCCACCGGGTGGGCAGGTCGAAGAACGCTTTATAGGCGCTCCGGGAAAAAGCCTGGTGCTGGTGCATCTGTCCGCTTAGCGCTCAGGCGTCTTTTGCCAAGCGGGTTTTGATGGCAGCGATTAAAGCACGAAGTGCCGTCGCTTCGCCGCCTTTGGGACGTCCGGGTTTGGAGCTTGGCGTCCAGCCGTAAATGTCGAGATGGGCCCAGCTCTTGGTTGCGGTGACGAAATCCTTCAAGAAGAGGGCGGCCGTGATCGTGCCTGCCATGCCGCCCGCACCGGCATTGTTGATATCGGCGATCGGGCTATCGATGATCTCGCGATAGGGCTGATGAAGCGGCAGGCGCCAAAGCGGATCCTCGACCGCGATGCCGGCAGCGAGCATGTCCGAGGCCAGCTGGTCGTCCGCGGTGAAAAGGGCCGGGAGATCGGCCCCCAGAGCGACGCGGGCGGCTCCGGTAAGCGTGGCGCAATCGATCATCAGATCCGGCTTCTCATCATCGGCGAGGGCCAAAAGATCGGCCAGCACCAAACGCCCCTCGGCATCGGTGTTGCCGATCTCCACGCTCAGACCTTTGCGCGTCCGGATCACGTCGCCCGGCCGAAACGCATTGCCGCTGACGCTGTTTTCGACGGCACCAATCAACAGGCGAAGACGAACGGGGAGGCCCAACGCCATCACGGCCTGCGCTGTTGCGAGCGTCGTCGCCGCTCCCCCCAAATCCTTTTTCATCAACGCCATGCCTGCGGCCGGCTTGAGATCGAGCCCGCCGGTATCGAAGCAAACCCCTTTGCCAACAAGGGTCAGCTTCGGCGCATCCACGTCGCCCCAGATGAGATCGATCAGGCGGGGTGCGCGGTCGCTGGCCCGACCGACAGTGTGGATTGCCGGGAAATTCTCATCGAGAAGTGCGTCGCCCTCGATCGTTCGTGACATTGGCACCGAACCGTCCGGCCACCTCGCGGCCGGCCGCTTCGAGTTCCGCCGGTCCCATGTCATTGGCGGGCGTATTGACCAGATCCCGGCCAAGATAGATCGCCTCAGCGAGGATCTGCGCTTCACGGCTTTGATCATCCTGGCCGATCACCAGCCGTCTCGGCCCATCGGCCTCCCGCTTCTTGTAGCGATTGAATTGATAGGCAGCGAGCGCCCAGCCAAGGATCGCCCTGCCGCGTGCGCTCCTCTCCAGGTCGTCCGGCAACCGCCAGTCACCCTTTGGCAAAGCTTGCCCAAGACCGGCAAAATCCCAAAGCTCAAGAGGATCATTCCCGACCATGACGGCACCCGCAAGCTTGCCGTCGGCGCCAGGGATGAGGGCGTTCATTCTTGCCTTGGCACGAAATCCGGTGCTCTCCAGCCAGGCCTGGGTAACGGCCGGTTGGTTCTTCTGCCAAGTGGCGACGTCGGTGGCTTTGACGACCGAGATCGGGGTTGTGGCAAGGTCGCTTTGCTCAGCGACGAAACAATCCAGCACCGTCTTTCTCTCCTCAAGTTCGATGATGGCGGACCGACCTCCACCCCGTCCCATGATCCGATCGGGCAGATCTCGGCGGAGAGGAGATAGGGAAGGGCAGGGGCCGACCCATGTCAAAGATCAATCGATGATACGGCCAAGGGCCGCTTTCAGTTTTTCCATGTTCTGCTCGATGTCGGCACGGCGCGAGCGTTGTTCCTCGATCACCTCGGCCGGGGCCCGGTCGAGAAATTGCGGGTTGCCCAGCTTCTTGTCGATCTTTCCAAGATCGGCGGCCGCTTTCGCCGTTTCCTTCTCGAGGCGCTGGCGTTCCTGATCGAGATCGATGACGTCCGCCAACGGCAGGGCATAGATCGCTTCATCGACAACCACCTGCAGCGATCCTTTCTCGATCGCGTGCTCCGCCGGTCTGACGGAGGCGAGGCGAGCAAGACGCTCAAAAGCGGCTTGATGACGATCGAGACGCGACCTTGTTGCCTCATTGGCATCGTGGACCAAGAGCGGCAGCTTGGCAGAAGGAGGCACGCCGATCTCGTTGCGTGCGGCACGAAGGGCGCCAATCGTCCGCACCAGCCAATCGATCTCGCTCTCGGCTTCGGTGTCAACCAGTTCCGGGCCAAGCTCCGGCCATGCGGCCGAGATCAGCGGACCGCCGGGTGAACCGTAGCGGCGCTGCCAAAGCTCCTCGGTGACAAAAGGTGTTGCCGGATGCAGGAGATGCAGCATCTTTGCGAGAACCCAGCCGGCGGTTTTACGGGTCTCCTCCTTCACCACCTCGTCGTCACCAAGCAGCATGGGCTTGGCCAGTTCGAGATACCAGTCGCAGAACTCGTTCCAGGTGAACTGGTAGAGCGTGCTGGCCGCTTCGTTGAAGCGATAGGCGGAGATCGCCTCCCGGGTCTGGCGACTTGTCCGGCTGAGCTTGCCGACGATCCAGCGATTGACGATATTGTTGACACTTGCCGGATCGAAGTCCGGGCCAAGATCGCAGCTGTTCATCTCGCAGAAGCGAGCCGCGTTCCAAAGCTTGGTCGCGAAATTTCGGTAGCCTTGCACCCGGCTTTCGCCGAACTTGATATCGCGCCCCTGGCCGGTGCTGGCCAGGATCGTGAACCGCAAGGCATCAGCGCCGTACTTCTCGATGAGATCCAGGGGATCGATGACGTTTCCCTTTGATTTCGACATCTTCTGGCCGCGCTCGTCGCGGACCAGACCGTGGATGTAGATATCGTGAAACGGCACATCGCCCATGAACTTCATGCCGAGCATCATCATTCGGGCAACCCAGAAGAAGATGATGTCGAAGCCGGTGACCAGCACGCTGGTCGGATAGAAGCGCTCGAGCTCCGCCGTCTTCTCGGGCCAGCCAAGCGTGGAGAAGGCCCAGAGACCGGAGGAGAACCAGGTGTCGAGAACATCCTCGTCACGGATCAGCTCGACCTGGTTGCCGTAATGCCCTGCTGCCTGCGCTTCCGCATCGCTCTGATCCATGGCAACGAAGACCTCGCCATCAGGTCCATACCATGCCGGGATCTGATGCCCCCACCAGAGCTGACGGGAAATGCACCATGGCTGGATATTGCGCATCCACTCGAAATAGACATTTTCATACTGCTTTGGTACGAACCGGGTCCGCCCATCCTCGACAGCTGCGATGGCGTCCTTCGCCAGCGTCTTGGCATCGGCGTACCATTGATCGGAAAGAAAGGGCTCGATCGGGGTGCCGGAGCGCTCGCTGAAGGGCACGGCATGTTTGATCGGCTCGACCTTTTCGATCAGCCCTTCCGCTTCGAGATCAGCGACAATTTTCTTTCTGGCCTCGAACCGATCCATGCCGCGATAGGCCTCAGGCACAAGCTCGTTGAGCCTGCCTTCGGTATCCAGAATGTTGATGAGTTCGAGATCATGGCGGCGGCCGACGTCGAAGTCATTGAAGTCGTGTCCGGGCGTCATCTTGACCGCACCGGATCCCTTCTCGGGGTCAGAATAGTCATCGGCAACGATCGGCAGATCGCGCCCGACAAGCGGCAGCACCGCATGCCGGCCGACGAGATTCTTGTAGCGATCGTCATCGGGATGAACGGCAATGCCGCTGTCGCCGAGCATGGTCTCTGGCCTGGTGGTCGCGACCGTGACGGTTCGGCCGGCATCGCCCTTGATCGGGTAGCGAATGTACCAGAGATGACCCTCGACTTCATGCTGATCGACTTCGAGATCGGAAATTGCGCTTTGCAGCGTGCAGTCCCAATTGACCAGCCGCTTGTCCTTATAGATCAGGCCCTCGCGGTAGAGATCGACGAAAACTTTGCGAACGGCACCGGAAAGGCCCTCATCCAGGGTAAAGCGCTCGCGCGACCAATCGGGCGAGGCGCCGAGCCGGTGCAGCTGTTGATTGATCATCCCGCCGGACTGAGCCTTCCAATCCCAGACCTTTTCAACAAACGCTTCACGTCCGAGATCGTGCCGGGACTTCGGTGCAATTTGACGCTCGACCACGATCTGGGTGGCGATGCCGGCATGATCACTGCCCGGCTGCCAGAGAACGGCCTTGCCCTGCATACGATGAAAGCGGATCAGCGTATCCTGAATGGTGAACGTCAGCGCGTGGCCCATATGGAGACTGCCGGTGACGTTGGGCGGCGGCATCATGATGCAGTAAGGCGTCCGATCGAGGTCCGGACTAGCCTTAAAGTGGTCTCCATCTTCCCAAAGTCGATCGTGCTTCGGCTCGACTTCAGCAGGCTGATATGTCTTGTCCAGCATTGCTGAACCACCCCAATAATCTGATGTGAAAGACGATGCAGGCAGGCATCAGATCTGGGCTATAGGGGAATTCCGGTGATCGGGCAAGATAATGGCGGCGAGAACGGTCGGTTACATGGCCCTGCCGTTGGCACTAGTTGAACCATCTGCAATCGATGCTCGCGTTCGACACAACGCCGAAACGACGTCCGCATATCGACCAGCCGTCACACCTGTTGAGGATGTGGCACACCGCGCAGTCGTTTGCTGACCCGATAACAACATCATCAGCACATGCGTCCGCTTACGGACGATGTGCCGACCGTCGTCGATGTCGAATTGGCCGAGGGTGTGTTGTCGGCGCTGCAAAAAGCAGCGACGACTAGAGAAGCTCGGCGCGACGCGCGATTTTCTGGATTTCCTTTTGCACCAGACGCTCAACGATCGCTGGCATGTTCTCGTCGAGCCATTCCTTGAGCATGGGACGAGCCATGTCTTCGATAAATTGCTCGACGGTCCGACCTGCGCCATCGGCAACGGATTCTTCCACCGGGGTGGGGCGAAAAGCTTTGGACAGCTTCGCAAAAGCGCCGGTCGTCGTGCTGGCTGTTCCTGTAGAAAGAAGGGCTTCACTCTCTGCCTTTTTCGTGCTCACGGCTGGTTCATCCTCCTGAATGGTAATGGCTTCCATCGTGTTAACGGGGTTCAGATCCGGTTCATCCTCCTGCAACGGGCTGAGGCTGATTTCCGGCAGGTTCTGTTCCGGCTCTGGTTCGCTGACTTCTGCTTCGATGAGATTGCCGATCGTCGGCATATCGTCGATTTCAATATCGTCTTCGTCGTCGATAGGGTCTTCGACAATCTCAAGCGGGGTAGGTGCTGATGACGTCGCACCGAGCTCGACAATGCCACCGTCGTCATCGACGACCGATGTCAGTTCCAGGACATCATTGACGTCATCAGCATCATCATCGTCGTCATCATCAAGAATTTCCAAAGCATCAAGCTCGCTGTGCTCTGCAGCGGCTGATGCCCTTTCTCGCTCTTCATCGGGCTTCGAATCCTCAGTCTCCTCGTCCGCGATGATTCGCCTGATGGACGATAGAATCTCCTCCATCGAAGGCTCTTGATCTTTCGGCTGAGTACTCACGTCATTCTCCATTTGGGAGTCTTGCCCTTAGATCTTCTGCAAAGGCATTTTGATCGTATTTGGCTGGGGGCAAGGTTATCACCTCTGGCGCTCATCGCTTGGATTTTCCCCTAATCCGAACCACCGACTGCGGACGTCCTCATAGTAGGCTTCAACATCGTAAGGGCTTACCGGCAACTCAATAGCTTCCACCGTCAACTCACCGATCGCCGCCTTAACTCGATAACTTGCAACGATCTCATCGCGCTGGGCACTGACCAGATCGACTTCGGCTTGAAAAAGATCATTCTCCTGGTCGAGAACATCCAGCGTGGTCCGTTGGCCAACCAAGGCCTCCTGGCGCGACCCATCAAGAGCGATTTCTGCGGCCCGCACCTGCTCCGTAAAGGATAGAATGCTGGACTGTGCCGTCATCAGGGCTTGCCAAGAACTTGTCACCTCTTCGCGGACCAGACGGTAAGCAGCCTCCAAGTCGCTTTGCCGCTGCCGAACAGTCTCCTTGTTCAGTCGAATCTGCGCATACTCTCCGCCCCCTTGGTAGATCGGAACGGCAAGCGTGGCGCCGATCGACGCCGCACTTTGCCAGTCAACGGAGAGGCTAGGTTCTTCCGTATAGGTTAATTCTCCGTTAACCGAAAGACGTGGATAGAGGGTTGATTCGGCAATCGTCACGTCCTCTTTTGCAGCTGCAAGATTAAATTGCCCTGCCAAAATATTGGGATTGAACGATTCTGCGAGCTGTTGCGCTTCTGCCTCAGACGGCGGTAATTCTTTCAATGTATTCGGCGGAATCAGACTTACCGGTTCCATATCGATCACATTGCGAAAGGTCGCCTTCGATGCTTCGATGGTGCCGGCGGCTCGAACCCGCTCGGCGACGGCGCCCGCAAGCCTTGCTTCGGCCTGCGCAACATCGGTACGGGTGACTTCACCGACCTCGAAGCGATCTTTGGTCGCCTGCAATTGCCGCTTGAGCCGATTCTCATTTTGAATGGCGAGCTCGAGCACGGCCAGATCGTTCAGCAGACTGGTGTAAGCTTCGACGGCATTGAGCAAAACATCCTGCTCGGTCGCGTAAAGTCTCGACCGCTCCAACCGGACCAGCCGCTCCGCCCGCCGCGTATTGGCGACGGTTTCGCCGCCAGCATAGACATTCTGATCGATGGAGAGCGAGTTGGCGATGGTATCGAGACGACCATCGCCTGCTGGGCTGTTGAGTTCGGTAATGGTGGCGCTCGAGGTGACCTCGATCGTCGGGCGCCATCCGGTCAGAGCGAGCGGCACGAGTTCGTCGGTCGCTCTGACCGCCGCGCGCTGACCTTCGAGTTCGGGGTTGGTCAAATAGGCCGAGACCAGGGCTTCTTCGAGGGTCTGAGCCTGGCAGCTGACGGCATTCCCTTGCGCCAGCACGGCAGCAAGCGCGACACCGATCGCATATCGGCTCATGGATCGCCGGTCCCCCTTGAACTCGGGGTCTTCCACCTCGTTCTCCAGCAGCTGCGTCACTTTATTTCCGTCCATCATCAGTACCGCGGCATCGAGGGATCGATATCCGTGGCCCAAGTTTCAACACCGCCTGTTAGATTGGTCGCCTGATCCATCCCCGCGCTTCTCAGGAATTGGGTGGCCATCAACGAACGGCGCCCGGTATGGCAGACCACGACAAGCGGCCGGTCCAAAGGAAGCTCATCAATCCTTCGGGCAAGATCGCCCAACGGAATATGAAGACAATCCTCAAGCTTGCAAATGTCAAGTTCCCAAGCCTCACGGACGTCTAAGACCGTATGAGGTTTCTTTTCAAGCTGAAATGTCACCAAAACGTCTGGCAGGATCTCCAAAGGCAAGGAAATCGATCGAGCTGGATCATCGGGCGCGCCGCTCAAAAGGCAAAGCCCTCTGCTCTCTCAACGCCGGCAAGGGCGGGGATGCTGGCATCGAAAAGGACACGTTCAGCCAACACATCGTCGATCTTGGTGGCGATGATGCCTTTGCCTAAACGACCTTCCGCGACGATGATCGCCAATCGACCATCCTCACCAAGCTGGTCGATCAATGGCTTGGGAATTTCGGGCAACGATCCAACGACAAGGATCACGTCAAAAGGGGCCTGGTCCGGATCACCAGCGGTCGGATCGGCTTCGATCGTGGTGACGACATTATCAGCTTCCACCCTGTCCAGGGCTGGCTGGATGCTCTCGGCCATCGCCTTATCGGTCACGATCGAGATCACGGTCGCCGCAAGTTTTGATGCGACGGCTGCAACATAGCCGGTGCCGCATCCCACGACCAGAACGACGTCCTCCGGCTTGATCGACGCTGCCTGCAACATCCGAGCAAGCGCGAGGGGCTCGATCAGAAACTGTCCGTTTGCAAGGGGAAGATCTTCATCGGCATACGCAACACCATGGAGCGATTTGGGCAGAAAAAGCTCTCGAGGAGTATCGGCCATGGCGCTCAGCACCGCCGGATCTTCGATCCGGTTGGTTCGCAGCTGACTGTCGACCATCGCGGTCCGAGCTTGAACATAGTCCATAGGCATCGATCACCAAGGTGAAGATCCGAGCAGGCGCGAGCCGAAATTCGGATCTTGAATCGAAAGTTGGCGGGACTATAGACTGGTCATTTAGTTCGGGCAATCGTCCTGCCGACATTCGTAATTGGCTGTGTCATCGCTGCACAACATTGACCGTCTTGCTCAGCCTGGATAAGTTCCCTCGATGGCCGGGTAGCAAAGTGGTAATGCAGGGGACTGCAAATCCTCTATCGGCGGTTCGATTCCGCCTCCGGCCTCCACGCTCCAGTTGATCATGACCTGGGCAGATCTGGTCGAAAACCGCACGGCATGGGCGACCCGGGCGCCAGTCATCGGCAGTCTCGCCATTTTTGATGCCATTGCTCGGCAATCTAGACTTGTTTCGAGGCGCCGCTCTCTGCTATAGCCCTTTCATCACCTATTCCCCGGTAGCTCAGTTGGTAGAGCGAGCGGCTGTTAACCGCTTTGTCGCTGGTTCGAGTCCGGCCCGGGGAGCCAAACTTTTCAATCGGTCAAGCTCTTCAGAGGCTGCCAAGAAATCGTCGAAAAATCTGAAGGGGTCCCACATGGGGCGTAGCGCCTCACGGTAAACGGCCCTCCGCCCCCGTTCGTCGAACAGGTTGCGCCCGTTTTCTCGACCGCCGATCAGCCCTTCACGATCACCAATGGCGACATCTTCCGCAGGCGGGACATGGGGCCGGCGATCGCGGATTTTTTCGTTATGGCAATCGTCCGGGCGCAGAAGATCAACCTCGCGGCGATGGTGGCTGACAAAGGCCCGTTCTGGGTCAGCTTGCGCAGGCGCACAAGCCGGCTGATTCGCTACGAGCAGCTCGGCGGCCAGGGCTACCGCAACGTCATCTTCACGCCTGCGTTCGACTTTATCTCCGCGCCGACCAAGGCCAGCCAGGCCGGCTTCACCGAGGTCCAGGACAGCGAGGCGATGGTCCTTCGCCATTTCAACGAGCTGCGCGCGAACCGGATCATTCCCTGATCGCGCTCGATCGACCCGATCAGCGCACCCCCAGCATGTCGGCGGTGCCGCCATAGTCCTTGGTCGCAAGACGCTCGCCTGCCTGCTTGAAGAAGCTGTCGTCGGCTTTCAAGCCGAGCCCGTCGGCAAGCCGGTTCAGGCTGTTGAACACCACCGTGACCGCGGCGACCTGCACGATCCCATCGTCCGACCAGCCCGCTTGCTTTAGGGCACCGATATGCGCCGGGCCGATGGTATTCGGCCGGGTGGTCGAGGCACCGGCATAGGCGAAAACCGGGAGCCAGCGCTTGCCCTATAGGTCGGTGCGCGTCCTTGCTCCACGCCGGCGAGGGCTGCTTCCTCCATGCCCGCGGCGCGCGCCACCTCGACATGGATGCCCCGGCAGTAGGCGCAGTCGTTGAGCGCGCTCACATGGGCACCAAGCAGCTCGCATTCGGCGCGGGTCAGCGCCTCGGTCATCCGGAGCGCCTCCTCCGCCAAACCCAGCATATGGCGCGCAAGTGGCGGGTAGCGCCGATAAACGTCGAGCAGCGTGGCATCAGGTCCGAGCGTTTCGAGATGCGACATGACCTATCCTTCAGTGGGTTCGACCGTCGTCGTGATTGGCGACAGGTTCGGTTTGATGATCTCTTGCGACCGATGCGGCGCTGATGGCTTTTTCGGAATAGGGCTACGAAGCGACGTCTCTGGCTGATCTGGAACAGGCGACAGGCCTCAATAAATCGAGCCTGTACAAAACCTTCGAGAGCAAGAAGGCGCTTTTTCTGCGATGCATCGATCGCTATGGCGACCGCTTTGGCAGCGAACTTCTGAGCGCCTTGGACGCGCCGGACTTCAGAACGGCGATCCAGGGACTGTCCGAGCGGATGCTTCGCCGCTTTGCCGACGAGGACGTGCCTCGGGGTTGCCTGGCGACCATGGCGGCGATGGAGCCCGTTGGCCAAGAGGGAGCGATCGGCGAGCGGATCGCCAGCGGCCTTAAGACGATGCACGGCCTCCTGCTTCGGCGCTGCGTGCAGGCGGTATCCGACGGCGAGCTGCCCACCGACACCGAATGCGCCGAGCTCGCAGCACTGTTGACCTCGATCGCGCGCGGTATCGCTGTCCTGGACCGCAGTAGCGGCGGCCGTCACCTCGCCCGATTGTCGGTCGACGCGGTGCTGGCCAAGGTCGATGGGATGCTGTCGAGACCCAGGCAATGACGACATCACCCAAGCGCAAAGGGGGCGGGCGATCGGGCTCTTCGGTCAGGAGGGATCAAGACGCCGGCCAAGGGCTGCTCCCCTTGATGATCGGTGACGTGATGTTCGGGGCTCGACACGGGCCGCAGCCAAGCCGTCGAGAACGTTCGCCGTCATGGGACAGGTGGAGACTTGGCTCGTGGACGATTTTCAAATAGTCAGCTTGGGATCACCGTCGATATCGCTGATGTCCCTCTTTGATAATCCTGTATCGTCCTGTCCTGACAATTCTAACGATCAAAGAGCTTCATCTCGCCGCAGCATTCATCGAGCGTTCTTTTCCAGCCCGGACGCGAAGCCCGCGGCCAATCGCTCCGCGGCAGCGCGCAGGGACTTCCTTGTCATGCCGTCGCGAGCGGCCGCCGAGAGGCCAGCGAGGCCGACCAGTATGGTATCGGCCAGCAGCTCGGCATCCTTCAGATCCCGGCTGACGAGCCACCGGATCAGGAAGGCCCGCGTCTGATCGCGGCAGGTGCGGGTGAGCGCTCGGGCACCGGGATCGGTGCAGTTCCTGGTGCTGTCCATGACCAGGCAGCCCGGACAGCCGTTTTGACCGGTATAGTTATCGGCGGCGGCGCGAAACAAACGTCGGATCCCGTCTTCCGCATCCTTGCACTGGCCGAGCGCCTCGGCGATGAAGCCGCCACCGTCGGCGAGGTAGCGTGCCACCGCCTGCTCGAACAGGCCGAGCTTGCTGCCGAAGGCGGCATAGAGGCTCGGCGGGTTGATGCCGATCGCCGCGGCAAGATCTGCGACGCCGATGCCGTCATAGCCGTGTTCGTGAAAGAGATTCATCGCGGTCTCTACGGCCTGATCAAGATCGAAGCGGCGTGGCCGGCCTCGACGGTTGGATATTTTTTTAGCAGTCACTACATTTATCGCTTGCAGTCTGGATCATGCCTATTTATATAGTAATCACTATTAAATTGAGCAAGGAGAAACGCCATGTCCGCTAGCGACAACAAGAAGGCCCTGGTTCTGGGCGGTAGCCGCGGCATAGGTGCCGCCATCGTCGAGCGGCTGGCCAAGGACGGTGCCGAGACGGTGTTCACCTATGGCGGTTCGACCGAGGCCGCCGAGACGCTGTCCAGTAAGACTGGCGCTCACGCGGTGCAGACGGATAGCGCTGACCGCGCGGCGGTCGCCAGGGTGATCGCCGAGCAGGGACCGCTCGACATCCTCGTGGTCAATGCCGGTGTTGCGGTGCTCGGTGACCCGCTTGAGCAGGATCCTGACGCCGTTGATCGGATGATCGACATCAATGTCCGCGGACCCTACCACGCCGCGGTCGAAGCCGCGCGCAACATGCTCCATGGTGGGCGGATCGTGATCATCGGCTCGGTCAACGGTGATCGCATGCCGTTTCCGGGCGGTGCAGCCTATGCGCTGACCAAATCCGCGGTCCAGGGCATGGTGCGCGGCCTTGCTCGCGACTTCGGCGAGCGCGGCATCACGGTCAACAGTGTCCAGCCCGGCCCGGTCGATACCGACCTCAACCCGGCAGACGGGCCGATGAAGGACTTGATGCATTCCTTCATGGCGATCAAGCGACACGCCCGTCCGGACGAGATCGCCGGCTTGGTCGCCTATCTGGTCGGCCCCGAAGCTGCCATCGTCACCGGCGCTCAGCATACCATCGATGGCGGCTTCGGCGCCTAGGCCAAAGCCGGTCCGGATGGGCGGTTTTTTTCCGATATGAGAGCGGTTGGCTGAAGCGGCGTCCCACAGCAGGGGCCTCGGCGATTGCCAAGGAGGCCAGCCTCGGCCCGCCATTAGCTTCGACTTCTATGCAGCATCGTCGCCGTTCGCAGGCGGCATGATGGCGCGAAGATATTCGCCGAAGCAGCGACAGGCATCGACCCAGGTGAAGACGCCGGCCAGCCGGTTCTGCCGGGTTACGATCGCGGAACCGATGTGTCTTTTCGCCATCGTCAGGAGGACGTTTTCGATCGGCTCGTTCAGATCGACCAGATAAACGTCGTTGACGCAGACATCCTTCACGCGCAACTCGCGCCGACGCCGCTTGCCCGGTCCCGCGGCTATCAGGTCCTGGCTCGTTACGATACCGACGATGTCGTGCTTGTCGGTTACCGGAAGGTGATGAATGTTGTGCTCTGCGATCAAGCGTTCCGCCTCGTCCAGCGTCGCTTCAAGGGCGATCGCATACGGGAAGGGTGTCATGGCGGATTTGAGGCTTGGGGGATGCTGCAGCATGGCGTCGAGCAGACCTCTCGTCTAATGGCGGGTAGAGCGGCCGGAGTCATCGTTGTGATGAACCCGCACCGACTTTTCGCTCTTTCAACGTGACGTCCTCAAGCCTAGCGAACCGTTATTGGCAGGAGATTGATGTTGATCAAGGGCGGAAAGCGCAGCGAAACCTTGAGATCGGAAGGCCGAATGGCTGCCTTGCCGCAGCACGCAAGAGCCACGATCGTTGCAAAGGCTTCGGGCAGTATTTGACACATATCAAGGATCCAAGATCGGGAGGTCTCTAGATAGCATTGATCGGGATTTGGCGGTGATGGAAGGTCTGACACTATCGCCGGCAGTCATGAAAAATCGATCGCTCAAGGAGTAGCTAGAATGGCGTTCGAGACACATCGGCGATGGGGCTGGCCTGCCCCGGTTCATGAACTTCAGCGTCTGCAGGACGAGATCAACCGTCTGCATCATCCCCCGGCATCGGTGGAGTTTCCCCTCATTAATATCTGGACCGGTGAAGCCGGGGCGGTACTCAAGGCGGAGATCCCGGGGGTTGAGCCGGACCAGCTCGACGTGACGGTGCACGATGACACGCTGACGCTCAAGGGCGAGCGGCGGAAGCGGCTTGCAGCGGATGATGTTACCTATCATCGTCACGAATGCGGCGACGGCGGCTTCGGGCGAACCATCGTCTTGCCGTTCAGTATCGCGGTGGATCAGGTGGAAGCGACGGTCGAGGACGGCGTGCTTACCCTCATGCTGCCGAGGCACGAAGGCGAGCGGCCGAAGCGTATCGCGATCAGCCGCAGCTAGGAGACAGGATCATGATCGGACAGAACATGCAAACCAGCGCGCCTTCGGGCGAAGGCACGGAACGGACCCGAGGCGGCGAGGTCTTTCGCGCCCGAGCGGACATCTACGAGACTAAAGACGGGCTGACGTTGCTTCTCGAGATGCCGGGCGTCGCCATTGATTCGGTGAATGTCACCCTGGATAAGCGAGTGCTGACGGTTACCGGGCAGAAGAAAATTCACGCGCCCAACGACTTCGCGCTGACACACGCCGAGTTTCGGGATGGCGAGTATGAACGCTCCTTCACCATCTCCGAAATGGTCGATGGCGAGCGGATCAGCGCGAGCATGAAGAACGGCATACTGGAAGTGACCTTGCCCAAGACGTCCGAGGCCGAAGCGCGACGGATCCCGGTCCGGACTGCCTGACGGTACGAGGCCGCGAGAAGGTCGAGATGGCGCTGCAGTATTGCATGCGTCATGAGCGCTGGATGATGACGTCAGGATCGAGACAAACTGGATGGACCCCCACATGCTGAAACGCGGCTTCAAGACGATGCTTGCCGAGGCCAACGCCGTCATCGAGACGGTTTCGGTCCAAGACCTCGCCTATCATCTTGACGAAGGAGGGGCTCTTCTGGCCGATGTCCGAGAGACGGTCGAGCGGGAACGCGACGGTGCAATACCCAATTCGCTGCATTTGCCGCGCGGCCTGCTGGAATTTCATGCCGACCCCGAAAGTCCGGTCTACAACGATACCTTGGCGCTGGACCGGCCCATCATCCTGTATTGCGGCACCGGCGGCCGATCGGCGCTGGCCGCGAAGACGCTGCTTGACATGGGTTATCTTGATGTCGCCTCGCTGGCCGGCGGTTACGAAGCTTGGCGCCTGGCCGAGAACGGGGGCACAGACTAGAGCATTTTCCGATCATGCGGCTCCAGCCCGCCCCCCCCCTCCCGACCACCCAATACGAGCGTGCCCTGTGGGTGGTCGGGAGGGGGGGGCGGGCTGGAGCCGACTTCGTTGGGTCAGAATCTAAGCCGACCAGCCGCGTAGATTGAGGCCCGTAATCAACAGGGCGCGCGCATGAGGTTGCAGGCGGCGTTGGTATTCTCCGCCGTGGTGCAAACAAGCTCGGGCTCGTCGCCGAAGGCTTGCTTGACACCCAGCGAGGCTTGTGGATCCTTTCCTCGCTCAGTCATTGCGGGAACGGGACCTTGTCCAGCCGGACGATGATTTTTCTCCGAGTTATCAAGTCGCGAAGTCATCGAAGACCGGCTGGCAGATAAGGTCATCTGCCCCGGAATTGATCCCCCTTCAAAGGGCTCGAGGAGTGTCCCGTTCAGCCGCCGCGCCGGCCACCACCGCCACCTTGGGGCAGGCGAAGCCGGCCTTGGCCGTCGCCATCGCGTCCCGGTCCCTGATGCATGCCGAACATCGGCGGCTCGTTCGGCAGCGTGACGCCGCGCTCCTTGGCGCGTTCCTGCATCTTTTGATGATGTTCCCAGCGGATCCGTTCGCGCTCCTCGTTCGAGGTCGCCGCGCGCATTTGGTCGCGAAGTTTGCTGCGCTCCCGTTCGGTCATCATCTGGCTGCCGTAGATTTGCTCCTGCTGGGCTTGGGCCGTGCTTATCGGGCCGGCCGCAGCGATCCCGAGGGCGATTGCGAGAGCGGTAATCGGGGCTATCAGTGGCATCTTCATGATAAGTTCCTTCGAGGTTGGGCCTTCGCGCGAGGTTGGGCCTTCGCGTCACGCCGAGGGCGCGCGCTTTCGGCCGGTAATCATGGCTCTGGCCAGGTTTTCGTGATGGACGTAGCTTGCCAGCAAGACACCGGCGACGTGCAGGATGACCAGCAACAGCATCAGATTGGCCAGAACGTCGTGGCTCTCCTCCCAGAACGCGCCGCCTTCTTCGCGGTCACCGTGCTCGCGTTCCCCACGTTCTTCGCGTTCGCCATCATCGTCATCGCCGGCCTGCTGGGACTGAGAAAGTGCCGGTCCACTCGTTACCCAGCCGGCGAGGGGGCCGGCATTGTCCTCGATCGCGTAGAGCACGAGGCCGCTGCCGACCGTGGCCAGCATGCCCGTCAGAAGCAGGACGACCATGGCGCCACCGGCCGGACTGTGACCGAGATAGCGCTTGCCACGCAGCGTCAGGAGATCGCGCAGATAGACGACGACCTCGCGCGGCCGGTAGAGGAAGTCGGTGAAACGGGCATGCGGCGGGCCGACGAAGCCCCAGACGATGCGCAGCAGAACGACCACGCCGAGCACATAGCCTGCCCAGACATGAAGGCTCAGCAGGTCCTCCTCGGTAAAATAAGCGATGAAGAACGTGACCACCATGGTCCAATGGGACAAACGGACGAGCGGGTCCCATGTCCGGACCGCGGCGTTTTCTGGTTCAGGCATCACTGGCTTCCCGTCGATGGCCTTGATGATCGATCGGCCAGAGAGCGGCTTCGATCCAGTCAAGGACTATCCTCCTTCACATTCGAACTTTTAAATATGAAGCAGCGCTCGACCTTGATCTCGATCAAAGACGAATCACGTTTCATATTCGAATTATTCTATATGTAGCGCGCGCCGGCATTGATCCCGATCAACGACCCGGAGGCTATGATCAGGTGAAATAACAAAGCCAGGTCTCTTGGCTTTTCATTGTCGTGATGATGTCAAACCAAATAAACGCCCCATAGGAGAAAGTCAGTGAAACCGATCTCTTCATCATTGATTGTCTGCTTGTCTTTGCTCGTTCCGCCGGTTCATGCCGACGAACTGATGGACTCGGCGCGCGAGCTGTTCGAGCCGATCCCGACCGAACCGCCGGAACTCGAAGGAAATCCAGCGACGCCCGAGAAGGTCAAGCTCGGCAAGATGCTCTATTTCGAGCCGCGCCTGTCGGAGTCTCCACACGATCAGCTGCAACTCCTGTCACATGGTCGGCCTGGGCGGCGTCGACATGCTGGAAACGTCGATCGGTCACCGCTGGCAGATGGGCGGGCGCAACTCGCCGACAGTGCTGAACTCGGTGTTCAACACCGCCCAGTTCTGGGACGGCCGCGCCGCCGATCTCGAGGAACAGGCACGCGGGCCGCTGGTCAACCCGGTCGAAATGGCAACGACCCACGAGCACGCCATGGAGATGCTGAACGCCATTCCGGGCTACGTCGAGGCTTTCAAGAAGGCCTATCCGGACGATGCCGAGCCGGTGACCATCGAGAACACCACCGATGCGATCGCCGCGTTCGAGGCTACTCTCATCACGCCCGATGCGCCGTTCGATCTCTATCTCAAGGGCGATGCGGAAGCCATGACCGCCGAACAGAAGGAAGGTCTGCAGCTGTTCATCGACAATGGCTGCGTCAGCTGCCATAGCGGTATGAATCTGGGCGGCGATCAATATCAGCCGTTCGGCGTGGTCGAGAAACCAGGCGCCGAGTTCCTGCCGGTCGACGACAAGGGCAGGTTCGACGTCACCCAGTCGGTCGATGACGAGTATGTCTTCAAGGTGCCGACGCTGCGCAACATCGCGCTGACCCCGCCTTACTTCCACACCGGACGGTCCTGGGATCTGCGCCAGGCGGTGGCGGTGATGAGCTCGGCCCAGCTCGGCATTAATCTGACCCCGGAAGAGGTCGACAAGATCACCACGTTCCTGCACGCGTTGACCGGCGAGCAGCCAACAGTCGCCTACCCGATCCTGCCGCCGAGCGTCGCCACGACGCCCAAGCCCCGGCCCTGACGGTCACCGCAATGATGGAGGATCATCGATCATGGGCAAAGCGATCATTGCCGTTCTGCTCGGTGGATTGATCGGCGCGGCACTTGCGGTCGCGCCGGCCACGGCCGGAGCCGAAGGCCGAAATCGTCGCTCCGATCGACGGTGCCAGCGGCACCAGCCCGTTTGAGGCATCGGCCCCCACCTTCGGCTGAGGTCACGGGCGCTGCCCGATCATCATCGAGCAGCTGGCTTGGCGGACGTTATGGCCTCGTGCCGGTTGAACCCGGCTCTTCCATCGTGGCGGAAGAGCCGGGTTTTTTTGTTCCAGATGGATTAGGACCTGCTGGCAAAGGCCGCCCTTTAGAAGCCAGAACTAGTTCTTGCTCCCACTCCCACCGCTACCATCACCGGCGCCGCTGTCGGAGTCGTCGCGGTCCTGGTCGCGATCGCGGTCTTGATCAGGGTCGTCGTCACGGTCCTGATCACGGATCTGATCCGGATCGCAGTCGGAACCCTGCTCGCAATCCTGAAGTCGATCCTGATCAAGGGCCTGATCCCGCTCTTCCGAAGCACAGGCGCTCATGCCCAAGGCTAAGAGAAGGCCGAGCACCGTAAGTGAAGTCCGTTCCATTGAGGTATCCTCCTGACCGCGTGGCATGGGATAAGTTCGGTTGGCGCGCGGTCGACGTCGTTATCTTCGCGGAGCCTGGAAGCCGGCACCTTGATGAGGGTCAACCGGTCGACGTTGCCGCTCACTCGACAGGTTTCTCGAGGGTGAACGCACCCCGGATGTCGCCGACGGCGAAGCCGGTGGCCTGGTCATCGGGATAGAGCTCGGCGAGTTTGGCCTCGACCTCCGGTGCCAGCTCGGCGCCGTGGCAGCTGGTGCAGAGCTCGGCCGTCGGGATCGCCTTCATGTAGCGGAACATGGATTTGCCGTTCTCGCTGACCGTTTCGTGGCGTTCCATCGTCTGGACGTCTTCGCCCGCGGCCTTGCGCGCCTCGAACTGCTCGAGGGCGGCAAGTTCCCAGGCATCCGGCGCGTTCGCCGGGTTGCGCAGGCGAAGCGCGGTGCGACCAACTTCCCAGCCGCTCTCCTCCGACTGCTGCTCAGCGATTTCCGGCGCCACCTTCTGGCAGACGCCGATCGCGTTGGTCGGACCGCCGGCTTCCATGGCCTGTTGCAGCTCGCCCTTCAGGGTCTTTGCGAAGGCCTGCACCAGCTCGCGGCTCTTGGCGACATCAGGGTTGACGTCGTCCGCTGCCCGGCTGGTATTCCCGATGGCGCCAGCCAGGGCAACCGCCATGAGGAGGGGTAATCCTTTCATCGATCGTCTCCTTTTCTCATCACGACAAGGCGTTGCAAGACAACGCGTTCAAATAATCTTCCAGCGACCATCGGCTTGACGGCAGGCGGTGCCGTAGCCGATTTCGTCCCGGCCCTCGATGACGACGTGCTGCTCATATTCGCGGCAATCCTCGGCTGCGGTCTTGTAGGTGCGAAGCGGCGTGACCGAGCCGTAGTGACCGCTGTCCGGGTTTTCCCAGGTCGAGGCGGTGCCGGTCGGGTTGTATTCGAGCGCGCTGTAGGTCGCTTGCTGAAGATAGAGCCGATCGGCGCGGTCCAGTGAAGCGCCGACCTCACCTCCGACCCAGGCGCCAAGGAGGGTGCCGGCGGCGGTCGCTGCAAGCTTGCCGCTACCACCGCCGATTTGCGAGCCGAGCACGCCGCCGCCGATGGCACCGAGCACCGTGCCGACGCTCTGCTTGGGCTGGGTTTCCGGGTTCCAGTTGGTGCAGGCGGCAAGCAGGCTGCTTGCGGCGATGATGACCACAAGCCTGGATGATCGTGCCGATCGTGCCATGATTTCCTCCGTTTTTTGTTGTGTTGACGTCAGTTGGCGAGCGCTGGCAGGCCTAGTTGCGCGCGCACCGCAGCTTCCCGACTGGGCTTGAGGCCGACGGTGCGCCCCTCCTCGATCGCGACCTCGCCCGGCACGCCGTTGGCGGCCCGATAGAGCGCCCACATCGCACCGACCCGATTGGACGAGATGCAGTGCACCAGGATCGGGTAGGTTGCGGGATCGTTGACGTAGCCGGCGAAGGCCTCGACCTGCGCCGGCGTCGGCGCGTCGGTCGGCACCTCGATCGACACATAGTCGAGACCGGCTTTCTGCACGCGCTCCTCTTCCTCGATGGCACCCTCGTCTCCGGTATTGAGGTTGATCACCGTCCGGTAGCCGAGCCGCTTGGCCTCCTCGAAGCCGCCCTCGGCCACGACTCCGGCGGTGCCGACATAGGGGGCGGCGCGCAGATAGTTCGTGAACGCCTCGCTCACCTGATCGCCGTAGGGCGCCTGGGCATAGCCAGCGGCAACGTCGTAGGGGTTGGCCGCCGCAGCGTCGGGTGCCGGCTTGGCCGGTGCACAGGGGTTGGCGGCCGCACAGGGATTGGCAGGCGCGCACGGGCTGGCCGCCGTACAAGGGTTGGCGGGACCGCAGGGGTTCGTCTGTGCCATCACCTGCCAGGCAGGCAGGGCCTGATAAGGTCCGGCAAGGGCGATCGTGCTGCCAAGCGCCGTTGCGGTCGCGAGCGGCAAGGCGGCCATCAGGTTTTTCCGTGTCGTCGACATGATTGCTGCTCCTCGTTGCCTTGTTCTGGTGTTCAAGAGGACGTCCGTCTGGTGATCAGTCCGCCGCGTCAGTCGCAACGACATGGCCGTGACCACCCCGCCGCCGATCGTCGGCCTCCAGACCCGCAAGGACCTCGTCCGCCGTCAAGGGACCGCCAAAGCGGCGCTCGCACCAATTGCCCAGCGCGAAGCCGCCGACCGCCATGATCAACAGCACGACTAAGACGGCCCAGGTCGGGAGGCCGATCAGGTCCATCAGCGTCTGCCCGCCCGGCCCCTCGGCCGCCTGGTAGAGGCCTTCGAGCGGCCCGAACGCGGCCGCGAACAGCGCCGTGCCCAGGATCATGCCGATGATGAACACCAGGGCATCGGCCCGGCCCGAGAACAGACCGACGGTCGAGGTGCCGGGGCAATAGCCGCCGAGCGCGAAGCCGGCGCCGATCAGGAGACCGCCGAGCGCGATCGCCCAGAAAAACAAGGTCGGCACGAACACCGCCTTCGCCGCGATGATCCCGCCCGCTTCGGCCAGCCAGAGGCCGGCAGCCGCGACGATCACCGCGGTGAACATCACCTTGAACACCGCCCAGTCGCGCAAGGCAAATTGCGCGGTCAGCTTGCGCGGGCTGCCGAAGCCGGCACCTTCGAGCACGTAACCGAACAGAACGCCGGCGAGCAGACCGGCGATCATGCCGCTGTCGTAAAGAGGAAACGTCATTGCCAGACCCTCCGCGCGGCCAGGGTGACCAGAAATCCGGCGGCGAAGAACGCGATCAGGAACACGAACGCGGCGACCGCGAGCGTGGCGCCGCCGGAGAGGCCGAGCCCGCTGGTGCAGCCGCGGGCAAGACGGGCACCGAAGCCCACCAGCACGCCGCCGATCAGTGCGTAGATCAGGCGCTCATTGCCGCCGATGCCGGGACCGCGCTCCAGGGCCAGCTTGAAGCGACCGCTGGTGAGGCTCCCGGCCAAGGCGCCGATGGCGACACCGACGATCTCCCAGCTGATCCAGGATGAGAGCGGGTTGCCTTGCAGATAGGGGCCGAGATAAGCGCTGGCTTCGGTCGCCACCGGCGCCAGCCAGCCGCCGGTGGCGACGGTCAATCTCGTGAAAAAGCCGCTCGCACCAAGGCCGTGGCCGGTGATCAGGAAGGTCAGCAGCAGCACCAGCCCGAGCAAGACACCGGCAACCAGCGGGGGCCAGAAAGGACGGGGTGACATGGTCATCTCCTTGGATCGATGGTCAACGTCGACCGGTCCAGGTCAATTTCGGAAAGCATCATATTCGCTTTGGCGCATGTGTCTCATTGCGCTGGATCAAAAACGGACAGTTGCGCGGACGCTGTTGTCAGCCGTGCGGATTGACGTCTTCACGAGGTTGACGGTTGACCGGCATCCGGCGATGCCGGTCGCGATCATCGACGTAAGGGCGCCCCGTCTCGCAACAGCACCCTCCGAAAGATCGGCGTCCCTGCCATGTTCGGCGACGGCGTCGGCATCAGACGGGACGAAGGTGAAGGTTTCACCAACCTCGCATTTGTGCTCGGCTTCACGTCGGGAGGGCGATGCAACAGAGAGGTCGAAGCGCCTTTCGCCTCGGGTACACGGGCCAGATGCCGGTCGGCCACACCGTCGCCGAGCACCACCACCTTATTGTACCAGCAGCGGCATTGTACCAGCGGCCGATGACTTGGCTCAGCAACGACCTCTTGCGGTAACTTCCCCACTTGCCCGATCAGCTAGTGAGCCCGGATTGCTCCACGATGCATTGATCATGGGACTCATCTGTTAGACGGCGTCTTTTCAACCATTGAAGGTCCAGCGCTCCATCACAGCATCAATTTTTATTAACATCCGACGCTCAGATTGAGGGAGATCAACGCCTTGTAATATCTCACATCTATAATATGACTTAAGATATAGAACATAAATATAAGGGGGAAACAAAAATGACCGATTTGGCGGCGTCAAAATGCTGTCCGAGCCCATTGACGCGAGACGTCGAGCTTCCGCTTCCTACCATAAGCGTCGTCGTTCCGACACTCAACGAAGCCGATAACCTCAAACATGTTCTTCCCCTCATTCCGAATTACGTCAGTGAGGTCATCATCGTCGATGGAGGGTCAATCGACGATACCATTCCCACGGCACGCAAACTTTATCCGACGGCGGTGTTGCTGCACGAGCCCAGACGCGGCAAAGGAATTGCACTCCAGCGCGGCTTCGAGGTAGCGAGCAGCGACATTGTCGTCACGCTCGATGCCGACGGCTCGATGGATCCAGGCGAGATCATCCTTTTCGTCGGCGCTCTGCTTGCAGGAGCCGACTTCGCCAAGGGCTCCCGTTTCCTTCAGGGAGGCGGCACCAAGGACATGGAATGGTATCGCAAGGCTGGCAATTGGGGATTGAAGAGCCTGGTGCGCCTCGGTTTCGGCGGACAATATTCCGATCTTTGCTATGGCTACAACGCCTTTTGGACCAAAGCGCTCGATCGATTGGACATCGATGTCGATGGCTTCGAAATCGAGACATGCATCAATATCCAGGCCCTCAAGCACGGGCTCAAGATCTACGAAGTTCCGAGTTTCGAGGCGAGAAGGATCAACGGCAGCAGCAACCTCAACACGATCAAGGACGGCTGGCGTGTTCTTCGCACCATCATCTCGGAGATCGTGAGCTTCCATTGGCAGGGGCCGCGACGGTCGATCGCCACCGCCCGATCCACGGATTGACGCGTCATGACCGGCAACGAACAACAAGCGATGTCGACCAGCGCCCCGGTGACGATCAGTGCGGTCATCTGCAGCTGCGACTTCGGACGTCGGACCTGTTTGCAGGATGCCGTGGCCAGCTTGCAGGACCAAAGCCTGCCGGCCTTCGAGATCATCGTGGTCGTCGACAACAATGATCGCCTGCTGCGCTGGGCTCGTGATCAATTCTTTGGCGTTCATGTGGTCGAGAACACATGCTCCAAGGGGTTGTCCGGAGCGAGGAACACAGGGGCCGAGATCGCCGGCGGGGCGGTTGTTGCCTATCTCGACGACGATGCGGCGGCACCGCCCAATTGGGTTGCCGTCCTTGCGGACGCCTATAGAGATCCGGACGTCATGGCAGCCGGCGGCAGCGCTGCGCCCGCCTGGCCGGACGACAAAGCGCCTGACTGGTTCCCGGTTGAATTCAATTGGATCGTCGGCTGTACTTATCGGGGCATGCCGACGACACGAGCGACGATTCGCAATCTGTTCGGCTGCAACATGTCGTTCCGGCAGGAGGTCTTTGCGGCCATCGGCGGGTTTCACGACGCCATCGGCCGTTTGAGCGATATCCCGCTCAGGAGTTGCGAGGAAACGGAGTTCTGCATTCGACTTGCCGATCACGACCCGCGCTGGAAAATCCTCTATCTTCCGGACCTGCCGGTTCGCCATGTCGTTGCGCCGCGCCGCTGCACCTTCGGCTATTTCGTCTCACGCTGCTACAATGAAGGCCTCTCGAAGGCGGTCGTGACGCGGCTCAGCAGCGTCGACCGCAGCCTTGCCGATGAACGCGGCTATGCTTTCAGGGTTCTCCCGAGGGCCGTTCTCGAGGGGGTGAGCGATGGCTTCCGTGGCCGGCTCGGAGGTTTCTCGCGCGCTTTTGCCATTGTCATCGGCCTTGGGGTGACGACAGCGGGCTATCTTTGGAGCCTTTGGTGTCTGCGCGGTCATCCTGACCTGAAAAGCGGGTCCGGGTTCGAACCGATCGTCCCTGCCGGAGCCGGCAAGTGAACGGCGAGCCTGCCAGGGAACAACGTGATGGAATCGATCGGATGCAGGGCTTTGTTCCGAGGCGGTTCTTGGCCATCGACATCGCCGAACCTCTTGCCGTAAGGGCCTTGTTCGACAGCCAAAGCGAAACGAGGGACCGGGACGCGAGCCTTCTCGTCCGGATCAAGGGGCGATCCATCGGCGTGGTCAATATCGATCGTGGTGACGAGCTTCGATCGCCGGCCGATGCGGCGGCGATGATCTTTGCCAACCTTGCCGGGGCGATCAACGAGGATCTTCTGAGGATCGGCTGCGCACAGATTTCGGCGCTCGGGCCGGAGGGGCTGGTTGGTCTTCCCTCACCCGCACCGCTCGCGGTGCAGCCTCCGGTGACAATTCTCGTCGCGACCAGAGACAGAACCGACACGCTCGATCCCTGCCTGCAGTCCCTATTGGCCCTCGATTATCCGACCTTCGATATCGTGGTCGTCGATAGTGCGCCCGGCGGTGACGAGACGGCAGATTTGGTTGCGTCCCGGTATGCCGAGGCGCCGGTCCGTTACCTCCGCGAACAGGCGCCGGGCCTGGCCATCGCTCATAATGCGGGCCTCGAGCACATCACCGCGCCGATCGTGGCGATTACCGATGATGATGTCGTCGTCAATTCCGGCTGGCTTAAGGAAATCGTGCGCCAGTTCAATCGCTCGCCCAGGATCGCCTGCGTGACCGGTCTCATTCTTCCGCTCGAACTCGAAACGCCGGCACAGGATCTGATCGAGCAGTTCGGCGGTTTTGCCAGGGGCTTTTCGGTTCGTACCTTTTCGCTGGCCGATGCCGAGCGGCAAGGTCCGCTCTTTCCCTACACCGCAGGGGTCTTCGGCTCGGGTGCCAATATGGCGTTTCGGCGCTCCACGCTGCTCGAGATCGGCGGCTTCGATCCAGCCTTGGGCGCCGGCACGGCAGCCAAGGGCGGCGACGATCTCGCGGCGTTCTTCGATATCATCGCCCATGGCTATGAGCTGGCCTATACGCCGGATGCCGTCCTTTGGCACCGTCATCGGCGAGATTATGACGGCGTTCGCCGCCAGGCCTTCGGTTATGGTGTGGGCCTCGGTGCTTATCTGACGGGGCTTGTGGTCAAGCAGCCGATGCGCCTCCTGGACATGATGCGGCGCATGCCCAAGGCGCTTCACCATCTCATCGCCCCCACCTCTCCCAAGAACCAGAAGAAGAGGGATGACTATCCAGCCGAACTGACCAGACTCGAGCGCGTGGGGCTTCTTCGAGGGCCGTTCTGCTATGGACTGAGCCGGTGGAAAACCCGACAGGTCCGCCTCCGCCAGCGCCATGCACTGCACCAGCGCCGTGTTGCCGAGGCGTCTTTGGTTTGACCATCCGGTTGTCATGATGTCAGGTTCCGTCCCCATCCTCCTCTACCACTCGATCTGCCCGGGTGACGCCGCTGGCGCCATGAAGCCTTGGGTTCTGACGCCCGATCAGTTCGATGCGCAGCTCAGTTATCTGAACTCAGAGGGCTACGCCGGCCTTACCGTCAGCGACTACGTGGCGGCGATGACGGAAGGGACAGGGAGCTTTCCCGAACGTGCCGTCGTCATTACCTTCGACGACGGCTTTGCGGATTTTCAAGAATATGCGGTGCCGGTGCTTCAAAGGCACGGGTTCGCCGCGACCATCTATCTTGTCGCGGGCTGCATGGGAAAGACCAGCGCCTGGCTTGAACCGCTGGGCGAGGGACATCGCGCCATGATGACCTGGGAGGACGTCAAAGGCCTGCCGTCCGCCGGCATCGAATGCGGTGCCCACACGCTCAGTCATCCTGAATTGGACACGTTGCCCCGATCCAGGGCACGTGCCGAAATTCAGGACAGCAAGGTCGTGATCGAGCAAATGGCCGATCTCAAGGTGCGTTCCTTTGCCTATCCCCATGGTTATCATGATCGCAAGGTTCGCGATTTCGTCACGCTCGCCGGCTACGATTCGGCCTGTGCCGTCAAGCATGGGATGAGCGGCATCGACGACGACCGGTTCGCCCTGGCACGATTGATGGTGACCCGGGATCTGGATATGACCGGTTTCGCCGCCTTGCTTCGAGGGGTCGGCGCCCGGGACGTTCTGCCTCATGGCGAAAGTCTTAGAACCAAGGCCTGGCGCCAGGCGCGGCGGACAGCGCAGGCTCTCGGACTGCGCAAGGAACTCGAGGCGTTCGGAAGGTTTTTGTGAAATCCGCTATGGCGAAGTCTCTCGATGTCGAAAGGCCTGTGCCACGAAGCGTGTGGCAGGAGATCTACGAACAAGATCCCGACGCGCTGGTGAGCCAATCGCCGGCGTGGGTCGACTGCATCTGCGCCACCGATCGCTATCGCGATGGTTCCTCTCTGTTCACGGATGCCCATGGCAGGCGCCTGGTCCTGCCGTCGGTACGTCATCGCTGGGCGCCCGCGCGGTTCGGCGTCGATGCGTCGCTGCCCAGTCATTGGGAAGCAGGCGGGCCCATCGGTGACGGCGCACGCGATCCGGCGATGCTGCAGGCGGTCATGGAGCATCTTGCAGCGGAAACCCGCTTCCTGCTCCGTGTTCGCCCCAACGCCGTTCACGCGGCGACGTGGCGAGGCCTGGGCACCGACAACTACATCAAGGTCGCCCACACGGATCAGTCGATCGACCTGAGCGGCGGCTTCGAGCAGGTTGCCAAGAAACGTTTTCGCTCGTCGGTACGCCGTGGTGTGAAGAAAGCGGCGGCTTCAGGCATCGAGATCGAGCATGGCGTCGGCGGCGATCTTATTCCCGTCTTCTACGAGCTTTACAAGAAATCCATCAGCCGCTGGGCGGCGCAACAGCGGGAGCCCCTGGCCTTGTCGCGATGGCGCGCGCAGCTGCGTGATCCGCGGCGAAAGCTGGAAGCGATTGCCCGGCAGATGGCGACACGCTGCCACACCTGGGTCGCTCGCTATGGAGACCAGCCGGCCGCCGCGATAATTGTCTTACAGGAATACAATGCTCAGTATATCAGGGGCGCCATGGACAAGGACATAGCGGGCAAGACCGGCGCCAACTTTCTGCTGCACTATAAGGCTATCGAGGATGCCTGCAGGGCTGGCTGCCGCTATTATCACATGGGCGCATCGAGAGCCGGGTCACCGCTTGCTCACTTCAAAGCTCATTTCGGCGCCGAACTTCTTGACTACGAGGAGTATCGCCATGAGCGTCTACCGGTTACAAAGGCGGATCAATGGCTGCGGACTGTCGCCAAGACGTTGATCGGCTTTAGGGATTATTGATGAGCAACCAGTTCCTTGCCGAGGCCCGGACGCTGATGCGCCGGAGCACCTGTTACCCCTTTCTCTATCTTTGGACCATGAGCTGCACCTATCCCGCCTATCCCGTGGACGACACGGTCTTCGATGATCCCGAATGGGTCGAGGTGTTCGTCGACGAGTTCGATGGCGACGAGCTTGATCGAAGCCAATGGACGACCTGCTACTGGTGGGACAAGAACGGCTGCACCAACGGCACGACCGGCGAGATGAACTGGTATCAGGACGGCAATGTCAGCGTCGCCGACGGAACGCTCAGGCTGGAGGCGCGCCGCGAAGAGATCAGTGCCTCCGACGGCAAACGCTATGATTACACGTCCGGAATCGTGACTACCGGACGGAGTACCTGGAAGACCGACGGGCCTTCGCGTTTCAGTTTTCGCTACGGCCGTGTTGAAGTGCGTGCCAAGGTGCCGGCAGGGCAAGGGCTTTGGCCGGCGATCTGGCTCCTGCCCTCCGATCACGGCATCACCCCGGAGATCGACGTCATGGAGATTCTCGGGCATCGCCCCGATAGGATCGAGATGCACTATCATTACACGCCTCGCCTGGGCGGGGCTCAAAACGAGGGGCAAAACTGGAAAGGGCCTGATTTTTCCGCCGATTGGCATCGGTTTGCGGTCGAATGGCGTCCCGATGCCATCATCTGGTATGTCGACGATGAGGAACGCTGGCGCTTCAACAAGCGGAGCCTTATCTCGGACGAGCCCATGTATCTGCTGCTGAACCTGGCGGTTGGCGGCGATTGGCCCGGGCCGCCCGACCAAGACACCGCGTTTCCATCGGTTTTCGAGATTGATTATGTCCGTATCTGGCAGCCGCGGGAGCTGGTCGACAAGTCGACCTGAGGCGGCCATTGCATAGTGGGCTGCATCTTCAGGAGCGCTTTTCGATCTGCGCCCGATCATCACGAGCGTGGCTGGTTTCCCAGTGGCAGACGCCGCTCTACCGGAATGCCAACGCACTCGCTTTCAGTTCGGCGGCATCGTCCCTTTTGGGGCTGATCTACTGGGCGATCGCCGCCCGTCTCTATGAAACCGAGATGGTCGGGATCGCAGGCGCCATGCTCGCCGCGATGATGTTCCTCGCCAATATCGCCAGTCTCAACCTCGTGACCGCGGTCCAGCGTTTCCTGCCGACGGCCGGCGGCCAAGCGCCGCGCATGGTGCTCGGCATGTACGGCCTGGTGATGGTCACGTCATCCCTCGCGCTCGCCGTGTTTCTTCTGGGCGCCAATTATTGGGCTCCGGCGCTGCACGCCGTGCAGGCGCAGGATGCGATCAAATGGCTGTTCGCGATCGCCACGGTCGCCTGGTGCATCTTCACCCTGCAGGACGCCGTGCTCACGGGACTGCGGCAGGCAATCTGGGTGCCGGTTGAAAACATCCTGTTCAACCTGGTCAAGATCGGCCTTCTGGTCTGGTTCGCCATGTCGCTGCCGGAAAGCGGCATCCTTCTGTCCTGGACGATCGGTGTCCTGCTCACCATCCTTCCGGTCAACTGGCTCATCTTCAAGAAGCTGATGCCCGCCGCCTCGACGCCTGGCGATCCGATCAGACCTCGCCAGATCGCGCACTTCGCCGGGCTGGACTATGTCGGTTCCTGGTTCGCTTACGCCGCCATCGACATGACGCCGATGCTCGTCGTGATCTGGTTGGGCGCCGAGGCCAACGCGTATTATTTCCTGTCCTGGAGCATCATCTACGCCCTCTATCTGATCAACCTGAACATCGGCAGCTCCCTCATGGTCGAGGGCGCGCGCGAGCCGGAGAACCTCGCCGGCCTGGCGAAGCGAGCACTCGTTCAGAACCTGCTTCTGGTCACGCCTGCGGTGATCATCCTGCTGATGGCTGCGCCCTATGTTCTCTGGCTGTTCGGGCCGGACTACGTGGAGAATGCCCAAGGGCTGGTGAGGGTTCTGGCGCTGTCCGCGCTGCCGCAGATCGTGGTCGCGATCTATCTCAGCATCATCCGGGTGCAACGAAAGATGGGGGCCGTCGTTCTGGTGGAAGGCGCACTGGCATTGATGGTGTTCGGCAGCGCCGTGCTCATGATGGAGGAATTCGGGCTGATCGGCATGGGCTACGCCTGGCTTGCGGCCCAGACCATTCTGGCGATCGTGCTGCTGGCCTTCCCGTTGCGCCCCCTGCTTTTTCGGACCGGATGATCGATGGCATCTCGACCGCACGTCTCGATCGATGATGCCTTGCCGACGTCCATGCGCGGCTTCTTGCCAGCAATCGCCGGTCTTCTGGCAGCACTGGTTGTCTGGCGCTATTCCCTGGCGCAAGTCGATATCGAGGCGATGTCGGATCTCGGACTCATGTCCGTGTTGCCGCCGGCGTTCTATGCGAGCGTCCTGATTCTGACTTTCAGCTTTTCGCTTTCGGTGACGCGTCGTCGGTCCGGCGAGACCGTTCTCGCGATGCATGTGGCGGTCCTGATCGTTCTTCTCTACGCGCTGCCGATGCTTCTCTACGATACGCTGCGCCTGCCCTGGGCCTGGAAACACCTGGGCGTGGTCGACTACATTCTTCGCCACGGCACCATCGATCCCGATATCGCTGTCATGCCGGCCTATCACAACTGGCCCGGCTTCTTTGCGCTGATTGCCTTCCTTGTCGATCTCGCCGGTCGCGACACCCTTTTGGCATTGGCGATCTGGAGCCCCCTGGCCATCCACTTGGTCCTCATTGGCGTCTTGTTGCTGGTGTTCAGATCGCTGACCGACGACAGGCAGATCGTCTGGATGTCGATCTGGCTCTACTATCTCGCCAACTGGGTCGGCCAGGACTACTTCTCGCCGCAGGCCTTCGTATTCCCTCTCTATCTGAGCGTGATCGGTCTGAGCCTCGCGTTCCTGAAGCCGGTCTCCGCCAGCCGTCCTGCGACGGGCAGGCGGTCGCTGTTCGCTGTCTGGCATCGGCTGCTCGATGGAGCTGCGAAGACCGAAGCTGGCTCGCGCATCGCCGATCCGTCGCTCTGGCTCGTCGCCACCCTCCTGATGCTTCTCGCGGCCATGACCGTCAGCCATCAGCTGACGCCAGCTGCGATCATTCTTTCACTGACCGCCCTCTACCTATTTCGGCGCCTGAAGTCGCTCTGGCTGCCCTTTGCTGCCATCGCCATCTTTGGCGCGTGGCTGATCGGGCCAGCGCGCGGCTTTATGGCTTCCGAACTCACCTACATCAACCAGCTCGCGGGCGATCTCTTCGGCAACACATCGGCGAACTTCCAGGATCTCACGCTTCTCTCCAGAGGCCAGGCATGGATTGCCATCATCAGCAGGGCGCTAACGGGGGTCGTCCTTCTCCTGGCACTGGGCGGCGGCATCATGCGTCTGCTCAATGGCCGTTTCGATGTCTCGGCAGCACTCCTTGTCGTTGCACCTTTTGCGATCCTGCTTATCCACTCCTATGATGGCGAGGGGGTTTTCCGCTCCTACATGTTCGCTTCGCCCTTCCTCGCTTTCTTTGCTGCGTGCCTGCTGTGCCGCGCAGCAACGGCGATTGGCCGGCAGCTGAGCGTTACTTTTCTGACCATCATCCTCTGTCTTTTGGGGTTAGGTTGGCTCGGCGCCTATTATGGCAAGGATCACCACACCTACGCGCTGCCCGAGGAGGCCCTGGCCTTCGAGTTCCTGGCTCTGACGGCGCCGGAAAATTCCCTTCTGGTCGAGGGATCCCCCGATTATCCTGTGCGCTTTCGCGACTATGAGCATTTCACTTATGTCTCGATTGTCGACGAACCTTCGGAAAGTCTCGATCTGATCATGGAGGATCCGGCAAAGGAGCTCGGCGATTGGCTCAGCAATGACCGCTACGCTGCATCCTATATCCTGCTCACACGAAGCCAGAAGATCGGCATCGAAGCCCTCGGACGGCTGCCTGCCGGAACCTTCGACCTGCTGGTAGAGACCTTGCGCCGCTCGGATCGTTTCCGGTTGGCGTTCGAGAACGACGCTGCCGTCATCTTCGTTCTCAATCGTGATGAACCAGCAAGATGAAGTCGGCAAGGTCAAAGACCATCGAGCTTGCCCTGGCTGTGAGCGTGACCGTCGCGATTTTGTCGTCGTGCTTCGATCATCCGCTGACCGCGGGCTTCAAGATCGGTTTCGTTCTCGTCGCGCCCGGTCTGGCGCTGATGCGGCTATCTCGGCTGCCTTTGTCACTGCTGGAACTTTGCTCGTTAGCTCTGGTGACCAGTGCCGCCTTGACGGCCCTTATCGCGACGCTGGCCGTCTATGTCGAGCTCTGGTCTCCCGACGTCATTTTCTGCTTGATCCTTGCGGCAACGGCCGCACTGGCACTTCTGCAGAGGTGTCCTGCTGGTGCGCGGAGCGAGGAGAAGGCGGGATTGTGAACATTGTCTCCGCGCTTCGGCCCCGATCCGCTTCAGCAATGGAGATGGTATGTCGATGGGAGGCACTTCTTGCTTGAGGTCGCTTGATCATGATTTGAGCACGTTGTCGTCACCGCTGAACAACGCCTCCATGATGGTGGTTTCCCTCGCGACGACGATGTCGAGGAACTCGTCGGCACCATCCATCGCACGAAAGGCCGCATACCCACGTTCCAAGAAATTTTGCAGGTCGCCCAACCCTGCAAGAAGTGCCGGCCGGCGCATCAACAAGAGTGCTTTGCCCACGAAAGGCCGACGGGTCAGATCATCGAGCGATCGGCCGAGATGATCGATCAATTGAAGCTGACGTGTCCGTTCCGGGCGCCGTCCGACGTTGCGATAGGCTTCGCCATACGCCACGTCGTCGATGGCTTCGACTTCCGTTCCGAGGGTCTCTAGCATTGCTGCGTCGAGGCTCTCGGAGAAGGTGTTGAGTTCCATGGCATCGGCGACGGTCTCAAGGCCGACAACGGGTAAGACCTTGGTCATCACCGGCATGATCCGCCTGACGTCTCCTTCGTGCCGACTGAGATCTTCCGGGCCATAGAGATCGGTCAAAAAGAAGGATGCCGTCGCTCCAAAGCGCGGACTGGAAAGCAGATCAGCATGTGTGCGCGCCAGGCGTTGCGCCTGCCACGCACGTAGGCATCGACGCCTGGCCGTGATCTCTTCGTTGTTGACCGTTGAGTTGCGCAAATCGGCGGCAAGGTCGAGCTGTTCCGAGAGGCGGCTAACGATCTCATCTTTGGTAGGCATAAGACGCTTTCTATCATTTCCGGTGCGGCAAGCGTACTGAAAGATGATGCGGTTCGACCCGTTACCTGCGCGGCATGATAGTCTCCACGGCCGAGCAAGTCCCTTGCCCACCTTGGAGACCAGACCGCTATCAGTTGTGGCGTTTTGAGATGGCTGCACTAGTCTATGAGGATGTCGAATAGCGTGCGTATGGCAGCCGTCGATACCGCGTGGTTGCGTAGTGATCGGCCAACCAACCCGATGGTGATCGTCGGCGTTCTTATGCTTGAAGGACCGATCGACCCCCTAGAGCTGCAGCGAACCATTGCGGCGAAGCTACTGGCGTTTGATCGATTTCGGCAGCGGGTCAAGAGGCATCTCTCCGGCTATTGGTGGTCTCATGATCGCCATTTCGACATCGATCGACACATCAAGCACATCCGTCTGCCCGGGTCGGGCAATCGGGCAGAGCTGGAGCGTTTCGTAGCTGATCTCGCCTCCCAGCAGCTCGACATATCCAGGCCGCTTTGGCAAATTCACATTGTCGAGGGCTATGAAGGCGGTGCCGCGCTGGTGGTGCGCATTCATCACGCCATCGCCGACGGCATAGCACTCATCGGGGTGCTGCTATCAATGGCCGGCAGCGCAAAAGACGCATCAGAGCCCCTTCGGTCAGACGATAACAGTCCAGTAGACTATCCCGACCAAAGCTCATGGCCAGGTTTGATCAACCCCCTGACCGGCATGGTAGGCAGCGGCCTGCGTTTGTCGGGCGGGCTTTGGCGCCAAGCCATGACACGGGCCGCCGATCCGGCCGGCACCCTTAAAGAGGGCGCCGGCGTTGCCGCGGAGCTGGCCTATCTTCTGGCCATGCCAGGCGACAGCAAGACGCGGTTCAAGGGCAAGCCATGCGGCAGCAAGAAGGTGGCATGGACCGACCCGTTGGCGCTGCCTGAGGTCAAGATCATCGGCCGGGTGTTCGGCTGTTCGATCAATGACCTTCTGCTCGCCGCGGTGACCGGCGCCCTGCATGGCTATCTCGAGGACAAGGGCGATCGCACGACCGGGACTGAAATCCGTGCGCTGGTTCCCGTCGACCTGCGCTCGGCCCATGACCGGGAAGTCCTGGGCAACCGGTTCGGCGTGATCGCGGTCGAGCTGCCCGTCGGTCTGGATAACCCGCTGGCGAGGCTCTACGAGGTGCACCGTCGTACGCAGGCACTGAAGCGCTCGCTGGAGCCGCCGGTGACCCTCGGGTTGATCACGGCACTCGGCCATGCACCAAAGTTCGTGCAGGACAGAATGCTGGATCTGCTGCTGAGCCGATGCACCGCGGTCATGACGAACGTGCCGGGCCCGCGACACCCGCTCTATCTTGCGGGTGCTCGGATCAGGCAGGCGATGTTCTGGGTGCCCCAGGTCGCCGATATCGGCATGGGCGTGTCCATCCTCTCATTCGACGGCAAGGTGCAGTTCGGCCTCATGACCGATACCGCCATCGTGCCCGATCCCGAGGCGATCATTGCGAGGTTCGTGCCGGCGTTCGAGCAATATCTCTACTTTGTGCTGATGGAAGCCGCCGCCGAGCCTCTGCCCGAGAACGCCGGTGCCGAATGATCGGAATCAGGACACTAGCTCAGATACCGTTCCGCCAGGTGGTCGAACAAGGCCCGCGCTCTCGGCTCCAGATGCGGTGCTGCCAGCGACAGAACATGGACGGCACCGCGCGCCAGGGTCGTGCCGTTTTGCTCCGCGCGCGGTTCCCGGGCAAACTCGTATGACAGCCAGTAGGTCGCGATCACCGTCATGTTCACGGCCATCCTCTTGATCTCGTCACGCGTGGCATGCATGTCGCCTGCGACCACGAGGCCTTCGAGAATGGCAGCCGCTGTCTCTGTCTTGTGGGCGAGGATCGCCTTGAACTGGATTTCCAGGGAGCGGCTGCGCGACAGAAGCTCGTTCAAATCACGGTAGAGGAAGCGATATTTCCAGATGGCTTCGAACACCAGATGCATGAAAAGCCAGATGTCTTCTGCATGAGGTGGGTGGCGTGCAGGTGCTGCAAGCGTCGCGTCGATCTGCTGGCGAAAAGCCGCGAACAGGTCTTCGATGATCTCGTCTTTGGAATGAAAGTGGTAGTAGAGATTGCCCGGGCTGATGCCCATGCTGCCGCGATCGCCGTCGTCGTCACACCTGGCTCGCCGTAGGTGTTGAACAGCGCCAGCGCCGTTTCCAGAATTTGCTCGCGCGTATTCCGCTTGGGCTTGCGCCGCATGGCGCCCATCTCCTCGCCGATCGGCCGAGGACATGCCTCATGGCCGGTACCTGCCTGCAGCCAGCGACCGTTCAAGACGACCCAGGGTGTTGTCCAAACTTTGCGTCGTCCTCAGTAGGGTTCGCCTTCGACCGTCCTCGGTTTCGCCGGCGTCATGGCGGAGGCTACGCCCTTTGTCGGTCGAACACGCTTTGATCGATCTCAATGTCATGGCGGGCGAAGATCGGTTTCAATTCCTCGTAACGGCGAAGCAACTCGCCACGCGTTCGCTGGTAGGCATGTTCGGAAAGGCGTTCACGGTCGGCATAGCTGAAGACGTTGGTGAAAAACATGTCGACGTCATGCCGGTCCGGTTCGAACAACACGACGTCCGCCTTCGGGAACTCTCTCTTGTAGCGGCTCATGCCGGTCCGCATGCGCGAGTAAATAATCGATCGGAAAGTCTGGGCCAGAACGACCGGAAGCCCGCCGTCGATCAGCCTGATAGCGTTTGTCGCCAGCCTCCTTCGAAGCGAGCTCTGCGTTGAAGGGAACCAGCGGATTGATGCAAAGCAGCAGCTCCGCGCCTGCGCGCAAGGCGACCGAAGCGTGCAGCGTCTTGATCAGCGCGCCGTCGACATAGTAGCGACCCGCAATCTCGACAGGAGGAAAAAGGCCGGGCAGCGCTGAACTCGCCTGGACCGCGAGGGCTATGGGGACGTCGGTACAGCCCGGCGCACCGAAAGGCACCGAGTCCACCGGTGTCCAGATCCGTCGCGACGAGAAAGAGCTGATGACGCAGTTCGCGAAAATCATTGGTGCGCCCCGGTGCGTCGAACAAGCGCACTCAAATAGTCCCGAACCCGTGCGTTGTCGAAAATGCCGTTGGGTACGGCGCGTGCCAGGCGCTGGAACGATTCGAAGAAGCCGTGCGACGAAGGCGCCTCCAGATAGTCCCGGGCCGCCGACAGGAACAGCCCGGGCAACGCGGCAAGCTGACGGCGATACTCGGCGAAGGCCGGGTGCATGAGCAGATCCGGCTCGAACGGATCGTCCGCCGCCTCCGTCTCGATGAACTTCTGGTACATGTCCCTGGGCGTCAGGCCGTTGGCGAGCCCGGCAGCGATGAAGCTGCCGGAACTGACGCCGACATAGATCCCGCAATCCGCGAGATCGACGCCCGATAGCGCTTCATCGAGGGCGACGAGTGCTCCGATCTCGTAAATGGCGCCCAGGGGCCCGCCGCCTGCGAGGGCGACACCGACGGTACGAGCGGTCATGCATCCAACCTTTCCGAGCTATGCGGGTCTTTCGGGCCGCCCCGATCCCGACGATCGATCCAGCCCTCCGCTGACCAAGCTAGGCTTCACCGCGCTTCAAGCCTACTTCGAAGACTTTGCTTGTCTTTCGCGTCTTTGTCTTGGTGCTTTGTTCCTGCACGATCTCGGCGGAGAGCTTTTCGACGACCGTCGTCAGTGTCGCCACGCGCTCTGAAAGCTTGTCGATATCCTGCTTGGTCGGCACGCTAAGACCATGGAGCGCCCGGGCGACCCGATCCTCGAACACCTGCTCCAACTTGTCCCAGGTCGTGCCCGCTCGCACGTTGATCTCGCTGATCTTGCTGCTGGCTGCCTTCTTGGCGCGCTTTTGCACCGTCTCGCCTTCCTTGACGAGCGCGTTGAACACTCTGCCACCCTCTTCCTGGGCTTTGACAAAGGCGCCGAGACCCGCGAGCCAGATGTTGTTCGCCGAATCCCGGATCTGCGCCGCGAGCTCGCTGTCGCTCGACTCTTCGGCCAATGCTTCAGTTTCTTTGCCATCCTCGTCTCTCCTGCCGCTGATCTGATGCGTTTCTGTCCTCTCAACGCCTATGGATATGGGTACTGGAATTAGAGGATGCAGTCTAATCTTCTAGGTGTCGGACTTTAATCGAAGCCCTTTCAGAACGCTCCGCGGCGTAACGATGTTAAGCATCAGGAGGCAGGACAATGATCTATCTGGTCACCGGCGCCAGCGGCTTTATCGGCAAGCGGCTCGTCCGCACATTGCTGTCTCGTGATGACGCCACCGTCTATTTTCTCATGCGCAACGCCTCACCCGATCGGATCGCGGCGCTGCATGCTTTCTGGAAGGCGGACGAGACCCGTGCCGTGCCCGTCGTCGGAGATCTGACCAAGGCCGATCTCGGCCTTTCCGAAGATGACAAGGCAGCCCTTGGCGGCAAGGTGGATCATGTCTTCCACCTGGCGGCGGTCTATGATCTGAACGCCGATCCTGACCTGGAGATGACCACCAATATCGAGGGCACGCGCCATGCGATCGATCTGGCGACATCGATCGGCGCCAGGCATTTCCACCACATGAGCTCGATCGCCGCCGCGGGCCTCTACGAGGGTGTCTTTCGGGAGGACATGTTCGAAGAGGCCACCGGACTGGAGCACCCGTACTTCGCCAGCAAGCACAAGTCGGAGAAAAGTCGTGCGGCGTGAATGCAAGGTTCCCTGGCGCGTCTACCGACCGGGGATCGTGGTCGGCGATTCGGAATCCGGCGAGATGGACAAGATCGACGGTCCCTACTACTTCTTCAAGCTGATCCAGAAACTGCGCCGGCTGGTTCCCTCCTGGATGCCGGTGATCGGTATCGAGGGCGGCCGCATCAACCTGGTTCCGGTCGATTTCGTGGTAGCAGCGCTCGATCATCTCGCTCATGCGGACGGCTGCGATCGACCGTTGCTTCCATCTTACCGATCCGCATCCACGGCGCGTTGGCGACGTCTTGAACATCTTCGCCCGCGCCGCGCACGCGCCAGTGATGAACATGCGGGTGAACGCCGCCCTGTTCAACCTGATCCCGAGCGGGCTGGTTCGAAGCCTCTCGGCCCTGACGCCGGTTCACCGCATCCAGAAGACCGTGATGAGGGACCTGGGGTCTGCCGTCCGGCATCTTCAACTTCGTGAACTATCCGACCCGGTTCGATGCCCGCGAGGCGGAACGGCTGCTGGAACCGGCCGGCATCCGGGTGCCGCCGCTGGAAGACTACGGCTGGCGATTGTGGGACTACTGGGAGCGCCACCTCGATCCCGATCTGTTCATCGATCGTTCCTTGGAGAGCCGCGTCGCCGGCCGCGTCGTGCTGGTCACCGGTGGCTCTTCCGGCATCGGCAAATCGACCGCCCTTCGGATCGCGGCGGCGGGTGCCAAGACGATCATCATCGCCCGCAATGCGCAGAAGCTGGAGGCGACCAGGCAGGAAGCCGGCGCGTTGGGGCTGAACCTCGTCACCTATGCCGCCGACCTTACCGACGCCGCCCAATGCGACGCGCTCGCCAAGTCAATTCTTGCCGAGCATGGTTCCGTCGACATCCTGGTCAACAATGCCGGCCGGTCGATCAGGCGCAGCATCGAGCACAGCTTTGAGCGGATGCATGATTACGAGCGGATGATGGCGATCAACTATTTCGGCGCGGTGCGGCTGACCATGGGCTTGCTGCCCGCCATGGCCGAGAACCGGCGGGGCCACGTCATCAACATATCGTCGATCGGCGTCCTGGCCAACGCGCCCCATTTCTCGGCCTATGTGGCGTCAAAGGCAGCGCTGGAGGCCTGGACGCGCTGCGCCGCCTCCGAGTTTCTCGATCGCGGCGTTCAGTTCACCACCATCAACATGCCCCTGGTGCGCACCCCGATGATCGCACCCACCGAGTTCTACCGGAATATCCCAGCGCTGACACCCGACGAAGCGGCAGGGCACATCGTCGAGGCCATCGTCCGGCAGCCGGTGAGGATCGCGACGCGCCTCGGCATTTTCGGCCAGGTCATGCATGCGATCGTCCCGCATGTCGCCCAGATCATCAACAACACCGCCTTTCGTATGTTTCCCGATTCGTCGGCAGCGTTGAGGAAAAAAAGGGGCGAGAAGGAGCCTCCCACCGCCGATCAGGTCGCCTTCACTCAGCTGTTGCGCGGGGTGCATTTTTAGAACTTTTGTCGACTTCGCCGTCCGTCGAATACGCGGTTTCGGTGATCTCACGGAGAAGGAGTTCCAGGACATCCGATGAGAAGGCCATGGACAGATGCCCCAGCGTCGGCAGCACGATGTTGCTGGCACCGGCAAGAAGGCTGCTGCTTCGTGGTATCACATAGTTGTCGCACGCACTGCGGACGCTGGTGGTCGGCACCGAAAGGGCTTCGGCCTCAGCCCACTGACGTAGCCAATCGCTGCCAGGTTCCATCTCGCGCGCATTACGTCCGACGCCGAGGCGCGCGAGATCGGGTCCCATGGTGAGGCGATCCGAGCGTGATCACCTTCGTCACCGGCCCTGGTCCGTACCGGCGCAACCAGGTGCGAGCCACCACACCACCCATGCTGTGTCCGACGAGCACCACCTCCTCGACCCCGACCCTCGCCGACAAGGCGCTCATTCTTCCATGCAGGCACGCCGTCAGATCGTCCAGGCTGCCGAGCGGCGGCTCGAGATTGAGTGTTGCGGTCTGAATACCACGCGACGCGCAGTCCCCGATCTGAGCCACCACCAGAACCCGCGATTGCAGCAATAGCCGTGGACCAGCAGAACCGTGGTTCGACCGGACCTGCGCCTAATCGTGTCAGCGCCCATCCACCACCGTTCGAAGGGCTGGATGAGAATGAACAGCAGCATGGTGGCAAACCATTCCATGACCACCATGCGGCCTACCCTGCAAGAACGGCATCTTCGATCCGTCCGAGCGACCTTGAGCATGCTTGAGAGCGAAAGCGTAGGTCGTCAGAACGACCAGGGTGACGATGGTCACATTGACGCCGAGGAAGCCGGCCACGGCCGAACGCCGCGGCCGTGCCCAGGCTCAGCTCTCCTAGGCCCGGAAGAGGATCGCTCCAATCAGGGCGAACACCACTGCTTCGATCGCCAGGAAACGGCGGAGCCACCTCGACAGCATGGTCTCTCCTCATACGCCCTAGAATGGCTGCTCAACTTCGAACTTTGCGATAGCTCAATGCTTCCGATGGTGCCATGATGCTAGTCAAAAGGATACTGGCCAATCGTCCAATATTGTTGGAGTGCTCATTCAAGACGCCTTGAAAGAGCGAAGTGACGATCCATGAAACACATTGAGACATCGTCGGGAGAAAAAGAGACTCGAAGATCTGTCTGGCTCGCGAGCTATCCACCCGGTGTGCCAGCCACCATAGACGCGGACAAATACCGTTCGCTCGTTGATATGTTCGAGCAAAGCGTTGCGGCCTTTGGCGAGAAAATTGCCTTTGTCCACATGGACAAGGCGATGACGTTCGAGGAGCTCGACCGGCTTTCCCTCGCTTTCGCTGCCTATCTGCAGAAGGAGCTTCGGCTCGACAAGGGCGCCCGTGTCGCGCTGATGATGCCCAACATGCTCCAGTACCCGATCGCGCTCTTCGGGGCGCTCCGGGGCGGCTATACGGTTGTCAATTGCAACCCGCTCTATACGCCGAGAGAACTGGGCCATCAGTTGAAGGACTCCGGCGCCGAGGCGATCGTCATCCTCGAGAACTTCGCTGCGGTCTTGCAGCAAATCATCGACAAGACCGAAGTCAAGCACGTCATCGTCACCCGGACTGGGTGACATGCTCGGATTCCCGAAGGGCTTGGTGGTCAACGTCGTCGTCAAGTTCATCAAGAAGATGGTGCCGGCGATGGCGCATACCAGGCGCGATGTTCTTTAGATCGGTGCTCCACGAAGGCCGAAAGCTCAAACTCGGACCGGTGGATGTCGGCCACGACGATCTGGCGTTCCTGCAATACACCGGCGGCACCACAGGCGTTCCCAAGGGCGCCATGCTCAGTCACGGCAACATGCTGGCCAACCTGCTGCAGGCCGAAGCCTGGCTGAAACCCTTCATCTCCGAAGGCGAGGAAACCATCATCACCGCACTGCCGCTCTACCATATCTTCGCTCTTACCGCGAATTGTCTCACGCATTTCGTGATTGGCGCGACCAACGTGCTGGTCACCAATCCAAGGGACATACCGGCCCTGGTCAAGGAAATGTCGAAGCATCCGTTCACGACCATCACCGGGGTCAACACGCTGTTCAACGCGCTCCTGAACAATCCCGAATTCGCCAAGCTCGACTTTTCGAAGCTCCGCCTTTGTCTGGCTGGCGGCATGTCGCTGCACCAGTCGGTTGCCGATCGGTGGAAGCAGGTCACCGGCAGGCCGCTGTTGGAAGCCTACGGCCTTACCGAGGCCTCGCCCGCGGTCACGATCAATCCGCTCGATCTCGATGACGCCAACGGCAGCATCGGCCTGCCGGTCCCCTCCACCGAGGTCGCGATTCGCGACGATGACGGCAATGATCTCTCGATCGGCGAGGCCGGCGAACTCTGCGTTCGCGGTCCCCAGGTGATGGTCGGCTATTGGCAAAGGCCCGAAGGAGACCGCCGAGGTGATGATGCCGGATGGCTTCCTTCGGACCGGGGACATCGCCGTGATGGACGAGAAGGGGTTCATTCGGATCGTCGATCGCAAGAAAGACATGATCCTGGTCTCCGGTTTCAACGTGTACCCCAATGAAATCGAGGAAGTCGTGAGCACGCATCCCGGCGTTCTCGAGGTCGGCGCGGTCGGCGTGCCCGATGCCAGATCCGGCGAAGCCGTCAAGATCGTGGTGGTGAAGAAGGATCTCGCGCTGACGGCCGAAGGACTTGGTCACGTATCTGTCACAGCAGGCTCACCGGCTACAAGGTGCCGCATCAAATCGAGTTCCGCGACGAGCTGCCGAAGACGAATATCGGCAAGGTGCTGCGACGGGCGCTGCGTGAGGAGGTGTGACCAAAGCTCGGTCGAAGCCTCAGCCTGTCCTCAGTTGCCGTGCTTTTTTCCATGACCATGTTTCATGCTCTCCTTCAGATCCTTGATCAGCACATCCACCTTGACCTCGCCGGCATTCTTGAAGGTCAGGGTCAGCGGAACGGCACTTCCCGCTTTCAGCTCTTCTTTCAACCCCATGAGCATCACGTGAAAACCGCCAGGCTCGAGGATCGCCGGCTCGCCAGGCCTGACCTCGATCGCCTCGACAGGACGCATCTTCGCAATCTCGCCTTCCATGATGTGATTGTGCAACTCGGCTTTTTCCGCTACCGGCGTGGCTGCACCGATCAGTTCATCGGACGTATCGCCCTTGACCATCACAATCATATACGCAGCACTGTTGGGTGCGCCGCCGAGGGACGCCCGTGCCCAGCCGTCACGGATCATGATGTCGCCCATTTCGGCCATGCCGGCATCGCTGGCCATGACCTGGGCGCCGGAGATCAAGATCAGGCAAATTGCCATCAGATAGTGCTTCATTGTCGTACTCCTCGGGGATCGAGACACGAGCCTTTGTCATGTCGATCCTGTCACTATGGTGATAGGAAAAAAGTGCGTTTGCACTGCCGATGCACTGGTCGTGCGCCCGTCACGGATGTCTGACGAAATCAATGAGCGCCGACGCCGGCTTTGGATCAACCTGGAGCGGTGTCTGTCGCCGGCGGCGCCCGCGATTGCTGGGGGCTGTGATCGAGACGATGCGGTGCTTGGCGATCCGAAAAGCCCGCTCTCTCTGCTTCCCGATCATGGCGCAAGATGCCATCGGGGTTGAGCGGGGCGTCGGCTTTGGCGAGAGCTTGAACAAGGCAGGCAGCGCAATCAAGGCTGCCTGCATGATCCGGTTCAGAGTCCGAGGGGTCGCCTGGCACGTCTGGCAGATTAACGATCTTGTAGCCGGTGCCGGTGCAGATCACCATCGCGTCCAGCTGGGAGGAAAGCGCGATCGTCGTGACCGTGAGCAGCCAGGATTGCACGACCAGTGCCATCATCAATACCCGGGCAAGATGACGAAATAAGCTTTTACCCCGCATGCTGGTCCCTGCGATGTGAAACCATGATCATATCAGCGTTGACGGCTTGGACAACGCGACAAACTGTATGCCGAGGGGAGGGCGCCAACCCGGATATGGCCTGCTCACGAGCGACGTTGCGCGCACTGACCGGTGTCGTTGTTCATGAGGCTCCGAGATCGAGAGCTAGAGCGTTTTCTGACCCAACGAAGTCGGCTCCGGCCCGCACCCCCTTCCGACCACCCAATGCGAGGGTACCCTGTGGGTGGTCGGAAGGGGGTGCGGGCCGGAGCCGTATGATCGGAAAATGCTCTAATGACAATAGCCGAGACCGCCGGCTGCGGTGATCGCCCATGGCTCATCGCCGACATTATCGATCAAACCGGTCAGCTCGTTCGTCGACGCGTCGAGAACAGCCACCTGGTTGGTATCGCTCAAGGCGACATAAACCTTCTTGCCGGCATCGACGGTCAAGCTGGTTTCGGGGCGGCCGGGCAAAGGCAGCACGATAGGGGAGCGATCATCCATCAGGCTCACCGATAAGGTCTGCCGGCTGGCAGCACCGATAGCGAACGCGATCGTGTCGAACATGGCGAAATTGACACCGATCGGGCGTTCGGGCGCTGGAAATCTCTCCGCCTCTTGGTATGTCCAGGAAGAGACCATCGACATGGACCCATCGTCGCCATTTGGTATCAGAAAATATTGACTATTTGCCGAGGGAAAGCCGCGATGAGCGGGACCGGGCAGGCGGGACGACCCGACTTGAACCCCTTCATCCAGAGCAAGTGCGCTGATCAGCCCGCTGTCACCATGCAGCGCCAGACCCGTTTTGCCCCCCGGCGTTCTGATCAGCTCGACGACGTCGTCGTCTGCCGCCTCCAGGGTCAGCCGATTGATCAGCGCGCCTTGCCGGGCATCGATGATGCTGATGACGCCGGCACCGCGCTCCGCCACATAGAGCCGTTCACCGTTACGATCAAACATGAGGTCGGTGGGCTGCGGCACATCCGTGTTGATGAACAGGCTTTTCTCCTGATCGATCGACAGCATCATGATCATGCCAGCATCCGTTCCGCTGATCGCCACGACACCGTTCTTGTCATCGATTTGCAGACGATCGGGGCGAAAACCGAGGTCAAGGGTCCTGGTGGTTCGGCCGTCGTCCAGATCGACAAGGCTCACCCGTTCCTGGTCGCCATGCAGGGCGATCAGTTTTCGTCGGCTCTCGGAGGCGACGATCTGGCTCGGTATGCCCGCCAAGCTGAGTTTCCCGACGATTTGGTCATCGTTCGTCGAGATAATTGCGACATCGCTGGAATTCCTGCTCGCGACAAAAGCGTAGTCGCTCAATTGTCCGAGGGCCACTCCCGATGCCGGCTTTGCGATCAGGCCGATGGTCAGCACCGTCATGAAGATAATGAAGAGATCAGGCTTGTTCCAAGTCCGGTTGAACCTCATCGAAGCGCTCCTTCACTCATGATCTAAACGGCGCAGCTGAATGTATCCGGGCGCGCCATTTCCCAAAATTTCGCGAAGGCCGGGTGCCGAACGTCGCCGCTCAGCAAGGCACCGGGTTCCAGCCAATCATATTGGCTCGCGGCCGAGCGAACTTCCCTGCTGTTGATGCGGATCATCAGATGGTGCGGCGTGAATGCTAAGGGGTGGTCCAGCCCGCAAGCCTCCACAATTTCCTTCAATGCATGCCGTGTGTTGGCCTGAAAATTTGCGACCCTGATCGATTTGTCGGGCACTGATAGTGCTCGGTATCGGCCGGGATCTTGAGACGTCACCCCTGTGGGACATCGCCCGGTATGGCAGGTCTGGGCCTGGATGCATCCGATGGCGAACATGAAGGCGCGCGCCATGTTGCAGGCATCGGCACCGAGCGCGAAGAGCCTTGCGATATCGAAGGCACTGACCAGCTTGCCCGAGCCGATGATCTTGACCTGGTCGCGAAGATTGAGACCTCGAAGCGCGTTGTGCACGAGCATCAAGCCCTCGCGCAATGGTGCACCGGTATGATCGGCAAACTCGACCGGAGCAGCCCCCGTCCCACCTTCCGATCCATCCACCGTGATGAAGTCCGGCATAAGCTTGGTCTCAGCCATGGCCTTGCAAATGGCGAAAAGTTCCCAGGGATGGCCGACGCAGAGTTTCATCCCCACCGGCTTGCCGCCGGAAAGCGTGCGCAATTGATCGATGAACTGCAGCAACGCCGTAGGCGTGGAAAAAGCGCCGTGCTTTGCCGGACTGATGCAATCCACGCCAACGGGCACGCCGCGCGCTTCGGCGATGAGCGCGGTCACTTTCGGTCCGGGCAGGATGCCGCCATGGCCGGGCTTTGCCCCCTGAGACAGCTTGACCTCGATCATCTTGACCTGATCCGAGACCGCTACAGCGGCAAACGTTTCCGCATCAAAGTCGCCCTTCTTATCGCGGCAGCCGAAATAACCGCTGCCGATCTGCCAGATCAAATCGCCTTGATGCTTGACATGAAAGCGCGAGATCGAACCTTCACCGGTGGTATGGGCAAACCCTCCGGATTTGGCACCCTTGTTGAGCGCTTCGATGGCGGTGGGGGACAGAGCGCCATAGGACATGCCCGAGATATTCAGCACCGAACTGCTATAGGGCTGCTTGCAGCGATCGCCACCGATCTGGAGGCGAAAATCGGCGCTTTCGAGCTGCGTCGGCGCCATCGAATGATTGACCCATTCATGACCGATCTGCTGCACATTCCGGAGGGTGCCGAAGGGGCGCAATCCTTCCAATCCTTTGGCGCGTCGATAGGCTAAAGCACGTTGCTCGCGCGAATAGGGGACCTCGTCATGGTCGCTTTCCAGAAAATACTGGCGGATCTCCGGTCGAATGCCCTCAAGAAGAAAACGGATGCGCGCGATCAGCGGATAATTTTTCAGGACGGCATGATTTCTTTGGGACAAATCATAGATGCCGACGGCCGAACCGAGCAACCCGATCCCAAACACCAGCCCGCCTGCAAAGGGTTGACCCAGTCCCAGGAGAACACCGATCGGGACACAGGCGATGATCAGGATCAGTGGCAGATAACGTATGCTTCGCATTGAGCGCCCCGAGTTTGATCCGGCCTTTGCGCGATCATCCACGACAGTAAATTTTATCCACGATTTTTGCCAGCTTTGTGATGCTTTAGCCGTCACGGACCGGGGCTTGTTCGGGCGACCCAGGGTTTGTTTGAGCGACATGATGGCGTTCGGCGAGCCGCTTCTTCTTGGCTGCCTGTAGTTTCCAGAGATCGCGAACTTGCCGGCAGGCCGCTGGCGGTGTTCGCGGGGCCACGCTTACCGACCAGATCTTCGGGCCGGTGATTGCAGCCTTGTGCCGGCAAAGCGACCTCCCGCATCGAAAGCACCGGGCATCACAGCTGGATGACTGCCTTTCCCCTCGATGAGGCGCCCTGATCTTGAACATTGATCTAATTGGGCGGCATATGGGCGTTGAGCAGGTCTGCTGCATGATCATTGTCCTCATCTCCAATCAGGGGCAGAACACGGCGCTATCTCGGAGCCAGCGAACCTGCTTCGGCAAAACACAACCAAAGGAACGAAGGCATGGATATCAAAGGGAAGAAGGCGATTGTGTTCGGCGGCACTTCCGGCATTGGCCTTGCCGCTGCCAAGCAGCTGGCTGTACTGGGTGCCGAGGTGTTGGCGATCAGCCGTAATCCTGAGCGGGCAGGGGAGGTGCCGGCCGGGATTGCCCTCAAAAAGTGCGACGTGCGCGATGCCGATGCCTTGATGGCCTTGTTCCGGGAATGCGCCCCCTTCGAGATCCTGGTGAGTGCTGCAACCGGTGGCGACCGGGCTGTCGGGCCGTTTCTCGAGATGGATATGGACGGCTACAAGTCATCGTTCGACAAGCTCTGGGGCTATGCCAACGTCGTCCGTTTCGGCACCGAGCATTTGAGCGAAGACGGCTCCATCGTCTTGGTCAGCGGGGCACCCGCGCGAAGAACCAAGCCAGGGCAGGTCGCTATCGGATCGGTCGGTGGTGCCGTTGAGGCCTTTGTCCGTGCCGTGGCCCCTGAAATAGCACCGCGACGCCTGAATGTGGTATCGCCGGGCCAGATCGATACGCCAATGGTCGGGTTGAAAGGCGAGGAGCGCGAAGCGTTCTACAAGAAGATGACGGCCAAGCATATCATCCCGCGTGCCGGCACGGCAGACGAGGTCGCCCAAGCGATCATCTTCATGATCCAGAACGATTTCGTCACCGGAACGACCATCGACGTCGATGGCGGCTGGCTGTTGTCCTAGCAAGACCGATCCCCTGTACCGATCGCTTCTTCATGGCCTGGCGGCGCTGTCGTCAGGCCGTTCAATCGTTAGAGCCTCGAGCTGGATCGAGTGCCTCCGGCTCGAGGAAGGCTGGCCTGACGGGTTTTTTGCTATAACTTGTTGGGCAGATATCATCAGGTCGAGGGACAGGACCGTTTGGGACCAAGCTCGGGCAACGCCGAAACGGCGTTCGGGCCAAGAGCTTGTCGCCCGGATCATAAGGGGGGATCTCCATGGCAGCTGATACCATCAACCAGTCGATTGATGCTGATGTCATCCATCATCCGCTGGAGCCTTTGACGAAGGGCGAGATCAGTGCGGTGGCGGCGATCGTGCGGGAGGAGATGGCCGAGCTTGGCGCGACGCTTCGGTTTGAGATGATCGAGCTGAAGGAGCCGCCGAAATCGGATGTTCGCGGCTTTAAGCCGGGCTCGGCGATTTCGCGTGCGGCGCGCGTCAATGTGTTTCGCACCGGTGATATCGGCGTTTGGCGTCTCTGCGTCTCGATCACCGATGAGCAAGGTGCTGAGCAAGCAGCATCTGCCCGACGCCCGGCCGATGATCCAGCTCGAGGAGTTCATGGCCATCGAAGACGCGGTCAAGGCGGACCCGCGCTTCATCGAGGCTTGTGCCAAGCGCGGCCTGACCGACATGTCGCTGATCTGCGTCGATCCCTGGTCGGCCGGCAATTTCGGGGTGGACGGCGAGGAAGGCCGTCATCTCAGCCATGCGTTCTGCTGGGTCAAGTCGAGCCCGAACGACAACCTTTACGCCCACCCGATCGACGGCATCAATCCGGTGATCGACATCAAGACCATGGAGGTGATCCGGGTCGACGACCATGGGGTCATCCCCGTGCCCAAGACGGACGTCAATTACGACCGCGCATTCGTCACCGAGCCGCCGCGCGGTGACCTCAAGCCGATCAATGTCGAGCAGCCGGACGGCGTCAGCTTCGAGATGGAAGGCCGGACGATCCGCTGGCATGACTGGTCGATCGTGATCGGCTTCAATGCGCGTGAAGCGATCACGCTGCACAATATCAGCTATGCCGACAGGCCAATATGCTACCGGGCATCGCTTGCCGAGATGGTGATCCCCTATGGCAGCCCGCGGGCACCGCACTACCGCAAGAACGTGTTCGACATCGGCGAATACGGCATCGGCAAGCTCGCCAATTCGCTCGAGCTCGGCTGCGACTGCCTTGGCGCCATTCACTATCTGGATTGCTGGATCAGCGACATCAACGGCGATCCGATGTGCATCAAGAACGGCATCTGCATCCATGAGGAGGATGACGGCATTCTCTGGAAGCACTGGGATTTCCGCACCGAGCGCACCGAGGTGCGGCGCGCACGGCGGCTGGTGATTTCGTCGATTTCGACGGTGGGGAACTACGAGTACGGGTCGTACTGGTATTTTTATCTGGACGGCACGTTCGAGCTGGAGATGAAGGCGACCGGGATCATCAACACGGTCGCCTGCGTGCCGGGCGAGCCGGAGAAATACGGGGTCGAGGTGTCGCCGGGGGTGGTCGGCCAGGTTCACCAGCATCTGTTCTGCGCGCGCCTCGACATGGCGATCGACGGCGACCGGAACTCGGTGGTGGAATGCGATACGGTTGCCGAGCCGCTCGGCCCCGACAACCCTTACGGCAACGCGTTCTACGTCCAGGAGACCAGGCTCGACATCGAAGGCGGCCGGCAGAGGAAGCCCGAGGCGCAGCGCTATTGGAAGTTCATCAACCCGAACAAGAAGAACCACGTCGGCAAGCCGACCGGCTACAAGCTGGAGCCGAGGGACAGCGTTGCGGTCTTCACCCATCCCGACAGCCCGTCGGGCCAGCGCATGGGCTTCGTGCGCCATCATCTTTGGGTGACCGCGGCCGACCCGGAGGAGCGCTATCCCTCCGGCGAGTATGTCAACCACTCCGACGGCTCGGACGGGCTTGCCACCTATGCAGGCAAGGGACGCTCGATCGACAACACCGATCTGGTCGCCTGGCACGTCTTCGGCCTGCATCACCAGCCGCGCACCGAGGACTTTCCGGTGCAGCCTTGCGTGACCGCAGGCTTCAAGCTGATGCCCAACGGCTTTTTCGACACCAACCCCAACCTCGATCTGCCCGCCGACAAGAACCAGGCAAGCTGCCACGCGGATGCCGCGGATTAAGGCGAGGGAGGCTGGCAGGGGGCTCGGACATCTTCGCGGGCTGCGGCCTGCCCGCGAAGATGTGACCTATGCCGCAAGGGCCTCCTGGCATGACATCCGCTATGGCATGACATCCGCCAATGGCCAATCCCGACAATCGCTTCGCCGGTTTCGATGTCTTCTGCGGCTCAAAGGGACGTTCATAACAAGCCATTGCTTGACCGGGTGCATCACACTCATTTGAATGGGCGGCTCACAGCGTTCAGCCCAAAGGAGCCCTCCATCGATGTTCGATTTCAACCGCGTTATCGAGCGACGCGACACGCACGCGACGAAATGGGACTTGATCGAGAAGCTCTCGGGCATCTCATCGCCGGATGCGATTCCGATGTGGGTGGCCGACATGGATTTTGCCGCACCTCCAGGCGTAACCGCAGCGCTCAAGGAAGAGGTCGAGCGGGCCACCCATGGCTATTATGCCGACACCGGCAGCTGGGCGGAAGCGCTCGCCGATTGGATGAAGCGCCGCCATGGATGGTCACTTGATCCAGCCTTGGTGAGCCAGACGCCCGGGGTGGTTTCCGGCTTGGGCCTGATCCTTCAGGCCCTCACCGAGCCTGGCGATGAGGTGGTCCTGTTTCCGCCCGCCTACCATGCGTTTCGGAAAATCATCCATGCCAATGAGCGGCGCATCCTCGATGTGGAGCTGATCGAGACCGATGGCCGTTACGCCATGGACTTTGACACCTTGGCCGAGAAGCTCTCGCCCCGAACCAGGATCGTCTTCTTTTGCAGCCCCCATAATCCAGGCGGCACGGTGTGGTCGGCGGAGGAGATCCAGGCCCTTGCCGCCTTTTGCCAGGAACATGATCTCTTCCTGGTCTCGGATGAGATCCATTGCGATCTGGTGTTTGAGGGGGCGAAGCACATCCCGACCATCATGGCCGCCCCTGACATTGCCGATCGCCTGATCACCTGCGTTGCCGCGACCAAGACCTTCAACCTTGCGGGTGCCCATGTCGGTGCATGCGTTACCTCGAACGCAGCGCTGAAGCAGCGGCTTGATGCGCGGATCAATGCAAGCGGCCTCGCTTCCTACAACAGCTTCGGCATGATCGCGACTGAAGCGGCCTGGCGAACCGGCGACGCCTGGCTGGACGCCTTGTTGCCTTATCTTGCCGAGAACCGTGATATCCTGGACCAACGCATCCAGGCAGCAGTCCCTGGCGCCCGCTCCATGCGCCTTGAGGCGACCTATCTGGCATGGGTTGATTTTGCCGGCACCGGCCTTTCTCCCGCGGACGTCGCCGCCAGGGTCAAAGAGCAGGCGCGACTATTCCCGAGCCCCGGCGAGCAATTCGGGCCGGGCGGCGAGACCTGGCTGCGGTTCAATGTCGCCACGCCGCGGCCAATCCTCAATGAGGCGCTGCATCGGCTCGAGGATGTGTTCGAGGATTGCCGTACCTGAGACGCTTGCGACCATGAGCATGGGGGGTCGGAAAAAAGTGGAAAAGAGGCCATGACCAAGCCGGTGGTCGGCGTGATCGGCAATGCGCATCTCCTGCACGATCGCTTCAACGTCCAGCTTGTCGGGGAGAAAAACCTGCGCGCCTTGGCCGATGTTACCGAGGCGTTGCCGGTGATGTTCGCAGGCTGTCCCGATATCACCGATCTCGAAGCACTCCTGGAAGTGGTCGACGGTGTGCTCATGACGGGGGCCCGCGCCAATGTTCACCCTTCCCACTTCGCCACCGAGCCGGACGCTGCCTATGAGCCTTATGACGAGGCGCGCGATGCTCTCGCTTTGACCCTGATCGACATCTGCGTCGCGAGGGCTATTCCGGTGTTTGGTGTCTGCCGGGGGTTTCAGGAGATGAACGTCGCCTTTGGCGGCTCATTGCACCCGGAGATCCGGAACTTGCCCGGGCGCATGAACCACAGAATGCCGAGGCTGGACACGGGCGAGGTTCATCCCGACCCCGCGGTCGTGTTCGCCGATCGCCATGATGTCAACCTGGTGCCGGGCGGCGTCTTCGCCGAACTTCTGGGAAGGGAGACCATCCGGGTCAACTCGCTGCACGGCCAGGGCCTTCTCGAGCTCGGCGAGCGGGTCATCGTCGAGGGCGTGGCGGAGGATGGGACGATCGAGGCGATCCGCATCGCCGATGCACCAGGCTTCGCGCTCGGTGTTCAGTGGCATGCCGAGTATGACCCGCAATACAACCCGGTGAACCGGGCGTTGTTCGAAGCCTTCGGCCGCGCCCTTGCTGCGCAGAAACGAGGCCGTTGAGCAAAGTAAAAAGGAAACTATTCGGCGGGTATTTTGTCGCCCGGCGCATTTTTCGGTGCACGGTAGACGAAGTCGGCTTCGGCATTGCCGGCTTCCCTCGAGGCGATCGCCACCAGCTCTTCGTGCAGCGGTGAAAAGGAGCAGGCAGGGTCGACCGCCTCTGCCCGGCCGGCAAAGGCTGCAGCCTGGCAGCGGCAGCCGCCGAAATCGGTGAACCGCCGATCGCAGCTTCGGCAAGGCTCCTCCATCCAGTCGGTGCCGCGGAACGCCTGGAAGGCAGCGCCGTCTTGCCAAATTTCTTTGAGCGAACGGTCCCTCACATTGTCGAAGCTCAGCGTCTTAATGGTCTCGGCGGCATGACAAGGCAGCACCTTGCCCGATGGCGTGATGTTGAGATTCTGCTTGCCCCAGCCGCCCATGCAAGCCTTGGGATAGCGGGCATAATAGTCGGGCACGACATAGTCGATCACCAAAATGCCCTTGAGGCGCGCCTGTGCCTCCTTGACCAGATCGATCGCCCGATCGGCTTGGTCGCGGGTCGGCATCAGGGCCGCCCGGTTCATGAGCGCCCAGCCGTAATACTGCACGTGAGCGACTTCCAGGCGTTTGGCTTTCTTCAGGACGGCAAGCTCGATGATCTCATCCAGGTGGTCGAGATTTTGCCGGTGCACCACCGCATTGATGGTCAGCGGCAGACCGATCTCGACGACCATATCGGCCACCGCCATTTTCTTGGCATGGCCGTTCTTGTAGCCGCCGATACGATTGGCATTTTCGGCCTCGCTGTCTTGAATGCTGAGCTGCAGATGATCTAGCCCGGCATCGGCAAGCGCATTGAGCTTTTTTTGGTCCAGCAGCACGCCGGCCGTTATCAGGTTGGTGTATTGGCCGATGCTTGCGGCGTGCCTGATGAGGTCCGGGAGATCCTGCCGAAGCGTCGGTTCGCCGCCGGAAAAATGGGTCTGCAGCACGCCGAGATCATCCGCCTCGTCGATCACCCGGCACCAGGTCTCGGTGTCCAGTTCACCGGCTGCCCGTTCCAGATCCAATGGATTGGAGCAATAGGGACATTGAAGAGGGCAGCGATGGGTGAGTTCGGCAAGAAGAGAAACAGGAGGTGCTAGGCTGGCGGCGGTGCTGTTGGACGTTTCTGGTTCAGTTTCGCTCATAGGCCCCTGAGCCCTGCTCGATGGCAAGTACGGAAAAAAGATTATGCTGCATTCTGCCCGCTGACGAGAAAGTCTCCCTCGTCGTCAGCCCGGCCTTGCATGCAGGCGGACCTAACTTGCACCTGAGCTGATCTCGTTCAGCAGAGAGACCAAGTCTTGTTCCGACAATCGGCCGCTTGTTGGTCAGCGGACCGGCAGACACGCCACCGGTGACCCTTCCTGCCGCGTCGCCGCGGGGGTTCGGATCACCGGCGGTATCACAAACCTTAGAGATCGGCCGGGAAATACGCGTTGATTTCACAACCGCACGCGATCTCGACGATCTTAGGGGTGTTCCACTGCATAGGTTACCTCCCATCTACATTAGCGACACCTAACCATGAACGCCTCTTGCCATCAACGCAAATCGATTTTTCTTCACATGTCGATAAGAACTCTTGATCATAACCGTTATCATGGGGCGTCATTAACCGGCATTTTGCCAAGTGGCTATCCTCGGGCGAAAAGACGTTTGAGTCTGACATTGAAGCAACTCCGCTATTTTTCCGCTCTGGCGAAACCTTGGCATTTTGGTCGCGCAGCAAAGCAGTGCCACGTGACCCAGCCGGCATTGAGCATGCAGATCCGGGATCTTGAAGCCAATCTCGGCGTGACGCTGGTCGAACGCGGATCATCGGGACTCCTGCTGACCCAGGAAGGCCATCGAGATCGCCAGGCGACTCACGATATTCTTTGTCGGTGCAAGACCTCACCGACGTGGCCTCGCACCATCGACATCCGCTTTCGGGCAAGCTTCGTTTAGGTGTCATCCCTTCCGTTGCCCCTTATCTTCTTGCCCAAGATCTTGCCGGATATCCATGAGACCTACCCGGAACTCCTGCTCAATCTGCGCGAATCGCAAACCCAATATCTGATCGACGATCTGATCGACGGCCATCTCGATCTCCTCATCCTGGCGCTGCCCGCGGGACCAGATGACATCGAGACCATGGCGCTGTTTGATGATCGTTTTTCTATCGCTCTGCCGCCAAGGCACGCGCTGTCAGTCGATCCGAGATCCATCAGAGTGAACTCGAAGGCGAGCACCTGCTCTTGCTTGAGGAGGGCCATTGTCTCCGCGATCAGGCTCTTGCGGTTTGTCAGGCAACCGACACGGATGAGTTTCGCGCCAGCAGCCTTTCGACCGTGATTCAAATGGTGGCCAATGGCTATGGGGTGACGATCCTGCCTGCCCTGGCGCTGCCGGCCGAGATCGGCACCGAAGACGGCATCAGCATCGTTCCTTTTGCCGAACCGATCCCCAGCCGCACGATCGGCCTTGCCTGGCGCCAGTCATCACCGCATAAACCCGAGTTCATGGAGTTTGGTGCTTTCATCAAAAGCCGTCTCGGTCCGATTTCCGGGCAGGCTTGATCGCCCGGCCCCAAGGCCTCATCACTGCCGGGGGTGATCGACATATTTTGCACCCCCTCCATGCTTGATGATTGACGAAGGTCGCTTATGTCTTGGCGGTCGGATGAAACGCTGATTGAAAACGTTGATCGGATCGAAGGCATCTTATTGGGTCGGGAGACAGGAATGCGCGCTGCTTTGAGATTTTGTGGAATATTGGCCTTCTGCTCGGCCGTGTCACTGGCGGCGACGTTTCATCTTCAGGCCCAGGCGGCCGAAGCCAATGTCGAGCTGATCGCGGACGGATTGACCGCACCCGTGGCCTTGGTCGAGCCGGCCGACGGTTCCGGGCGGCTTTTCGTGCTCGAGCAGATCGGTCGCATTCGCATCATCGATCAGGACGGCAAGCTTCTGGACGAACCCTTCCTGGATTTTCGAGACCGTCTGGATCCAACCATCGAGCCCGGCTTTGACGAACGCGGCGCCCTTGGTATGGCTCTTCATCCGGATTTCGCCGACAACGGTAAGCTCTACGTCTATTACAGTGCGCCGCTGCGCGAGAACCATGAGCTGCAGAACGAGGAATGGGGCACGCACACCAGCCATATCGCCGAACTCATGGTCTCCGGCGACGATCCCAACAAGGCCGATCCCGACTATGAGCGGCTGATCCTGCAGGTCGATCAGCCGCAATTCGCCCATAATGCCGGCACGCTTACCTTTGGGCCGGACGGCATGTTTTATATCGCCCTTGGCGACGGCGGCAGCGCGCCTGAAAACGGTGACTACCCAAAAGAAGGCACCAGTCAGCAACCTGATAATCTACTCGGCAAGATCTTGAGGATTGATGTCAATCAGGTCAACGGTCTTGCTTACGGGGTGCCTGAGGACAACCCCTTCATCGGCAAAGACGGCTATCGCGGCGAGATCTTCGCCATGGGCTTTCGCAATCCCTATCGCATGTCCTTCGACCCCGACGGCAGCGGCCGGATGTTCGTCGGCGATGTCGGCCAGAACTCTTATGAAGAGGTCGATTTGGTTGTACCTGGAGGCAACTATGGCTGGGCGATCAAGGAAGCGACCCACTGTTTTGACTGGGACGACTTCGAGGGCCATTTCGACGGCTGCAAGGATGAAGGCCTGATCGATCCGATCATCGAGTACAAGAATGGCGGCAAGCATCCGGACGAGAGCGAGGGGCGCTCGACGGTTGGCGGTATGGTCTATCGGGGTGCTGCTCTGACCGAGTTCGAAGGCAAGCTGATCTTCGGTGACTGGAGCAAAGACGGCGGCGAGCCGACCGGCGTCCTGTACGTCGCCACCCCACCAAACGAGGAAGGCCAGTCCTGGGACTATGAACCGCTCGACATCGTTGGCGGGTTTCCCCATTTCATCTTGTCACTCGCTCACGATCAGGCCAACGAACTCTATGTCCTGACCCACGATTCCCAAGGGCCGGAAGGGAGCGGAGGAAAAGTCTTCAAACTGGTGCCGTGAGATGGTGTGACGATCTTTGGTATGACGGCGAAGGGAACAGAAACGATGAGTTGATGATTACGACTCAGAACCGCATACATGGCAAAGCGATACTGTCAGGTTCTAATAAAATATTTTTGGTTGTATTTTGCGTAAATTTATCGTTAATAGCCTGATCAGGGCTAAGAGCTATATGCTTTTCAGGCTTAACTGATCGTTTGATCAGTCGAGCTGGAGCATCTGTATAGTGGCTCGACAATAACCAACGTCGGCATGGAATGTTTTCCGATAAACGAATGGGGAACCTGTCCGACGGTTAGGTGGTGAGAGAGGTGTCATGGTCTTCCGATCGTTGTTTATCAGCGTTTGGGCGGTGGGCGTAATGATCGCGGGCAGTGCTTTTGGGCAAGTTGTGCTCTGCCCGGACACTCCTGGGCCCAGCTTCGACCAGACCGAAGCGCGTGCCGAGGCTGCGAGCTTGCTGAAACGTTTGTTGATCGCCTCTGATCTTTATGGACATAAAGGTATCGACGAGGCGGCCATTCTCGCCGCTCACGCCGCAACACCTGATGCGCTGCTTGCTAAATTGAGCAATGTCGCCGATCGGTGCTCTCTCGCTTACAAAGGGAATATTAGCACATTCTATGATCATCTTCCAGCCCTCCGGCTAGCCCTTCTCCAAGCCACGTTGATTGGCGGCTCTGCAGACCCTGACGGGCAGTCGGTAGTTCACAATTTGATCAAGGCCGCAGAAGCGGAGCGCTCCGCCGATCTTTCAGTCCGTGCGCTTTGGCGAAAGCTCTGGTTTCGTTCCCCTTCGGCCAAGGATCTTCAGGACAATCGATGGGCGGTGATTATTGCTTCTCCTCCCGATGACGGTGCCGGTTGGGATTTGATGGGCGAGTATCAAAAGACCTGGGAAGACGTCTATTTCCAACTCCATCAACCCTATTATGACAACAGCAGCTATCACGCGATCGTGGTCGGGACAAAACTGCCGCGCGAAGAAGCTGAACGCTTGGTTGACTATGTCAAGGAGCTGGGAATGGCCGAGGATTCCTATATCTGGCCGGTGCCGATCGACCAGACCCTCAATGTTGTCTCCTCCAACGACACGAGAGAAGATGTGCGGGCCGGAAGGGCGAGAGAAGGTCTCGACTTGAGCGTGCTCAACAATTAGCTCGGGTCATTCACTTCCAGCGTCAAGGTGTTTTTCAAAACAGAGACTTAGCGGATCCCCGATATAGTCGCCATAGGCAGGGATACGCCGATAACCCGATGTCTGATAGAGCTTGATCGCCGCCGGTTGAAGGTTTCCGGTCTCGAGACGTATCGTTGGGATATGGAGCTTGATCGCCATCTGTTCCAATTCATCAAGAATGTTCCGAGCCAGCCCCTGCTGGCGATGATCTTTGCTGACGAACAAGTGTTTGATCTCCCCTACGCCCTGTTCCAGGGGGTGAAGGATTCCGCAAGCCACCGTTTCACCGTCCAACCAAGCCACCATCATGACACCTTGCTCGGCTTCCTTCAGCGTCAGGTGATGCTGACTGCTTGGCGGATAGAGAGCCGCTGAATTCTTCCGCCGCTGCCGTCAGCAGGGCGCGTGCTTTTGGATGATGGGGGCTGATTTGCTCAATGATGGCAGCCATCGCCAAACCCTATGAAAACGCTCGAAAGCGCATCGCGCCCTGCAAAGTCTCGCCTGGGTCCAGCGTTTCCAGGCCCGTGTCGGTTCTGCCGGCGGCGGCGAGGTTCACGGCGTTGGCAACATGGGTTACCGGCTCGACGCAAACATAATCCCGACCGGGCGGGACGTAGATCACCACATGGCGAAAGATCTTGTCGGTCTCGATCATGAGACTTAAGCCGGTTTCCGGCCAGTGCATCATCACTTTGCCGTTGCCGCCGGTGAAATCGTGGTCAAGATCAAGCGGTGCCAGGCGTTTGGCGGTCGAGAAGTCCCAATCGTCGGGAACGTTCACCTTGGTCGCCGGCAGCTTTCGTTCATCCGGCAACCAGACATCGCTGGCAGCCATCTCCAGGGTCAGCCCGTCGGTGCGCGGAAAATAGGGGTGATGACCGAAACCTGCGGGGATTCTTTTGTCACCGGTATTGGTAATCTCCAGGGAGGCGTTAAGGCCGCTCTCGGACACCTCAAAAACCTGTCGGCTTCGATAGGGGAACGGGACGTTCGACGGTTCGTGTACAAGAACCGCCCGCGCCGGCTCGACAGCCTCGAGCTGCCAGGCAGCCCGCCAACCGTCACCATGAATACTGTGGGGCTCCGGCGGCATGTTGATCGGAAAGCGATAGATTTCGCCCTCGAAGACGGCGCGGCCATCAGCGATGCGATTGGAGAACGGTACCAATGGGTACGACGCCGCGGCGCGCGGCTCGTGATTTTGCCAGTACTCGTCGCCGGCCGGCCGCATCACGTCGATGCCCCGATAGCGAAAGACGGTCATGCAGCCGCCGCCTTCGGGGCAAAGCTCAAGCTCGTAATCGCCTGCTTTAAGCGTCACCACCTTATCCCGCGCCGTCATGCCAATTCCTCCATCATCAACCCTGCACCATAAACGAGAACCGCCCCCGAGCGACACCCGGAGGCGGTTCCATTTAAGTCGCCGATGTCGCCGTCGGCAACGCCATCAAGTCAACCGGTTACCGATGGCAACAGGTCAACCCGGTCGCTGACAGCGACCTAGCCGCCGATGCAGGTGTCAGCGGTTTCGGGCGTGCAGACGTCGAGGCCCGTGTAGGTGGGATCTTCAGGCGCTTCGCCGCCGGTTGCCATCTTGTAGAGGGCATGCATCACGGTGTAGCCCATCTCGAAGGGGCGTTGGCCGACCTGGCCGAGCGACAGGCCTTCCTTCATCAGCTCCATCTGGACCGGCAGGGTGTCGGCGACCACGAGAGCGAGCGACTTGTCGTCGAGGCGCGCCTTGTGGGGCGTGACGGCAGCGCGATAGGCGTCCGGGATGAACTGCGGGAAGCCGCCGGTCGGCACGAAAGCGTCGAGATCCGACAGCTTGGCCAGCGTGTCTTCCAGCTGCTGCACCGAGCGCGGGAAATCGTCGTCGGTGTAGAGCGGGCAGCCTTCGGCCTCGGTCCAGCCATTGGCGCCTTCGAGGCGGTTGCCAGGCGACGTGGTATCGGTTTCGCCGCTGAGCGTATCGCGAATGCCCTGCATGCGCTCATTGTGGTTGGCGGCCGCCGCACCGCCGGACTGGATGCAGATGGTGCCGCCGTCCGGTTTGATCTCCTGCACGATCTTCGCGAGGTTGACGCCGATGTCGTAGTTCTTGGTGCCGATATAGGCGACGCGCAGATCCTTGTGCTCCGGCAAGAGGTCGCTGTCCCATGTGATCACCGGAATGCCGGCATCTTTCGCCGCTTGCAGGGCGGTCGCCATGGAGGCGGCATTGGAGGGCGAGACCGCGATGCCGTCGACGCCGCGCACGATCAGGTCGTTGACCATCTGCAGCTGCTCTTCGCCGCCGCCATGCTCGCCGGGGCCGATATAGAGACATTCGATTTTGCCCTCGAGTTCGCCTTCGGCCTTCTTGCAGCCGTCCCGGGCCTGATCGAAGAACGGGTTGTTCACGTTTTTTGGAACAAGAGCAAAGGTATAGTCGGCGGCGTTGGCCGCCCCGGTAAGTGCCAGGACGGCAGCACCAGCCATCAATGTCAGTTTCTTCATAGCGTTGGTAACCTCCCTAGGGATGTTCAGGCAAGTTCGGGCTGACCGCCTCGGTCAGCCTCCTCGTTTTCCACGGATCCGTTCGATCAGGACCGCGAAAATGATGAACAGCCCGACGAACAGGTCATACCAATTGGCATCGACGCCGAACATGATCAGGCTGTTGCGTATCAGGAAGATGAGGGCGGCACCGATGAAGGCGCCGTAAGCGCTGCCATGGCCGCCCATGAGATTGGCGCCGCCGATCACGGTGGCGGCGATCACGTAGAGCTCGAAGCCCTTGCCCATGCCGTTGGAGGCGGAGCCCTGCCAGCCGGTCATCATGACAGCGGCGATGGCGGCGGTGAGGCCGGCGATCAGATAGGCCTGGAACTTGATGCGGTCGACCGGGACGCCGGTCATCCGGGTAGCGTTCTCATTGCCGCCGATGGCGAACAGGTAGCGGCCCCAGGCGGTATAGTTCAGGACGAAGGAGGTGAAGATCGCCGCGATCACCAGGATCACGAACATGTTGGAAACGTCGACGGTGCCGCCGTCGATCCAGGGGAGCGAGAGCTTGCCGCCACCGATGGATTTGAAGACCTCGCCTCCCTCGCCGAACTGGTAGATCACCCGGTTTTCCGAGAGGACCACCGCCATGGAGCGAGCGATCGACAGCATGCCCAAGGTCACGACAAAGGGTGGCAGCTTCACATAGGCGATCAACCAGCCGTTGATAGCGCCGGCGATCAGGCCAAGAGAAAGACCGGCGCCTACGGCCATGTACCAGGGAAAATCCAGCTCCAGCATGCGCGCCGCACCGATCGCGGCGAGCGCCATGACCGAGCCGACCGAGAGATCGATGCCGCCGGTCAGAATCACCGCCGTCATGCCCATCGCCATGATGCCGATCGCGGCGAAGTTGCGCGTGATGTTGAAGAAGTTGGCCTTGGTCGCGAAGTTCGGCTGCTCGATCGCGGTGGCGATGCAGATGAGGATCACCGTCACCGTGACCCAGAAGGCCTGGTTGGCGATGGTGTGCTGCCAGAGGGTCTTTTCCTGAATGCCGGTGATATCTTCGATCGCCGTGCCCTGACCGGCGAGGTTCCCTCTGGAATTCTGACGGACTGACATGGGACTCCTCAAGCCTTGGCGATCGCGCCGGTGATCAGGCCGGTGATTTCTTCGGGCGAGGTGTCGTCGATCGCTTTTTCCGCCACCTTCTCGCCACGGCGCAGCACCGCGATGCGGTCGCATACCGCAAACACATCGGGCATGCGATGGCTGATCAGGATCACCGCGATGTCCTGGTCCTTGAGGCGGCGGATCAGATCAAGAACCTCGGCGACCTGACGGACGCTGATGGCAGCCGTGGGCTCGTCCATCAAGACGATCTTGGGATCGGAAAGGCGGGTGCGCGCGATGGCCACGGCCTGGCGCTGACCCCCGGACATCTGGCGGACAAGGTCGCGTGGCCGCGTTTCCGACTTCAGCTCGGCGAACAGCTCGGCGGCCCGATCGTACATTTTGGCATAGTCGAGCACCCTGAACGGGCCGAAGCTGCGCTTCTCCTCGCGGCCGAGATAGACATTGGCGGCGGCCGTCAGATTATCGCACAGCGCAAGATCCTGATAAACCACCTCGATGCCGCGGCCGCGGGCATCCAGCGGCTTGGTGAAATGGCAATGCTCGCCGTCCAGATCCATCTTGCCGGCGGACGGAAGGAAGTTGCCGGCGATGATCTTGACCAAGGTCGATTTTCCGGCGCCATTATCGCCCATCAGCCCCAGCACCTCACCGGGTTCCAGATCGAGATCGACCCCTTTTAAGGCTTCAATCGCGCCGAAATGCTTGGCGATGTCCCTGAGTTCCAGCAGGGCCATGCATAACGTCTCCCTGAAGCATTTGAACCGTGTCTCTTCAAAGGGGATCTCCGCCCCTCTCCATTCTTGGAAACCACTATGGCGGTGTCCCTCCAAATTGGCTAGACTATGAAATGATTTATACGAAAAACCCCGGTATCATGATGCGCATCGCGGTGAAAGCTACCAAAACTGCGATTCGCGGGGTTTAACTTTTTTGGCTGAGTTGCCGAGGTTTTCTTGCGGTCATATCCCGAAGGAAAGACTTTTGCGGTCGAGCGATGGGTTCAGTCCTGGTTCAGCTTGGCAGGTTTAAGACGGTATCATGATCATTGTGTTTGGGAGGTCAGACATGACCAAAGTGAGAATGACGTTTGCCGCCGCCCTCGGTTTCATGGTGGCCGGGCTGGTTGCGGCGACACCTGTGTCTGCCGGTTCGCTGAACATCGCCAAACCCGTTGTCACGGTGGATCAGCATGTCGATCTGCTCCTTGTCGACCGCGGCAGCTGGCACCAGAAGAAGCGCTTCAGTTCCAAAAAGCACTACCGCGGTAACCACTTCGATCGCCATGACAGCCACTTTAAGGGGCACAAGAAGAAGTACAAACGAGCTTACCGCAGCGGCTACAGGGACGGCTATTATGACGGCCGCTACGCCGACGACTACTACGATCGAGGCTATTACGGTCGAGGTTATGGCCATCACGATGGTTACCGTCCCCGTTTTCGCAGCCGCGGCCACTATGACGGTCGTGGTCATCGCTTCGGCTCGGGCTACATCAAGACCCCGGGCTTCTACTTCCGCTTTTAGTCCTGCCCCACCAGGTCGTGCAGAAGACTCGGTTGATGGTGCGGTCGCGCATTGTCCAATCAAGTGACGTCGGAACCGGCCGATCGAAACATGCCCTAGCTCCTTGATTTTACATCAAACTTTCCCAAGATAACCGATCGTTTCGTTGGGACTATGTACGAGCTGAGCACGATCCGGCAAAATCCTCCCGGCCTGTCCGGGGGGATTGTTGGTTTCTCGGCAGTGATGCGGCACCGATCTTGCCGGCATCATCAGCCCGTCGTCACCGTCGGCAGGCCAAGTTCCCGCTGCTTTTTCTTGGCAAGGCCCGCCGCGACGATCCGATGGGACTCCTGCAGGTAGGCCTTGAGCTCGTCATCCGAGAGCCCCGGCTTTTGATGGTGCTGGATCCATTTCATGCCACGCGGCGCAAGGTAGGGGGCCGGTCTCAGTCCCGGCTGCTCCTGGAGCAATTCGAAAGCGATAGGGGAAACCTTGAAGGTGATATGGGGTTCGTTTCCATCGTCCCATCCACCGATGGCAAAGACCTTGCCGCCGACCTTCCAGACATGGGAGCCGCCCCACTGGATGACGTGGGTGGTGGCGGGCAGGGAGGCGCAAAAAGCATTGTAATCGTCATAGGTCATGATGGGTCGATTTGCATTTCGGCGAGGATTCCTGCGGGCTTCGGGTTCGTTTGGTTTTTCGGGCAAGATCGTCGGCGCAGCATCACAAAGACGGCGCGACAAGCTCAACCTTTTCTTAACATATTTCCGCTGTTATGGGGTGGATTCTTTGGTCCATGCGATCCTGGGACTCCGTCCGTGCAGCGGGATCTCGTGCGAAGTGTCGAACGGTGTTCCGACATTGGGGGAACCCAGGCTAAAGCTCAACCGGAATGAAAACGCGCCTCGCGTGGTCAGGCGGGCGGGTTGGGATAAACCGTCAGCAGCTCGTAGCGGCTAGGTTCCCGTTCAGGGCCAACAAACCCCAGCGCCTCATGCTGCCGGACACAGCTGTTGTGGCTCATGGCCGCGCCAATGGGACCACCGAGCAAGGCCGATGCTGCACTGGCTTCGCAGGTGACGACCTGCTTGGTTTCCGCGTTCTGCAATACGGTCGTCGGGCCTGCACATGCCGACAAGACAGCAACGATCGTCACGAGTTGAATGAGACGCATTTCCTATTTTCCTGTAAAATTTATTCGGTCCGCGGTTTTTCAGTAGACCATGACGCTCAAGAAATTACTCGCCGCACCTGCCTCTCATGCGCGGTCATTCCAGGTGTGATCCGACGTCTCTCAATGATGGCAAGCCATTGCGGCCATGACGATATTGGGAGCGATCCGTGACCAACTATGCGCAGCTCCGGGATTGGATCTGTGATCTGGATCACACCGGAACGATGACAGATCAAGCCCGGCCTTCTTCTCGGCAGCGTATGGCGCTTTTTCTTGTTGATGTCGTCCGGGATACGGTGGCGACTATTGGCGGGTGCCTCTAGGCGGCAGCGTATGGCTTGACGTCTATCTGATCGGCACGCGATCTTGCCTGGGCGGCGTCATAGGCAGCCTGCATCCTTAACAGCATATCCATGCTGACGCCGAACGCCTTCTCGATGCGAAGCGCCATCTCGGCGGTAAGGGCAGTCTTGCCGTTGACCAGATCGGAGAGGGTCGCCCGGCGCACCTTGAGGATCTCGGCTGCCCGCGTGATCGAGAGATCGAGCTCGTCCAGGATCTCCATCCGAATCACTTCGCCGGCATGAGGCGGATTTTTCATCGGCATCTGACTGCCTCCTCAATCATGATAGTCCTCGAAATCGAGATCATGGAGTGACGTTCCCTCGATCCTGAAGGTCAGTCGCATATTCCGGCTGACCACCATCGCATAATCACCTTTGCGATTCCCTTTCAGCGGATGCAACCGCCAACCCGGTAAAGTTGCGACTTGCTCCAATGTTGCCGCCGCATCGAGTGCTGCCAGCATGTTGCGGATTTTGCCGACCATTCTAGCGGGCAGACCGCGTGCGTCGTCGTCTTCGTAAAGCCGGCGCAGTCCTTTGTGGCGGAAGTTTATTATATCCATGTTATATGTACGGCAAAAGCGTACGATTTGTCAACAGCGAAGCTCCAAGTCTGCTAAGCGCGAATATCAACCTGACCATCACTGATAGAAGATCGGTCGATGACTGACGATGGCTGATCGGGCATAATTTGCTGATGAATAGGCGTAAATCCAAGAATTCACATCACCCCAAGGTTGAATAGTTAAAATATATGTTTATATTCCTATATACGGTTTTCTGAAACCTCTCTGAAGTGGGAGTTGCTTCAATGCTTCATTCGTTGCTCGTATGGATCTATGGTTTTCAAACACTCATTGCTGGGCTTTCCGCATTCTTGGGGGCTTTGTTGACGGTATGGATTATTAGAAAGCAGATAAAGCAGGCGGAGAACGAAAGGCTCGATCGTCTTATGCGAAAATCGAGGGCGGTGCGGTCTTCTTTGCCATTCGCCCTTACTGCCGTTCGCGACTTTGCCGAAGCCTCCGCCGAGTACGCACGTTCGCTTCCCCACGAGGGTCGTGATCGACCTAATACAGCCGTTAGGCTTCCAGAGTTTCCGCCAGAAGCAATTGTCACGCTCAAGGAAGGCGTCGAATATGCCGAAAACGGATGGGATGAACCCATCGCTGATCTTCTCAATGATCTTCAGGTGGCCCAATCACGGCTGAGGGGAGCCAGCGGCCAGTCGCTCAAGCTTTACGCTTCTTTAGACAGGCTGGCAGACAAGCTTACCAACTTTACTGATAGTCTTCATGGGAAGGCAGCGCGCCTGTTCCCGTATGCCCGCAATGAGATGGAGAATCCAATCGATTTGGAGCCCGTCAGAAAGGGTACACTCTTTATAGGCCGCCCAGACCTAGGAAAGGGATTCCGTCTGGATCTTGCAAGCGAGGTCACAAATTAGCCGCCCGAATATGACCTGAGCTCCAGACTCTCCTGGTCAAGCCGACGGACATTGCACTGTCCGAGGGGGGCGACCCTACCTCTCTCGCCACACCACCGCGTCGACGTCCCGCCCCAAGCGCCGCCTGGTCCCGCCACCGGGTGCGACCCGGCGGCCGGGCGCGGCTCGCGCCTGCGACGGGTTGGCGTCTTGCTTGTTGGGGTTTGGGTGTGCTAATCGACGCTGGACTGAATGGGGACCGCGGAAATGCTGGGTTTTCGCGTGGTTTCGGGAACTATCACCCAGAAGTGGGGAAGCCGTAAGCGTGGCTGCTGCATCAACGGACACGTCCGGGATTGCCGGACGTTATGCCGGTGCTTTGTTTGATCTCGCCAAGGATCAAAAGGCGCTGGATGAAATTCACTCGGATCTTTCGGGGATGAAGGGGCTGTTGGCGGAAAGCGCCGACCTCACCCGTTTGATCGAAAGCCCGGCGATTTCCAAGGACGATCAGGTCAGGGCGTTGACCGCGGTCGCGAAGAAGGCTGGTGCTTCCGATCTGACGACACGGTTTTTGGGCCTGCTGGCGGAGAAACGCCGGGCCTTTGCCTTGCCGGAGATCATCGAGGCTTACGGCGCCATGCTCGCGGACGAGAAGGGCGAGGTTCAGGCCGAGCTGATTTCGGCGGTCGAGCTTACCAAGGAACAGACGGACGCTGTCCGTGACAAGATCAGCCAATCGGTCGGCAAGACCGTGACCATGACGTCGAGCGTCGATCCCGGCCTTTTGGGCGGGCTGGTGGTGCGTGTCGGATCGCGCATGATCGACGCGTCGCTCAAAACAAAACTGCACCAGCTCGAGCTGGCGATGAAAGGGGCTGCCTGATGGACATTCGTGCTGCCGAGATTTCGGATATTCTGAAACAGCAAATTGCGAACTTCGGCACGGAAGCCGAGGTCACGGAGGTCGGCCGGGTGCTGTCGGTCGGTGACGGCATCGCCCGCGCTTACGGCCTCGATGAGGTGCAGGCCGGCGAGATGGTCGAGTTCGAGGACGGCACCCGCGGCATGGCGCTGAATCTCGAGACCGACAATGTCGGCATCGTGATTTTCGGCGACGACCGTCATATTAAGGAAGGCGACACGGTCAAGCGCACCAAGACGATCGTCGACGTGCCGGTCGGCAAGGGCCTGCTCGGCCGCGTGGTCGACGCGCTCGGCAACCCGCTGGACGGCAAGGGGCCGATCGAGGCGACCGAAAGAAAACTGGTGGAGACCAAGGCGCCGGGCATCATCCCGAGGCAATCGGTGCACGAGCCGATGCAGACCGGATTGAAGGCGATCGACAGCCTGATCCCGGTGGGGCGCGGCCAGCGTGAGCTGATCATCGGTGACCGCCAGACCGGCAAGACCGCGATCGCGATCGATACCTTCATCAATCAGAAGCACGTCAATGCGGGCGATGACGAGAGCAAGAAGCTCTATTGCGTCTATGTTGCGATCGGCCAGAAGCGTTCTTCCGTTGCTAAGGTCGTAAAGATCCTGGAAGACGCCGGCGCCATGGAGTACTCGATCGTGGTCGCCGCGACCGCTTCCGAGGTCCGCGCCTTTGCAGTTCCTCGCACCCTATTCCGGCTGCACCATGGGCGAATATTTCCGTGACAACGGCATGCATGCGCTGATCGTCTATGACGATCTGTCGAAGCAGGCGACGGCCTATCGCCAGATGTCGCTGCTGCTGCGCCGCCCGCCCGGCCGTGAGGCGTTCCCCGGCGACGTTTTCTACCTGCATTCGCGCCTGCTGGAGCGGGCGGCCAAGATGAACAACGATCTCGGCGCTGGCTCGCTGACGGCCCTGCCGATCGTCGAAACGCAAGCCAATGACGTGTCGGCCTATATTCCGACCAACGTGATTTCGATCACCGACGGTCAGATCTTCCTGGAGACCGACCTCTTCTATCAGGGCATTCGGCCTGCGGTGAACGTCGGTCTGTCCGTGTCCCGGGTGGGCAGTGCGGCGCAGATCAAGGCGATGAAGCAGGTGGCCGGCAAGATCAAGCTCGAGCTTGCCCAATATCGCGAGATGGCGGCGTTCGCGCAGTTCGCCTCCGATCTGGATGCGGCGACCCAGCGTCTGCTGGCCCGCGGTGCCAGGCTGACCGAATTGCTGAAGCAGGGTCAGTATCAGCCGATGGCGGTGGAGATGCAGGCGGCCGTGATCTATGCGGGCGTCAACGGCTATCTCGACAAGGTCGGCGTGCGCGACGTGGTGCGCTATGAGAGCGGCCTGGTCAGCGAGCTTGAGGCCAACGGGCAGGACATCCTAACCTCTATTCGCACGGAGGGAGCCATCAGCGACGGCACCGACGAGAAGCTGAAGTCGCTGATATCGTCTTACACCGAAGGCTTTGCTTGAGCGCTGATCGATGGCATCCTTAAAAGAACTCCGCGGTCGGATCGGCAGCGTCAAGCAGACGCAGAAGATCACGAGCGCAATGAAGCTGGTCGCAGCGTCCAAGCTGAAAAGAGCTCAGGAGCAGGCGGAGGCCGCCAGGCCTTTTGCCGAGCGCATGAGCGATATGCTCACCAATCTTGCCTTGGGTGTCGCCGATGCCGAGAACGCGCCGAAGCTGATGGCGGGCACCGGCGAGGACAAGGTTCATCTCCTGATCGTGGCCACGGCCGATCGCGGGCTTTGCGGCGGTTTCAACAGCTCGATCGTGCGCGGCACGCGCCGGAAGATCGCCGAATTGCAGGCGGACGGCAAGGAGGTGAAGCTTCTTTGCATCGGGCGCAAGGGCAGGGATCAGCTGCGCCGGGACCATAGTGACAAGATCATCGAGACGATCGACGGTGTCGGCAAGTCGCGTTTAAGCTACGACGAGGCCGCGGCGATTGCCTTGAAGGTCGAGCGGTTGTTCGAGGCGGGCGAGTTCGATGTCTGCACCATCGTCTACAATGAGTTCAAATCGGCGATCACCCAGATCCTGACGATGAAGCAGCTCATTCCGGTGGAAACGCCGGCCGCCGTGGATGAGGGCGGTGACGTCAAGGCGGTGTACGAGTTCGAGCCGGAAGAGGATGTGATCCTCGAAGAGCTGCTGCCGCGCAACCTGGCGGTGCAGATTTATGGGGCGCTGACCGAGAATGCGGCAAGCGAACAGGGTGCGCGCATGTCGGCGATGGACAATGCGACGCGCAATGCCGGCGAAATGATCGACAAGCTGACGCTTATCTACAACCGGACGCGCCAGGCGAAGATTACCAGCGAACTGATCGAAATTATCTCGGGCGCCGAGGCCCTGTAATCAGGACCGGGCCCGGCCAACGGGAGTCCGCCGCGTACGCCGCAGGCGGAGAGACGAGGAAAGAGAATGGCAACGCAAGAGAATGTTCAGACCGGCAAGGTGTCCCAGGTCATGGGTGCCGTTGTCGATGTGCAGTTCGACGGGCATCTGCCTGAGATTTTGAATGCGCTCCAGACCGAGAACCAGGGTAACAAGCTGGTGTTGGAAGTCGCGCAGCATCTTGGCGAGCAGACGGTGCGCACCATCGCCATGGATGGCACCGAAGGGCTGATGCGCGGTCAGGAGGTCATCGACACCGGCTCGCCGATCAACGTGCCGGTGGGTCGGGAGACCCTTGGACGCATCATGAACGTGATTGGCGAGCCGATCGATCAGCTAGGCCCCATCAATGCCAAGACCTCCAGCCCGATCCATGCACCGGCACCGGAATTCATCGACCAGTCCACCGAAACCGAGGTGCTGGTGACCGGCATCAAGGTGGTGGATCTGCTCACCCCCTATCCGAAGGGCGGCAAGATCGGTTTGTTCGGTGGTGCCGGTGTCGGCAAGACCGTGCTGATCATGGAGCTGATCAACAATGTCGCGAAGGCGCATGGTGGTTTTTCGGTGTTTGCCGGCGTCGGCGAGCGCACCCGCGAGGGCAACGATCTTTACCACGAGATGATGGAATCAGGCGTCATCAACCTGGAAGATCAGACCAAATCCAAGGTGGCGCTGATCTACGGTCAGATGAACGAGCCTCCGGGTGCCCGCGCCCGGGTCGCCTTGTCCGGTCTGACCGTGGCCGAGCATTTCCGCGACGCCGAAGGCGCCGATACGCTGTTGTTCGTCGACAACATCTTCCGCTTTACCCAGGCCGGTTCCGAAGTGTCGGCGCTGCTCGGGCGTATCCCTTCCGCTGTGGGCTATCAGCCGACCCTCGGCACCGATATGGGCGGCCTGCAGGAACGGATCACCTCGACCAAGAAAGGCTCGATCACGTCCGTTCAGGCGATTTACGTGCCAGCCGATGATTTGACCGACCCGGCCCCTGCCACCGCGTTCTCGCATTTGGACGCGACCACGGTGCTCTCCCGGCAGATCGCCGAGCTTGGCATTTATCCGGCGGTCGACCCGCTGGACAGCACGTCGCGCATCATGGAGCCCGCAACCGTTGGCGAGGAGCATTACGCCGCCGTGCCACTGCCTGTTCCAGTTTGTTGCTGACGGGAAGACTCAAGCCAACCCTCATCAACGCAGCGCCGACGTCTTCCTAGGCGTGCCGTTTAACATCGCCAGCTACGCGCTGCTGACAATAATGATGGCGCAAGTGACCGATCTCCCGCCGGGCGATTCGTCCACACCATTGGCGACGCGCACTGGTACCACAACCACTTCGACCAAGCCCTGGACGCAGCTCTCCCGCACGCCATACGCTCCGACTCAATGCTGATCAATCCGGAACGCAAAGACATCTTCGCGTTCGAGTACGAAGACTTCGTGCTTGAGAACTACGATCCGCATCCCGGCATCAAGGCGCCGATCGCCGTTTAAACGCGCGGTAGGGGGCGGTCCATGAGCAGTTTTGATTTCGTCCTCATACTTTTGTCCTTCGTGTACGCGTTGGCGCTGGGGCATGTGTTGCAACGTGTCGGTGGCCTGCTCGTCGCACGCGAGCGTGTGCGTTTCATGTTGATCTTGCGAATGGCGCCCTTCGGGAGTCGTGTCTTTCTGCTCTCGACCATCGTAGAAGTCGCCTATGCGACCGCACGCACACGGCCCGGAGCCGAAATGCTTCTCGGCGATCGCAGTGCCGATGACACAGGCTGCTTGTTGATCTCGCAACTCAGCGAGCAACGCCGAAAGCGATTTGCCTCGCAAGAGCGGCGTGTCTCCCGCGAGGATCAGAACGGGCCATCGTGATCGGCCAGTTGCTCGGCACACATCTGCACGGTCGGCGTGCCCGGTCCCTTTTTGTTCGGCTTGTAGAGCGAACTCGACGTCGACGATGGCGACGAGCGACGATTCGCTCGATAGCCGACCACGACGACCAGCCGCTCGACCAGCCGAGCGAGCCGCGTCCAAAACATGCTCCACCATCGGATGGAGTCGCGGTGCACGTGTGCAGTGAATTGCCGGGAACCGGCGTCGATACGCCCGAGGACCTCGAACGCGTGCGCGCCCTATGGGCCAACCACCCAAAACATGACCTAGCGTAAGGTCCGTGGCAGCTTGCCCATGCTATCCTCAGGGTCGAATTTGAGGCGCCGCAAGGCACCCTCACACCGCATCGAGGACACCTGTGAGATTGATATTGTTGGGCGCACCCGGTGCCGGTAAAGGCACACAAGCAGCCTTCATCTGTCAGAAGTTCGGCATTCCGCAGGTCTCCACTGGCGACATGCTGCGCGCGGCGGTCAAGGCAGGCACGGCCATGGGCCTGGCCGTCAAGAAAGTGATTGATGCGGGAGCACTGGTCAGCGACGACATCATCATCAGCCTGGTCAAGCAGCGCATTGTCCAGTCGGACTGCGCCAACGGCTTTCTGCTCGATGGTTTTCCGCGCACGATCCCGCAGGCCGACGCGCTGAAACTTGCCGGCGTGAAGTTGGACTACGTGCTCGAAATCGACGTGCCCGACTCGACCATCATCAACCGCATGGCCGGACGCCGCGTGCACCTTGCCTCGGGCCGCTCCTACCACTTGCAGTTCAACCCGCCCAAGGTGGCTGACAAGGACGACCTGACGGGCGAAGCCTTGATACAGCGCGAAGACGACCAAGAAGCCACGGTCAAGCATCGCCTGGCGGTCTATCACGCACAAACCCGGCCGCTGGTCGACTATTACACACGCTGGGCCGAGTCGGGCGACGCGCTGGCACCTCGATACCGACGCATCTCGGGCATCGGCAGCGTGGACGAGATCACGCACAGTGCGATCGCAGCCTTGAGCTGAGCTCACGCAGTCGCCCTGCCAAAGGCCCTTTTCAGCCACATCATTTGTGCCCGCCCAATGACGTTGACGTCAAGCCAACTCGCAGCATTTCATCAGGAGCTTTCATGGACATCGCAGGCAAGGTCTTCATTGTCACGGGCGGCGCTTCAGGACTTGGCGAAGGAGCGGCCCGCATGCTGGTGCTCGAAGGCGCCATCGTCGTGCTAGCCGATTTGGCCGAAGAGCGCGGGCAGGCACTCGGAGCCGAGCTGGGCAGCCAAGCGGCGGCGTTTGTGCGCTGCGATGTGAGTCAGGAGACCGATGGTCTGGCGGTGGTCGCCAAAGCTACTTCGATGGGCAAATTGATGGGCCTGGTGAATTGCGCGGGCATTGCGATCGGCGTCAAGACGGTGGGCAAGGACGGGGCCCATCCGCTGGCTCAGTTCGCCAAGGTCATCAACGTGAATCTGCTGGGCAGCTTCAATATGATCCGCCTCGCTGCGGCGGCCATGTGCAAGAACGAGCCCGAGGCCACTGGCGAGCGCGGCGTGCTGATATCGACCGCGTCGGTCGCTGCCTACGACGGCCAGATCGGCCAGGCCGCTTACGCTGCGTCCAAGGGCGGCATCGTCGGCATGACGCTGCCCATCGCACGCGACCTGGCGCGCAACGGCATACGCAATATGACGATTGCACCGGGGATTTTCGGCACGCCCATGCTGTTTGGCATGCCGCAAGAGGTCCAGGATGCGCTGGCTGCCGGCGTGCCCTTTCCGCCGCGCCTGGGACGGCCAGCCGACTACGCCAACGACCAATGGTGCGGCGGGGATTATTCCAGCGGTCATCCGATATTATCGACGCTGTTATCGCGGCGACACCTCAGGCGTTCGGACGTTCTTGCTCACAGCCGCCGCGATTGGCGCGCTATACAAGCGCAATGCATCGATTTCGGGGGCCGAAGTCGGGTGTCAGGGCGAGGTTGGAGTGGCCTGTTCGATGGCAGCAGCGGGACTGACGGCGGCGCTCGGCGGCAGCAACGGCCAGATCGAAAATGCCGCCGAGATTGGCATGGAGCATAATCTGGGGCTGACCTGTGATCCCATTGGCGGGCTCGTGCAAATCCCGTGTATCGAGCGCAATGCGATGGGGGCGGTCAAGGCGATTGACGCCAGCCGCATTGCCATGATCGGCGATGGCACGCATATGGTCAGTCTCGACAAAGTGATCGCGACAATGATGCAAACCGGCCGCGACATGCGCGATAAATATAAGGAAACGTCAAAGGGCGGTCTTGCCGTCTCTGTTGTAGAATGCTGAAGGAAGGCTAGTCCATGAAAACCCGTGCCGCCGTTGCTTTTGAAGCGAAAAAGCCGCTCGAAATTGTCGAGCTTGATCTTGAAGGCCCCAAGGCTGGCGAAGTGCTGGTCGAGATTATGGCGACCGGCATTTGTCACACCGATGCCTATACGCTCGACGGTCTGGACAGCGAAGGGCTGTTTCCCAGCGTGCTGGGCCATGAAGGCGCGGGCATTGTGCGCGAGATCGGCGCGGGCGTGACCAGCGTTGTGCCGGGCGACCATGTCATCCCGCTTTACACCCCCGAATGCGGGAAATGTAAAAGCTGCCTTTCGGGCAAGACCAATTTGTGCACCGCGATCCGCGCGACGCAGGGCAAGGGGTTGATGCCCGACGGTACCAGCCGCTTTTCCTACAAGGGGCAGATGATCCATCATTATATGGGCTGCTCGACCTTCTCGAATTTCACCGTCCTGCCCGAAATCGCCGTCGCGAAGATCCGCAAGGACGCACCGTTCCAGACGAGCTGCTACATCGGGTGCGGTGTCACCACCGGCGTCGGCGCGGTGACCAACACCGCCAAGGTTCAGCCGGGCGACAATGTCGTCGTGTTCGGGCTGGGCGGCATCGGGCTCAACGTGCTGCAGGGCGCCAGGATGGCGGGCGCCAACATGATCGTCGGGGTCGATATCAATCCCGATCGCGAGGAATGGGGCAAGAAATTCGGGATGACCCATTTTGTCAATCCGAAGCAGATTGATGATATTGTCGCGCATCTCGTCGCGCTGACCGATGGCGGAGCCGATTATAGTTTCGATTGCACCGGCAATACGACGGTGATGCGTCAAGCGCTCGAATGCTGCCATCGCGGCTGGGGCACCAGCATCATCATCGGGGTGGCCGAGGCGGGTAAGGAAATCTCGACCCGGCCGTTCCAGCTCGTTACCGGGCGCAACTGGCGCGGAACCGCATTTGGCGGCGCCAAGGGTCGCACCGATGTTCCCAAGATTGTTGACCTCTATATGGACGGAACGATCCAGATCGACCCGATGATCACCCATGTGCTGAGCCTCGACGAGATCAACAAAGGATTTGACCTGATGCATGCAGGTGAAAGCATCCGCAGCGTCGTGGTTTACTGAATTCCAGCATGGCCGCCGATTTTGTCCTGACCTTTTCCTGCGCCGATCGCGTTGGCATCGTTGCCGCCGTCACCGGGCTGTTGTCCGACTCCGATGGCTTCATTCTCGATAGTCAGCAATATGCCGATCTCGGCAGCGGGCGCTTTTTTATGCGCGTTGCCTTTCGCGGTGCAGGGCCGCGTTTTCCTGTCGATCTGGCCGCGATGCAAGACGCATTCGCTCCGATTGCGGAGCGATTTGCTTTGGACTGGCAGCTAGCCGACGCGGCAGTCAAACCACGCTTTGTTATCGCCGTATCGCAGGCGAGCCATTGCCTCAACGATCTGCTCCATCGTTGGTCGACGGGCAATCTGGCGGTCGATATTGTCGGGGTGGTGTCGAACCATGCCCATGGCCGACGGCTCGCCGAATGGCATGATGTGCCCTTTCACCATTTGCCGGTGAGCGATGCCAATCGCGCCGAACAGGAAGAGGCGATTTTGGATGTGATGGCAAAGGGCCGCGCCGATTATCTTGTGCTCGCACGCTATATGCAAATTCTATCGGCGGACATGACCGCGAAACTGGCGGGCCGCTGCATCAATATCCACCACAGTTTTTTGCCTGGGTTCAAGGGCGCCAAACCCTATCACCGCGCCCAGGAGCGCGGGGTCAAGCTGATCGGCGCGACCGCGCATTTTGTTACCAGCGACCTCGACGAAGGCCCGATCATCGAACAGGCGGTCGAGCGGGTCGATCATCGTGACAGCGCCGAAGATCTGGTCCGCACCGGCCGCGATGTCGAGGCGCAAGTGCTGGCAAGGGCGGTCCGCTGGGTCGCCGAGCAGCGCGTGTTGATCGATGGCCGCAAGACAGTGGTATTTCGCTGACGAAGCGGGCAATGCTTCGGTATCGAATTCGCAACGTAAAGGAGAAGCATATGTTCAGTCATGTTATGGTGGGGTCCAACGACATCACCAAGAGTCCAAGAAATTTTACGATGCACTTTTCGCAGCGCTGGGTGGCCCCGAAGGTGTTATCGATCCCAAAGGCCGCCTTTTTTACATGAGCGCGACCGGCGTGTTCGGCGTATCGGTTCCGATCAATGGTGAACCCGCATGCCACGCCAATGGCGGAACCGTCGGCTTTGCGGTCGATTCGCCCGAGCAGGGCGATGCATGGCACGCTGCGGGTGTCGCAAATGGCGGTACCGCGATCGAAGACGCACCCGGTATCCGGACAAGCGAAATGGGCAGCATGTATCTCGCCTATTTGCGTGACCCCGCTGGCAACAAGATTTGTGCCCTGAAACGCATGTGATCTGAGATGCAGGGTGAAGCGGGATTGCTGGACGATTTGAAATCGCTGGCGATCCCCTTCGTCCATCATGAGCATGCCGCGGTGTTCACCGTGGCAGAAAGCGACGCGGTTCACGCCGCCATGGTCGGCGCGCATACGAAAAACCTGTTTCTGAAAGATGCTGCTGGCCGCTTCTGGCTGGTCACCGTGCCGTCGGACGCACGGGTCGATTTAAAAGCGCTTCCCGCCGCCATCGGATGCAAGCGCGTCAGCTTTGGCAAGGCCGAGGATATGGAGCGGCTTTTGGGCGTGACTCCGGGATCGGTCACCCCGCTCGCGATGATCAATGCGAAGCCGGGCGAGGTGACGGTCGTCATCGACGCCGCGCTCGCTGCCGCCAATCAGGTTAATGTGCACCCGCTGCGCAACACCGCCACACTGGGGCTGGCGGGCGCCGCTTTGCTGGGGCTGCTGCGCCATTGGAGGCATGAAACGGTGGTGGCATCGGTGCCGGTGCAGGATGGTGTTTAGCCCCCGGTTCAGTTGACTCTGGCTTCGAAGCTGACGGTGAAACTGGGGTGGTTGGTGCCGTTTGATGCGGCCATGATGCCCGACGGATTGACGCGAATTCCACGCACATTGGGGTCAAATGTTCCTGACGGCGTGTAGGTATAGGGCGCGCCGCCCGATGACTGGCTGGAAAAGCGCACCGCCGTTGCAGGATTGAAGGCGACCAGCCCGCTCGGTGTCGTGCCGTTGGTAAAGCTGACCGATGGCGTGACCGAATAGGTCAGATTGGCGGGCAAGGCGTCGGCGATGATAATGGTGTTGATGTCGACCGGCGCATCACCTTCGTTGGTAACGGTGATGGCATAGCGCACTATTGCCCCAGGGATCGCTTTTGGATTGGACAGATTGACTCCGTCGGACTGAAGGGTGGACGATTTGGTGATGCGGATGACGGCATTGGCGGGATCGCGGGTGTTGGTGATGGTGCAAGTGATGACATCGCCTATATCGGGTGAAACATTGCTGTTGAGACTGGACGGCAAGGCTGTGCCGGAGCCGGTATAGGCGTTGGTGCAGGCAAGACCCTTGGTATAGCGCGCCAAATTGGTCGACCCGACCGCGAGTTCGTCCATTTGATAGGCCGTCGCTTGCGTGAGTTGGACAAAGCCCGTGCTGCCATTGCTGACCGTGCTGCCGCTGCCTGTTGTTGTGGTGCTGGCGACGATGGTGGCGCCTTGCTTGATGCGGACAGTGAACTGGTCGGACGCGAAAATGCGCCCGGAAGCGGCGAGCGCCTTCATTAGTTTGAGGTGGGGGTAGGGGGCGTTGGTATAGATGCACGAAATAATGTCACCAAAAGACAGCGACCCGAAATCATAGCTGGTGGTGACGAGATTATTGGGCAGCACGGTCGGTGATCCCGCGGTCGCGTTCGTACAGCTGAGCGACGCGCGATATTGTGACAGGGTGCCGATGCTGCCCGTCGCCATACTCTCTGTCAAAGTGATCGGTATGCCCGATGCGGTGGAAATAACGGCGGCGTTGAAAGGGCCGTTGCCGGTCCCGGTGGTTGTGCCGGTCGCCAGCACCTGTGTCGACGATGTCGAGCGGATGCTGAAGGTGAATTGATCGGCGGGATCGACGCGGGCGCCGACAATTTGCTTGGTCAATTTGATCGAGGCAAAGCGCACGGCAAACATCACGCCCTGCAATCCGCCAGCCTTTAGCGTCACGCCCACTGTCGTGGGCTTGTTCGATCCCACAATATAAGCCCCGATCGGGCTGGGGGTGCTATTGCCTGATTCGCGCAAGGTGGTGGTGCCCGCGCCGGTTACCAACGGATAATTGCTCCCGCTGATCGGCGCGACGGTGTCGAGGATGGTCCATGCCGAGCCATTGGTTGTATATTGCAGATATTCGGCATTGTCGGTCGATTCCGCATCGGCGACGACAAAGGCATAGTCATTGACTGTGGCAACGCCGGGTGGCGGCAAGACGGTGATGCTCGAGATTGTCAGCGTGACAGTGGAACCGTCGGTCGTTGTGTAAAGGATGGGTTTGCCCGGGATACTGAGGAAGCTTGTGTTGCCGACAGCGGCTCCTGACCAGCTAGGCGCTGTTTTCGACAGGAGCGCGGTGGATGCGGTGCTTGTCGCCTTAACCTGGAACGTCAGTGTCGACCCATCGGCGAGGTTGAACGAAAATGTCTGGCCTGCCGTCGACCGTGCTGTGGTGTCGTTGTAGCTCGACAGGTCGAGCCAACAATAGCTTTGCCAACTGGACGGCGCAGCCCCCTGCGCGCCCGCGGACGAACAGGTCGCGGCCTCTGCGCTGACGGACAAAAGGGCGCACCAAGCGACGAGCATTGCTCCAAGCCATCGAACCCAGCCGATCGAACCCTTCGCGTGCATCTTTGTCCGCTGTCTCCCGATCATCATATGAAGCGATATATAGCTGGGTGTTGCACGCGCATCCACTGCCATAATGACCTGGCGCGAGGCGAGCGGCGCTTTCGTCTTGTTCGAGTGCCTGCGCGCCGAGAAATTGCTGTCTTAAGCCACCTGCCTGGGTTAGCGTGGAGGAAGCATCACCCATAATATAGGCCAGTCATGACCCTCGAAACTCTCTCCACCAATCGCAGTCATAACGGCACGCAGGGCGTGTATCGGCACGCCAGCGATGCGACCGGCACCGACATGAGTTTCGCCGTCTTTGTCCCCGACCATATCGCAGGGGTTAAATTGCCGGTGCTATGGTATTTGTCGGGACTGACCTGCACCCATGCCAATGTCATGGAAAAGGGCGAATATCGGGCAGCCTGTGCCGAGGCGGGGATTATTTTCGTCGCGCCCGACACCAGTCCACGCGGAGACGGGGTGCCTGATGATCCTGACGAGGCGTGGGATTTCGGCCAGGGCGCGGGATTTTATGTCGATGCGACCAAGCAGCCTTGGGCCGAGCATTATCAAATGCGGACCTATATCGAGAGCGAAATGCCCGCGCTGATCGCGGCAAATTTTCCGGTCGATATGGAGCGGCAGGCGATCAGCGGCCATTCGATGGGCGGCCATGGCGCGCTGACGATTGCGCTGCGCAATGCGGACCGCTTTCGTTCGGTCTCGGCCTTTTCCCCGATCGTTTCGCCGCTTGCCTGCCCCTGGGGGGACAAGGCGCTGGGCGGTTATCTGGGCGCAGACCGCACGATGTGGCGCGACTATGACGCCTGCGCGCTGATAAGCGATGGCGCGCGGTTGCCCGCGTTGCTTGTCGATCAGGGCGGTGATGATGGCTTTCTGACCGAACAGCTGAAGCCCGAGCTGTTGCAAAGCGTGTGCGAGGCGACCGGTCAGCCGCTGACGCTCCGGATGCAGCCGGGTTATGACCATAGCTATTATTTTATTTCCACCTTCATGGCCGAGCATGTGGCGTGGCACGCCGGTCATTTGCTGGCATAAGGGTCAAGGGATCAAAAGGGTCGAGCCTGTCGTGCGTCCCGCTTCCAGATCGATATGCGCGCGCGCCGCATCCTGTAGCGGATAGCGCTGCCCGATGGTGATGCTGACCGCACCGCTTTCGATCATCGCAAAGACGCGTGCCGCACCGGCGGCGCGCTCGAGCGGTTCACGGTAATAGTCGAACAGCGTCGGGCGGGTCACAAATTGCGAGCCATGCTGCGCAAGAATGCCCAGATTGACATCGGTGACGGGACCGTCGGCATTGCCATAGCTGACAATCAGTCCGCGCCGCGCCGTCGATTTGAGCGATACCGGCCATGTCGCCTTGCCGATCCCGTCAAAACTGACCCGCACGCCTGCGCCATCGGTGATCTCGCGCACCCGCGCGGCGACATCCTCGTCGCGATAGCGCACTATATGATCGGCCCCGGCAGCGCGCGCAGCCTCGGCCTTTTCGGTGGTGCTGACAGTACCGATAACGCTCGCGCCGATCGCTTTGAGCCATTGGACCAGGATCAGCCCGACCCCGCCGGCCGCGGCATGGACGAGCACCGGCCATCCTGCCTCGACCCGCGCGCAGCGTTCGACCAGAGCCTCGACCGTGCAGGCCTTGAGTATCGCTGCGGCTGCAACTTCATCGCTGATCGCGTCGGGCAATTTGAACAGGCCGCCCGCGCCGACCAGCCGGGCGCTGGAATAGGCGTTGCGTTCGGGGCCGAAGGTGGCGACCCGGTCTCCCGGGACAAAGTCGGTAACGCCCTCTCCGACAGCCAGCACGTCGCCCGCCGCCTCAAGGCCCAGGCCGCTGGGCAGCGGAACCGGATATGTGCCGTCGCGATGATAAGTGTCGATATAATTGAGCCCGACCGCGCGGTGGCGCAGAAGCACTTGCCCGGGCCCGGGCGCGGCCACGCTAACGTCGCGCCACTGGATCACCTCTGGTCCGCCCTGTTCCTCGATAAAGGCTTCAACGGCTTTCATTCTTGCACTCCTTTGCAAGGATAATGGGCCGTCGAGGCCAGGCTCGCAAGGCTATGCGTCTTATTTTGCCGGACGGCGAGGACCGCCTTTGCCGGCAAAGGGTTTCGCCTTGTAGCGCGCAGGTTTGCCGCCGGGGCCTCCACCAAAACCGCTGGGGCCACCGCGACCGGGGGGGCGTCCTTGTGGACGCGGGCCTGACCGGTCGCTGGTGCCGAGTGTCGCGCGAGGTAAGGGCTTGCTGCCGCCATGGCCGCGCTGCGGCGGTGGGCCGCCGTCGGTCGAGGGCACAATCGCGACGCCGCTGTCATCCTCGCCATCGGCGTTGGCGCTCCGCGTTACGGCCTCGGCAAAGCGGTCGGCGATGGTGCGAGGAATGTTGAACATGGTTTCCTTGGGGCCGATACGGATCGCACCGATCTCGCCCTTGGTGACATGGCCGCGACGGCACAGAAGCGGCAAGATCCAGCGCGGATCGGCATTTTGCTGGCGACCGATATTGATCTTGAACCAGACGCTGTCTTCAAATCCGGCACGTGGTTCGTCGTTCCGTTCGGGGCGTGGGCCGCGATCGGGGCGTCCGCCCTCGGCACGATCCTTGTCCCGAAAGTCACTGCGCTCACGTCCGCGCGCGCTATTGTCGATCAGATCTTCGGGCGGCGGCATCAGCGCGCGATGCGCGCGGACCAGCGATGCGGCAATGTCTTCGGGGCTGCGTTCGGTGAGAAGACGCGCACCCAGCTCCAGATCATCGGCTTCATGCTCGACCGGGGCGAGCAGCTTTTCAATCAGTCGCTCCTGATCGCGTTTGCGAACATCGGCAGCCGTCGGTGCTTCCATCCATTCGGCCTGGATGCGCGCGCCGCGCAACATGCCGTCGACGCGGCGGCGGCGTGGATAGGGCACGATGATGACGGCGGTGCCCTTCTTGCCCGCGCGTCCGGTGCGTCCCGATCTATGCTGCAAGGTCTCGGCATCGCGTGGAATTTCGACATGGATGACAAGACTGAGCGTTGGCAGATCGATGCCGCGTGCCGCGACGTCGGTGGCGACGCAGACCCGCGCGCGGCGGTCGCGCAGCGCTTGCAGCGCAGAGTTGCGCTCATTCTGGCTATGCTCCCCCGACAGAGGCGACGGCAGCAGAAGCCACGCTCGGTCAGGCTGGCATGAAGGCGGCGGACGTTGTCGCGCGTGGCGCGAAAACAGCATCGCGGTCTCCGCATCGTGAAAGCGCAGCAAGGTTGACCACCGCGTGCTCGATCTCGGCAGGGGCGACCGTGATTGCCTGATAGCTGATGTCGCCATGGCCGCGATCGTCGCCAACGGTGGAGATGCGCAGCGCGTCGCGCTGATAGCGCTTGGCCAGCTTGGCGATTGGCTTGGCGGCATCGTCGCCGAAAACATCAGCGTGCGGCGCGTTGCGGGGTCGCGTCGAGGATGTCCTCGAGATCCTCGCGAAAGCCCATGTCGAGCATCTCGTCGGCTTCGTCGAGCACGACGACGCGAAGTGCGGTCAGGTCGAGCGCGCCGCGCTCGAGGTGGTCGCGCAGGCGGCCGGGGGTGCCGACGACGATATGCACGCCGCGATTGAGCGAGCGCCGTTCCGTCGCTGGCGTCCATGCCGCCGACGCAGGTGGCGATGCGCGCGCCTGCCTTGGCATAGAGCCAACTCGAGCTCACGGCTGACCTGCAGGGCGAGCTCGCGGGTCGGGGCAATAATCAGGGCCAATGGCGATGTCGCAAAGGGCATTTTGCCCTCTTCGAGCAGTTGCTCGCCCATGGCGATGCCAAAGGCGACGGTCTTGCCGGACCCGGTTTGTGCGGACACGACAAGGTCGCGTCCCAAGGCTTCGGGTTTTTGGACGGAGGACTGAACCGGAGTGAATTCAGTATAGCCACGCGCAGAGAGAGCCTCCGCGAGGAGGGCGGGAAGAGTTTCGAAGGTCATTTTTCTTCGTTGGTTCGGGCAACTCAGCGCCGCCGTTGTTGTTGCCTAGGGGCAGGGTCGCCGCGTCAATCCAGAGATGGCGAAACCTGTTCGACATGACGCGGAATGATAAGGCTAATTCCTAAATTGCCTGACCCGCCGCAACGCTGCTGGCCCGGCCCATTGGAAATTATATCCACCTAGCCAGCCGGTGACGTCAACGGCTTCGCCGACCGCATACAGCCCTGGCACGCGTTTGGCTACCATCGTTTGCGAAGATAGCTCTGCGGTGCTGATGCCGCCCGCCGTCACCTCGGCCTTGGCAAAGCCTTCACTGCCATTGGGATTGAAGGCCCAGCGCGCCAGCGCCTGCTCCATAGCGCCGAGGCTGCGGTCGGTCTGCGCGCCTAATTCTCCGGTGATGTGAAGGCGGTCGAGCAAGGTTTCGGCGAGCCGGTCGGCGAGATGTGCACCGAGCGTGGCGCGGATCGTGGCGCGCGGGCGATCCTTTTTTGCCCGAACCAGCCAGCCGGCTTTGTTGTCGGGCAGAAAATCGATGTGCAGTGTATCGCCGCGCCGCCAATAGCTGCTGATCTGGAGAATGGCAGGGCCCGACAGGCCGCGATGGGTGAACAGCGCCGCCTCGCGGAAGGCGGTCTTGCCGCAGCTGGCGGTTACATCGGCGGCGACGCCGGACAGATTCGCGAAACAGGACATCATCGCCGCCCAGCGTCAGCGGGACGAGTGCGGGGCGCGGCTCGACGACTTTCAAACCGAACTGGCGCGCCAGATCATAGGCAAAACCCGATGCACCCATTTCGGAATCGATGGCCCGCCGGTGGCGATAACCAGCACAGGGGCGGAGAAGTTTCTGGTCGCCGAACTGGACTGTGAACTGACCATGGGAATGGGTCACCGCCCCGACTGACTGGCCCGTACGGGACATCGACCTGACCCTTGCGCGGCTTCGTCGACGAGCAGCGCACAATTTGCCGCGCCGACCCGTCACAGAGTAATTGCCCGAGCGCTTTCGTGCCACGCGATGCCGTAACTGTCGACGAGTGCGATGAAATCGACGGTTCGGTATCGCGCCAGTGCAAATTTGGCGAAGTGCGGATTTCCCGACAAAAAGCAGTCAGCCATGGCGTCCCGATTGGTGAAATTACGCGCCCGCCGCCTGAAATCAGGATTTTCTTACCCACTGCGTCGGCATCGTCCAGCAATGAGACGCGTCTGCCGCGCTGGCCTGCGACGGCGGCACATCAGACCAGCCGCGCCGGCGCCCAGCACGATCGCATCAAAGTTCGAGGTCGACATGCGCGCCCGTTTCGGTCTGGCCATCGACAACGCGCTGAACTTCTCGACAACCCGGACGGCACCAGGGCCACAACTTCGCGACCCAGATCGCGCACGTCGAGGACGGCGCGTGCCTGCAGGGCCGGCTGACGCTGTGCGCTACAACAACGAGCCGCAGTTCTTCGGTGCGGACGCCGGCGTCTACCTGAGTCTCGTCGCGGACATCATGGAGCGCCTCGGCCCGTACCTCGAGCCGACGCCGTGGAGAGCCGAGACCCTGACCCGGCTGCGCGACGCGTCCAGCTGATCGAGCGCAAGACCGCCAGCCGCAGCTGAGCGGCGCCGCTCGATGCGCCACGTCTACCTCGCCGCCACCGGCCAGAACCGGGGCAAGACCACGGTCAGCCTCGGCGTGCTCGACGGCTTCCAGCGGCGGAACCTGTCGGCCAGCTTCCTGAAGCCGGTCGGCCAGCGCACGATCATCGAGGACGGGGTGTCGGCCGACGAGGACGCCGTGCTCATGAAGCACGTCTTCGGGCTGACCGAGCCGCTCGCGCAGATGAGCCCGGTCCACATCCCGCGCGGGTTCACCCAGGCCTACATCGAAGGTCACGTCGTGGCGGACCTGCCGGCCCGCATCCGCGAGGCTCATGCCGCCTTCGCCGATCGCGACATCCTGCTGATCGAGGGGACCGGGCACGCCGGGGTCGGGGCCGTCGTCGGGCTCTCGAACGCGACGGTGGCGTCGATGCTCGGGGCGCCGTCGTCATCGTGTCGGAGGGCGGCGTCGGGCGGCCGATCGACGAGATCGTGCTCAATGCGCGCTGTTCGAGCGCCACGGCGTGCACGGTTGCCGGCGCGATCGTCAACAAGGTCGATCTCGACGCGAAACCGGGGCTCGCCCGGACGCTCGAGGACGGGCTGGCGCGCCACGGGATCCCGCTGCTCGGCGTCCTGCCGTACCGGCCGATCCTGTCCAACCCGACCCTCGCCATGGTCCTCGAGAGCGTCCACGGCGAGACGATCCACGCCGGGTCCGGACCTCGACCAGGTCATCGGCGGGATCGCCATCGGGGCGATGGAGCCCGAGCACATGCTCGAGCGCATCGGGCCGGGCACGCTCGTCATCGTGCCTTCGATAGCGACGCGGATCCTGACCCTCACGAGCGCCCATGTCGCCGGCCGGCGATCGACGAACTCGCCCGCGACCCGCGGACCATGGTCGGTGGAACCCCTCGGCGCGATCAGCGCCCGGATCGGAAAATCGGGCGCTGGGCATCGTCCTCACCGGCGGCTAGGCCCCGCGACCGGGGTCCTCGCCGCGATCCGCGCGCCGGATGTTCGCCACGGTCGTGCCCGAGGACACCTACGCCGTCGCCTCCGAGGTCCACGACCTGCTGGTCAAGACGCACACCGCCGACGCGGCAAGATCGAGCAGATCAAGGCGCTGGTGTGGCAGCACCTGTTCATCGACCGGTTTCCTGGAGGTCGCGCAGGAGGCCCGGTTCGACTGAGTCGTGGGGCATGGCACGCGCCAAGCACGCCGCAGGGTCGCAGCGCGGGCGCGTCGCGGGTCGCAGCGCCGGCCGGGTTGACCCCGGCCGGGTTGACCCAGGGCTGACCAGATCCCCGCCATGCCGGGCGCGTCGCGCTTCGCAGCCCCGGCCGGGTTGCCTTCAGGTCATCAGATCCCGCCATGCCGGGCGCATCTCCCAGGCCAATACCCCAGATGGCAGTGACCCAGGGGCACCGTCGGACGCGCAAGGGCGGCCGTCGCCGGACCGGTCGCGACCGTGGGAATTGGTGACATGGTGTCATCGAGGCGCGAGCCCTTGGGCCGGTTAGGCGGACGCGTGGGACTGACGCACCGGGCGCGGCGAAACTCGCCGGACGCCGCCCGTAGGCCGCCCGGAGGCCGCCTACCTCCCGATGACCGCCTCGTTGTCGATCAGCCGCACCCTTTCGATCGCCACGGCGAGCGACAGCAGCGCCCGTCCCGCGACGACGTCCAGCTCCCGGAGCGTGTCGGGATCCGCCACGGACACGTAGTCCGTCTCGGCCAGCGGCTCCGCCCGGAGCACGGCCATCATCGAGG
>CAWBCX010000047.1:0-34568 GCA_963787265.1 uncultured Alphaproteobacteria bacterium | reverse complement strand
TCACGCCCTGAACGCAAAAGGTAACTTTTGGCCTTGGAGCTACCATCATCGTTTTCTGACGAGGATGATGCATCGTTTGACTGGGTTGTCTGGTACGGGGATGGAGTGGCGAATTGAAGATCTCGTCATCCCCGACCAGGACATCTTTCACCAGTAAACGCACGATCCTTTGGCGCTGCTGCACGTCGAGGTTTTCCGCCGATGAGCGCAATCGGGTGAGGAACCCGGTGAGGGTTTCAGCAAGCCGCAGATAGGCGGCACGTTCTTGCTCTTGATCGGCGATGGACTGGAGTTCGGCTTGGGCTGCTCTTTCGCGCTGCCGTAGCGTCGGCATTCTCTCACGGAACTCGTCGATCGTGATCAGGTCTTCTTGGTAAGCGGTAAGCAGGCGGTCCATGCTTTTTTGCAGGCGGATCAAGTCGCGCTTGAGAGCTTTTTCGCGGCGCTCTGTCGGATCCGAGGTCCGGGCTGCGGCCAAACGTTGGTCGAGTTCGGCCTGGATCAAACTTGGATCTTCAAGCAGGCGGATGATTTCGATCCAGACAACCTGATCGAGCAAGTCTTGGCGGACGGGACGGTTGTCGCAGACCGGCCCTCCCAAATGACGCCAGGCATCAGAGCCCAGACACCGGTAATAATGGATCTTGCGTGTGCTCGTCCTTGTCGACGTGCGCGACAGGGCGTAACCGCATTTCTTGCAGGACACCAAGCCTTGCACCACGCTCGGCGCGATCGTCCGCCTTGGTGCGAAGGTTTTATTCTGCTCGAGCCGCTCTTCGGCGAGTGTAAAGGTCGCCTCGCTGACAATCGCCGGCACCGGAATTTCGATCCATTCCTCGCGCGGGCGCTCATGACCAGCACTATTGCGTGCCGTGATCCCACCACGCAAACGTAGCGGACGGGTGATCTTTTGCCGTGGCGCAACCCTCGTTTTGCCAAAACAAGCCGTGCCCTTATAGGCTGGATTACGAAGGATCGCCCAGACCGTCGAGCGTTCCCAGCGCGAGATCCGCTTACGCGTCGGCACACTCTGTTCGTTGAGGAGGCGGGTGATCGCACCGATGCTCAGATGATCGACCGTGTAGCGTTCGTAGACCAGCCGGACCACCGCAGCCTCCGCTTCGATCACTTCGTAGTACGCCGCCGTTTGATCGGTCTTTTTGATATAGCGGTAGCCATAAGGGGCGCCGCCAAGCACACTCACTTCGCCCTGCCGTGCCCGATGGCGTTTGCCGCGGCGTGAGCGCTCGAGGATCTGCGCCCTTTCATACTCTGCGATCATGCCTTGGAATTGGACGAGCAACTGGTCCTCGGGCGTCGCTACGGAAGGCGCTTTTTGGAACACGCACTCGACCCCGTGCTTGCCAAGTTCCTCGATGAGGAGGACTTGGTAGGCATAGTTCCGGCTCAGCCGGTCAGGTGACAACACCAAGACCGCATGCAGCTGACCCTCGGCCGCCAGATCGCGTACGCGTTCAAGCCCAGGTCTTTCGAGGGTCGCGCCGCTATACCCGTCGTCTTCGAAGATCATGCCGTCCGGCACGCTGTAGCCTTGGGCGCGGGCAAACGCGATCAACGCAGCCGTCTGGCTGGCAATCGTGTTGTCCTCCTTCTGCCGATCCGAGGACACCCTGGCGTAGATCGCGGCGATCTTCATCGTTCTCTCCTAAAGCACCATCACCAACCTGACGTGCGTGCTCCGGCACCAGGAGTTCTTAGGCCTGGTGAAGCTTGGTGGCGAGCAGACGATCGAAGACATAATCGAGGTGAACGTCGCGTCGTTCCTTTGTCCGTCGCTTAGCCATGCTTCCTTGCCGTCGACAAGAACGTCGATACGGCGCGCGCCACGATCTCGCCCATGGTCAAACCACTGGTCTTGGCATGGGCGCGTAGGTCGCTGACGATATCGTTCGGGATCTTGAGCGTGATCGGGATCGACGCAGCAGGTGCGATCACAGGATAGTCGAGATCCTGTGCCGCTTGCAGATAGCGGTAGGCTTGTCGTCTTGATAGGCCAAGTTCCCGCGACAACACGGTCGCTGCCTCCGTCATGCTCTGCCCCTCGGCGAGCAACCCATGGGCCAGATTGAGTTGCTCCGCCTTCTGCGCTTGGGTCGATCGGGTCATGTGACATATGAATATTACCCTTTACGACGAAGATCAAGCACGGGTCTAGCGCGCCAGCCCTTAATCAACCGATCAAAACGAAAGTTACCTTTTGCGTTCAGGGCGTGATAACTGAACCCTGCGGGGTTCCCTTATCCCGAGGTGTCAAGGTCCCGTCTTCATGCTGAACCGGAGCCTTGAGCCACCTCTCGATATACATCCTCGTCCATTTGCAATCGCTGTGCTTGCACACAGCACGCATCAGCAAAATATGGTCGACGCTGTCGAAAAAGGCCCGAACATCAAGATCAATAACCCAGTCATGTCGCCAGCAACGCTGCCGGGCGACGCCCACCGCATCAACGGCTGATTTTGCAGGTCGATAACCAAAAGAGTCCGGGTGAAAGTGGGGTTCCACTATAGGCTCCAGATATCGACGGACGACCTCCTGAGCGATGCGATCCGAGACCGTCGGGACATTCATAGCGAACTGTACATAAGCCCAACCCGACTTTGGGATGGGTGACCGTTGTCCACCCGTTTCATCCCCTTCGCAATCAATGCTTTGAGGTTCTGAAGCAACGCCGCCTTGGCGGAGTTGAGACCTTAATCATCCGCCACGCCGAGTTGGGCAGCCGTGCGATTGCTCGGGCTTGGACTGACTGGGCTGAAACACCTTTGGAAGAGAGCCCGATCCAGGCGATCAGTTTTGATGCGCTGTGGCAACTGGCGACTTTGGCTGCTGTGCTCAAGAAGCCCAGGAAAGCTTGACCCATGGGTAGATATAGCGTTAGATCAGACCAGTTATATACGTGGTCTGATAGATATGCGGGAACTCTCTACCTCAACCCTGCGGCGGCGCAAGACAATCTTGCTTGATCAGTTGCCGTCCATGGATACGGTGCTGCGGGGCTCGCTGATCGAGCGCTACAAACGCTGCGGCAAGCCGAACTGCAAATGCGCCAAGGGCCGCGGTCATGGTCCCAAATTTTACCTTTCCGTCAGCCGCAGCGGCGCCCGTCCCGAGATGGCTTATGTGCCCAAGGCGCGCCAAGCCGAGGTGACCCAAGCTTTGGCGCACTATCGCCACATCCGGGAGATTCTCGACGAGCTGTGCGCGATCAATCGCGAGCTGTTACGCCGGCACGAGGCGTTTTGAGCCGTGGCGGCGAGCGCGGCCGAGACCACGCTTGCCGTCCTTGCAATCGATGCTGCCAGTCTGGTGATGGCCAATATGGCCGACGCCTGGCTCCGGACTGCGGGCGATGTCGATGGCCCCGAAGACCAGGAGACGGCGGATGAGCGCGACGATTGCTGCCCAGCATCTCGAGAAGTCAGCCTACATTTATGTGCGCCAATCGACATTGAGCCAAGTGCGCCATCACCAGGAGAGCACGGAACGTCAGTATGCGCTGCGCGATCAGGCCCTGGTCCTGGGGTGGGCACCGGATGCGATCCGGGTGCTGGATCGGGATCTGGGCAAGTCGGGCGCCCAGACGGAAGGCCGCGACGATTTCAAGACCCTGGTGGCGGACGTGTCGAGAGGCGGAGTAGGCGCGATCTTTGCGCTGGAAGTCTCGCGTCTGGCGCGCCCGAACCTGGATTGGCATCGGTTGATCGAGCTGTGCGCGCTGATGGGTACGTTGGTGGTCGACAAAGACGGTTGCTACGATCCTGCCAACTTCAACGATGGTTTGCTGTTGGGCCTGAAGGGGACAATGGCGCAGGCAGAGTTGCATTTTCTGCGCGCGCGCCTCCAGGGTGGAAAGCTGAATAAGGCGAAGAAGGGCGAGCTCGGGTTTGTCCTGCCGGTGGGTTTGTGCCGAGAGACAGATGGTGACATCGGGCTTGACCCGGATGACGAGGTGCGTGGCGCTGTCGCCATGGTATTTAGGTTCTTCCGCGAGACCGGCAGCGCCTACGGTGTGGTGCAGCGCTTTGGTGAGCTGGGTTTGCGCTTTCCCAAACGCGCCTATGGCGGGGTTTGGAATGGCCGGTTGATTTGGGGGCGGTTGAACCATAACCGCGTGCTTGAGATCTTGAAGAACCCGTCTTATGCGGGGGTTTATGTTTTTGGTCGCTATCAGTCCCTGCGTAAAGTGAGCGCTGACGGGACCATCAAGACATCGCTTCGGAAGATGCCGCCAGCGTCGTGGCGGGTGACGCTGTTGGACCATCATGACGGGTATATCAGCTGGGATGATTATCAGCACAATCAGGAGCTGTTGGCGAAGAACCGGACCAACCGGCCAGGCGACGATGTTAGGTGGCCCCAGCCGCGAGGGCGCCGCCTTGCTGCAGGGGCTTTTGTTGTGTGGCATCTGCGGATGCAAGTTAAGCGTGCGCTACCAAGGCCATGGCGGTGGAACGCCAACCTACGAATGCAATCATCAACGGCGCGAAGGTCTGGCGACGCGCAGCTGTCTGTCGCTGCGCTGTCAGGAGCCCGACGCAGCGATCACGACCGAAGTCCTGCGAATGCTCGAGCCGGCACAGCTCAAGCTTGCGGTGGGCGCGATCAAGCATCTTGAAGAGCGCGATGCGGAGATCACGCAACAATGGCGGCGGCGATTGGAGCGTGCCGATTACGAAGCCCAACTGGCGGAGCGCAGCTATCTGGAAGTCGATCCCTCGAACCGGCTGGTGGCGGCAACGCTCGAGAAGCGTTGGGAGCAGGCCTTGCAACGGCACAATAAAGTGAAGGCCAGCTATGATGCCTTCATCAACCATGAAGCCAAGGTGGCGACAATCGAGCAAAAAGCCCAGGTTTTGGCGCTGGCCAAGGATTTTCCTCGGCTCTGGCATGCGCCCAGCACCAAGGCCAAGGACAAAAAGCGCATGCTGCGTTTGCTGATCGAGGACATTACCATCGATAAAGAGCGCGGCAGCAAACAAGCGGTGCTGCATGTGCGCTGGCAAGGCGGCGCCTGTTCCGACATCGCCATCACCTTACCTCCTAACATCGCCGATCGGATGCGCTATCCGGCCACGACGGTTAGAGCGCCTACGCACCTTGGCAAAAACCCTGCGCGATGGCCAAATCGCCACGAGTCTCAATGCCGAGGACCTGCGAAGCGCCACCGGCAAGATCTTCACCGCGCCGATGATCAACTGGATCCGTTATCGCTATCGAATTCCAGCCCCGATCCTCAAGCGGCCCGATGAGGTGACTGTGACCGAGATGATGCAGCGCTTCGGCGTCAGTCGTCATGTCGTGTACTACTGGATCGAACGCAGCGTGGTCACCGCGAATGGCTCGTCGATGCTCGCGCGATACCGCGACGCTTGAAGAATGGATGACATGCGCCTCAATGTCCGCCGTCAAAAGCCAACGGGCGAGCCAAAAGCCGTCCCGACCAGCTTCATAAGCCACAGCCGTCCGCGTAATAGGGCATCCAGCCTTCAACGCCTCATCCCGCCAGCGAGACAACAATTCGAGCAAAGCATGCTCGTCCGGCTGCAACTTCTTCAGTGGCTGCCGGTCAACGCCAGGGATAACACCGCCAACCAGCCAGCTCGATTGACTCATCTCAACCACGGCTACCAAAGTGCTATTCGGTTCGAAGGTGGCAGGTGATTTGTTCAGACCATTCGCCTGCGGCATGAGGGCTACTCCGTCGATTGGAATTCAAAGCGACGAGAGTGCCACGCTCTCCCGCCGGCCCCATACCATCTTTGACGCATAGCTCGTTGCTATCTCGAACCGCCGGCGGACCTTGGCGACGAGCTGCCAGTTGTCACCAAAGAACTGGTCCACGACTTCATCCCGGATGTCGAAGCCTTTGGCGGCTTTGCCGTCGACAAGGTCGAGGGCTTTGTGATCGATGCGGCTGGCGAAGCTTTTGCCGTTATCGACAATGACGGCGTCGACGACAGCTCCGGCGCAACCATTTTTGAAACTTGGCAGGCTTTAGGAGGCATCGATCCTCATTGAGACGCAGAAGGCAAGAGCCAGGCTCAAAGTTCGCTATCCCCTTGGATCATCAGCATGTTGTCGGGGAAGAGCAGCGGCAAGCCAAGTCCTGCCTGCATCAGGGCTCTGCCGGAAAGCGAGAGCCCATCCGGACCGGAAAGCGGCGATGCCCAATCACGCATGCCGCTTGCCTTCAGAATTTCCCTGTTGGTGATACGAAGCCGGTAGCGACGTTCGGGATCGAGGCCCGAGAGCCGAAGCGGCCTCAGAGCTTCGTTCGGATTGACGGCAATCGTGCCATAGAACAGGAAAAACTTGTCCTGATCCGGGCTGACCGTCATCTGGGCAAGCGCTGTTCGATCGGCTGTGCCGATGCGGTATTGGCGGCCGCTGTGCAGGACGTGGCGGTTGGCTTTGTACCAGGCCGTTGCCTCGACGAGCGTCTGGCTTTCCTCGTCAGTCAGCTCATCGAGGTCCATCTCGAAGCCCATATGGCCGGTCATGGCGACAGCGGCACGAAACGCCATGGAGAGCCGTCTGCCCGAGGTGTGGCAGTGTCTTGGGCCGACATGGCTACCGACGATCTCGGGAGGGAGGAAGATCGACGCTGCCTGCTGCATGCGCCAGCGCTCGTGAGCATCGTTGGAATCGGACAGCCAGACCCGCTGGGTGTAGCGAAGGATACCGTAGTCGATCCGGGCGCCGCCGCTGGCGCAGCTTTCGATCTCGACGGCGGGATGCTTTTCGCGCAAGCGCTCCAGCAGGCCGTAGAGCGCTAGCGTCCGGCGATGACCAAGGGCGCGGCCGTCCCTGTCCAGGGCGAGCGCCAGATCCCGGTTCATATCCCATTTCAGATAGTCGATACGGTGGTCGCCGAGCAACGCGTTCAGGCGCTCGACCAGATACTCGCTCACCGCGGGATTGGTGAGATCGAGCACATGCTGCTGGCGGCCGAGGACCGGATCGTAACCGGCGGGCGCGATGACCCAGTCCGGATGCTCTCCTGCGAGATCGGAGACGGGGTTGACCATCTCCGGTTCGACCCAAAGGCCGAAGGTCATGCCATGCCGCTCAACATGGTCGATCAGCGGCTGCAGACCGTCCGGGTACTTCAAGGGATCGACATACCAGTCGCCGAGGCTGGTGGTGTCGTTGTTGCGGCCGCAAAACCAGCCGTCATCGAGCACGAAGCGCTCCGCGCCGAGGCTTGCCGCTTTTTCGACGAGGGACTTCAGGCGATCGAGCTTGTGGTCAAAATAAACAGCCTCCCAGCCATTGTAGTGGACCGGTCGCGGCCTTTCGGGCTTTGGCAAGGCGAGGATATTGCGGCGGACATGGCTTTGAAAGGCATGGGCTAGGCCGTTGATGCCGTCGGTGGCGAACGCGAGATAGAGGGGCGGTGTGCGGTAGGTTTCCCCTGGTCCCAGAACGATCTCGCCTGGCGCCAACGCCTCGCCGAACTGAATCAGGCGCCGGCCATCGGGCAGTTCCTCGACCAGCATCCGGTGGTTTCCGGACCAACCGAGATGCCAGCCGTAGGCGTCGCCGTCGCGAAGGCCGGGCGGGGCCACAACCAAGCCCGGGAAATGGTCGTGGCCCGGTCGTCCCCGGCGGGATACACGGCTATGAACGCCGCGGACGAACGGTACTTGCTGCTCACCCAATTCACTGGTCCAGCGCCCGGCATAGTCCTGAAAAATCGAGGCGTTTGCCGGCGCCGGCAAAGCGGGTGCCGTTAGCCAGAGCAGGTTGAGCTGGTTCTCGCCTCGATTGTCGAGCCGATTCTCGGCGGTGAGCACGCCGCTTGACTGATCGATGGTCAACCGCGTGGCAAGGGCGACACCGCGTGCGTGATCGGATGCCTGGATGTCGAGGCTCTGGCCTTCGGCATGCATGATATCCAGGCGAAACTGGGTGTACATGGTGCTGTCATCACCGACGGCGAGACTGATGCCGACTTCGCCCGGATAGCCCCTTCCCGCCTCCGGACAGATCGACGGTTCGGGCACCAGATCGAGGGTGCCACGGGGCAGTGGCGGCAGCAACCCAAGCGCCAGCGCCGCTAGATCCTCATCCGACGGCAGGGCCGCGCCCCAATAGACGCAGATCGGCAAATGCCGGTCGATGGACGCAAAGACCAGCGTCTCACCCGGACCATCCAGCCGGCAAGTCGCAACATCCCTACTCAACGCCCTGCCCTCCAACAGCGTGCCGAGGTTCGGAAACCGAGAGCGATGCTCGCCCCATCCGCCGTCACCCTTTCGTGGCACCCAAGGTCAGACCGGCGATGAAGTGGCGCTGCATCAGGAAGAACATGATCACCGGCGGCAACGCAGCGACGATGGAGCCGGCGGAGATCAGATGCCAGGCGGCGACCCACTGACCGTTCAAGCTATAGAGCCCGGCGGTGACAGGGAGGGCGTGGCTGCCCTGAACCAGGACCGTGGCCCAGAAATAGTCGTTCCAGATAAAGGTGAAGATCAGCACCGAAAGCGCGGCAATCGCAGGCCGCATCAAGGGCAGCACAATGTACCAGAAGATCCGGAATTCGCTCACTCCTTCGACGCGCGCGGACTCGATCAGCTCGTGGGGCAACGCCTTGATGAAGTTCCGCATGAAGAGCGTGCAAAAGCCGGTTTGGAAGGCGATGTGGAACAGAATAAGCCCGAGGGATGTGTCGTACAAACCCATCTTGAGGGTCAAGTCGCGCACCGGCACCATCAGAATTTGGAAGGGCACGAAATTGCCGGCGACGAACATGAAGAAGACCAAGAGATTGGCGCGAAAACCGTAGACCGCGAGAGCGAAGCCGGTGAGGCAGGAGAGCGCCACCGTGCCAATCACAGTGGGGATCGTGACCTTGAACGAGTTCCAGATATATTGGCCGATTGGCGAATTTTCAAAGACGGCGGTATAGTTCTCGACCAGTGCTATCGAGGATGGCAGGCCAAAGTAATTGCCGGCGGCGAGATCGCCCGCGGGCTTGATCGAGGTCATCATCACGCCGATCAGCGGGAGCAGCCATAGGGCCAGCGCCGCTGGCAGGGCTATAGTGTAGCCGATGCGCACGCCAGCGGCGGACCGCTCGATGGGTTTCGGAAACATCAGCGCTCTCCCTGCTCGTCGACGATCATTTTCCAGATGAAGCCGGAAATGAACACCATCATGATCAGGAACAGGATGACGGCGATCGCCGCCCCGTAGCCCATGCGAAAACCGTATTCCGAGAGGGCCTGCTCGTACATGTAGAAGGACAGCACCCGGCTTGAGCCGTAGGGGCCGCCATCGGTCATGATCGAGACCAGATCGAAGGAGCGAAGAGCCCCGATGACCGTGACCACGACCGCAATGAAGGTGGCGGGCTTGAGCTGCGGGATGATCACATGCCAGAGCATGCGCCAGCTCTTGGCACCATCGAGGCGAGCGGCCTCGATCTGATCCGGCGAGACGTTGTTTAGGCCAGTGAGGTAGAGGATCATACAATAAGCGATCTGCGGCCAGAGTCCGGCCGCGATGATGCCATAGGTGACGAAGCGTTCGTCGGCGAGGATCGCTATATCGCCGAGTCCGAGCCATGCGAAGATCTGGGTCAGAAGGCCGAAGTTGGGTGCATAAAACCAGGCGAAGATCAGGCCTACCACCACTTGGCTAATCACGAACGGGAAGAAAAAGAGCGATTTATATAGCCGGATGCCGGTGACATTCTGGTTCAGGAAAATCGCGATCAGGAGGCCTGCCGGCACGGCCAGCATGTAGAGCACCAACCAGATGACGTTGTTCTTCAACGAGGTATAGAAGGCCTCGTCATCAAATACCTCGACATAGTTATCGGTGCCGATCCAGGTTGCCTCGCCGATGCCGTCCCAGTCGTAAAAACTGATCCACATGGATTCGAAAATCGGGATGATCACGTAGATCAGAAACATCAGCACGCCCGGCGCCAGGAATAGCCAGGGCGCGAGAGCACGCTGGTTTGCCTTCCACCACGATCTGGAAGATGGTGCACTGCTGTCCGGCAAAACCACAGGCGTGGCCATCCGTTTTCCCTTTCCCCCGATCAACGCACCTCGCAAGGCCTCGTCATGGGACAAAAGTCGCTAAATCCACTTCTCAAGCGAGGTCCGGTAACGGCTTCCGCCCCAGATGGGAGCTATTTGTAGGCGCGTGACCGCACCTTCTCGAGCCGCTCCAGGATCTTGTCGCCCCGGTCCGGTTTCACCATGAACTCCTGAAAGCCTTCCATGCCGGCCTTGGCCATTTCAGCGACCGCATCGCGATCGTAGAACTGAGCAAGCGCATAGGCGCCTGAGAGCATCTCGAAGCCTTGGCTTAGGAACGGGTCTTCCGGCACGGTCGACTGGTTGTTGACCGGGAGCTGACCAAGTGTCGCGTTGATCTTGCTCTGCACCTCGGCCTCGGCCAGGTAGGCCAGGAACTTCTTGGCGTCCTCCTTGTTCTTGGCGTTCGATGGAATGTGCAAGGTGTCGGTCGGCGCGTCCTCGGCCATGGGGATGCCGGGGGTGATTTCAGGGAACTGCATGAAGCCGATCTGGTCGTCGGAAAGCCCGCCTTCCCGCATCGGGGCAACGGCGAAGTTGCCGATCAGATACATGCCCGCCTCGCCCTGGATGAAAAGGGATAGAGCCTCCTGCCAATCGATGGCTGTGTGGTTCTCGATGAAATAGCCGGGCTCGAGTAGCTCCTGCCACTTGTCGAGTACCGCTTTCACCCGGTCGTCGGTATAGGGCACGTCGCCGCCGGTAAGCTCCATATGAAATTCATAGCCGTTGACACGCAGGTTCAGATAGTCGAACCAGCCGCCGGTCGGCCAAAGCGCCTTGGTGCCGATGGTAAAGGGCACGATCCCTTTTTCCTTGAGTGCGGCGGCGGCGGCGAGCAGGCCGTCCCAGTTGGTTGGCACTTCAATGCCGTGTTCCGCAAACAGGTCTTTTCGATAATAGATCCCCCATTGATAGTAGGTGTAAGGCACGCCCCATTTCTTGCCGTCCATGGTCATGGAGGATGCTGCGGATTTGAGCGTCTCGTCGAGCCCGTTGTCCGCCCAGACGTCGGAAACATCTTCGAACAGGCCGGCCTCGACATAAGGCGCCATGCGGTTGCCGGCATACCACGCGGCGATGTCGGGTGCATCGGCGGTCAGGAAGTTGCGGATCGAGGTCTTGTAGCCCTCGTGATCGAACAGATTCCATTGAACCTCGACATCCGGATGCGCTTCCTTGAAGCCATCGATCAGCTCCTGGAACGCCTGCTTGGGCGCCGGATCGGATGTATCGGTGTTGATGACGATGGTGCCGGCGAACGCGGCACCTGTGAGCCAGCTTGCGACGGCAAGTGCCGATAGCGTGCCGGTGACATGGTTGTTCATGATTGACCTCCCAGAAACCGCGGCCCTGACCAGCGGATTTGCCGATAGCAATGAGTGAGATTTGGAAATCTTCAATTGAAGCTGTATGACGAATACGATAACCCGTCAATCAACGCGTGGGAATATGAGACTGTGAGTGTCATGATCATGGACACAGACGCTCGCTCCGGGAGGAAAGCATGTCCAGCGTGAAACTCAACGATGTGATCAAACGCTACCAACGTGTCCAGGTCATCCACGGCGTGTCCTTCCAGATCGAAGACGGCGAGTTCTGCGTCTTCGTCGGCCCCAGCGGCTGCGGCAAGTCCACGCTTCTGCGCATGGTCGCCGGACTGGAGGAGATATCTTCGGGCACTATCGAGATCGGCGATCGGGTGGTCAACGACGTCGACGCCTCGGAGCGCGGTATCGCCATGGTGTTTCAATCCTACGCGCTCTACCCCCATATGACGGTCGAGCAGAATATGGGCTTCGGCCTGCGGATGGCGAAGATGCCGAGGGACGAGATCAAGCAGCGGGTCGACAATGCCGCCCGTATTCTGCAGCTTGGCGAGTATTTGCAGCGCAAGCCGAAAGTACTTTCCGGCGGCCAGCGCCAGCGGGTGGCGATCGGCCGGGCGATCGTGCGCAATCCCGGCGTTTTTCTGTTTGATGAGCCTCTATCAAACCTGGACGCTGAATTGCGCGTGCAGATGCGGGTCGAGATCGCGAAGCTTCATCAGGATCTCGGCGCCACCATGATCTACGTAACCCACGATCAGGTCGAGGCGATGACGCTTGCCGACAAGATCGTGGTGCTGAGATCCGGCAATGTCGAACAGATCGGCTCGCCGCTCACTCTCTATGACGATCCGGACAATCAGTTCGTCGCCGGCTTCATCGGCTCGCCCAAAATGAACTTTCTGAACGGCAAAGTCGATGGCGTCGACGGGCGGAACGTGTCCGTGTCATTGACGGATCAGGCGGGGGCGAAAATGACCGTGCCGCTGGACGAAGCGCCACCGCCGGGCACGCCTGTCCAGCTCGGCGTCCGGCCCGAACATATCGCCATGGCCAACGGTGCGCCGTTCCAGCTCGAGCTGAGAGCCGAGGTGACCGAGCAGCTCGGCGGTGCCGCCTATATTTACGCGCACTCTGCAGCAGGTGAAGCGCTGGTGGTTGAACAGCGAGGCTACAGCCCGGTAAAGGCAGGCGAGATGGTCGATTTTACCTTCGAGCCGGACAAGGCTTATCTGTTTCATCAGGACGGGGCCCGGATCCGATAGCGCAAGTCGGATTGGCCTGGCCGGCGCAGCTCTACCCCGCTTACTCGGCGATGGCAGCCAGCCCGCGCGCCATTTCGGTGCGCAGCGCAGCGACGTCGTTCGCATAGCCAAGAACGTTGAAGCCCTTGGCGGCGAACTTTCGCACCATCTCGATATTGCCATCGGTAAAGCCCAGCGCCTTGGCGTTCTTCTTGCCGGCCGCAACCAGCTGATCGACGGCTGCGAGGAAATCCGGATGATCGAACGCGGCGGTAATCCCGAGATCGTTGGTCAAGTCGAAATGGCCGAGCCACCCGACGTCCATGCCGGGCGTGGAAAGGATGGCATCGGCATTCTCGATGCCGCGCCTGCTCTCGATCAGCGCGATCATCACCGTCTCCGCATTAGACGCTTGCATCCGGCCTATAGGATCGGCGCCCCGATAGGCATCATGACCAACCCCGAAAGCCAGGCCGCGCCTTCCTTCCGGGCGGTAGCGCGCCCAGGCGACAAGGTCTTCCGCCTCACTCGCGCTCTCGACCATGGGCGCCATGATCCCTTTGGCGCCGGCATCGAGCACGCCGGCGACCGTGGCATAGCTTTTCTCGCGCACCCGGACCCAGGGCTCGATCTTCATACCGCGGGCGGCGGCTATCTGCTGCTTGATGGTCTCGATGCCGACGGCACTATGCTCCATGTCCAGAATGACGTAAGCGCAGCCGGCTGCTTCCAGCAGCGGGATCAAGCCGGGCGTGAAGAACTCGAAGGCCATCGTGCCCAAGACCCGCTCGCCTCCAAGCAGGCGCTCTCGAAGATTGCTGGATATGGATAGATCTGTCATCGCTCGACTCCTCCCTGATCACCGGACGTGTTGATTATCCGGGATGGCGTAGCAGCCGGCTCGATAGATTGCCATAGCGAAGCGGTCCGGTGCTAGGCATAAAACTAAGCTTGGTGAACCACAGGGAAATCCGGCCCATCGAGCGCTTCGCCGGTTTTCAACGTCAAGTGATCGAAGGGCGGCGAGCCCTTTCCTTTTCGATCGGCGAACACCGCATCATCACCGACCCAACGGGCAGAGAAGGCGCGGCGGCGGTTCCCTTGGCCGGTGTTCGCAGCCGCCCCGTGAATTGTGCGAAAATTGAAGGCGACGGCATCGCCTGGCTGCAAGGCCCAGCTCAGAATGCGGTAGTCGGCCCGGTTGCCGTCGATGTCCGGCATCTCCTCGCGGTCGTCGCCTTCATAAAGATCTGAGCCGTCGAACCGCTTGGGCTTGTGGCTTCGTCCCCAGAGATGCGAGCCCGCAATGCATTGAAGCGAGGTCGCCTCAGGCACCGGATCGAGCGGGATCCAGAAGCTGACGCTTTGTTCGCCCTCGGTGCAGTAGTAGGGCTGGTCCTGATGCCAGGGGGTGATGATCGAGGTGCCGGGTTCCTTGACCAGCACATGATCATGGAAGAAACGCCCGGTCTTCGATTGCATCAACCGCGCCGCCGCCTCGCCCGCCGTGGAGTTCAGGACGAAATCCCGGAATTGATCGATCCGCTGCCAGTTGCAGAGGTCCTGAAAAAACCGTGCCGAGCCATCGGCTGGCTGATAGGACCGCTCGCGCGGGCTCGGATCTGCCATCAGCGCGTCGATGCCCTCTTGCAGCGACTCCACCCAATCGGCGAAGAGACCGCGAAGAACGATGGCGCCATCTTTTGCGAATGGGTCGATATCCGAATCAGTGATCAAAGCTCTGAGCTTGTCATTCACAACTCATCCTCCCGTCGCCAAGTGGCAATATCCACTATGTCGGAATGCCCGACAAATATCGACGCGTCGGTCAACCAGCTCTTCGCGGCCATCTCGGTGCCGGTGGCAAGAAGTTGTTCGCGTGCAATGCCTTGGATCATTCATGTCTGACCACCGGTAACATAGGCTGGCAGCGTCGTTCTCCTCAGCAGATCGCCATCTGCGATCATCGCGGTCGCGGCGGCAAGATCCGGCGCCAGATAGCGGTCTTGCTCGATGGCGGGAATGATGGCGCGCACGTCGGCAAGAACGCGAACGAGAGTTGGGCTGGTGGTCAATGGTGCCCGGAACTCGATCCCTTGGGCCGCGCAGATCAGTTCAACACCTAGGATCGTGTTGAGATTGGCGTTCATCCGTGCAAGTCGCCTCGCCCCATGGGCCGCCATGCTGACATGGTCTTCCTGATTGGCCGACGTCGGCGTGCTGTCGGTCGAGCACGGGTTGGCCAGATGCTTGTTCTCGCTCATCAAGGCGGCAGTCGTCACCTCGGCGATCATCAGACCGGAATTCAAACCAGGATCGGGGGTCAAAAACGGCATCAGATCGAAGCTCAAGGTCGGATCGACCATCAGCGCCACCCTGCGTTGCGCAATCGCCCCGATCTCGGAAATCGCAAGTGCAATTTGATCGGCAGCAAACGCCACCGGTTCGGCATGGAAATTACCGCCGGAAACGATGCGCTCCTGGTCGACCAGGACCAGTGGGTTGTCGGTCACGGCGTTCGCCTCGACTTCCAGCGTGCGGCCGGCGAAATGCAGGAGATCCATGGCGGCCCCGGTCACTTGCGGTTGGCAACGGATGCAATAGGGATCCTGCACGCGACTGTCGCCGTCCCGATGGCTCTCACGGATCTCGCTTCCGGCCATCAGCGTCCGCATCGCACGAGCAACCGCGATCTGCCCCGCATGACCGCGAAGCGTATGGATCTCATCCGTCAAGGGGGCCGTCGAGCCCATGATCGCATCGGTGCTGAGGGCAGAGGTCACGACCGAAGCCGCCGCATTACGCCATGCACCAAACAATGCTGCCAGCGCGCAGGCGGTCGAAAATTGTGTGCCGTTGATGAGCGCCAGCCCCTCCTTTGGACCCAGAACCAGCGGCTCCAGGCCGACTTTGCTCAGCGCCAAGGCGCCGGGCAGGTTCTCGCCCTGGAAAAGGGCTTCGCCTTCGCCGATCATCACTGCGGTCATGTGAGCGAGCGGGGCCAGATCGCCGGAGGCACCGACCGAGCCCTGAACCGGCACGACCGGCGTCACACCGCGTTCGAGCATGGCTTCGATCAAGGCGACCGTCGCCCAGCGAACTCCAGACGCGCCGCGCCCGAGCGACAGCAGCTTCAGGACCATCATCAGCCTAGTGGTGGCGACATCAAGCGGTTCGCCGACGCCGCAGCAATGGGAGAGAATCGAGATTGCGCTGCAGCGTTTCCATATGATGTGCAGCGATCTTGGTGCTGGCGAGCTTGCCGAAGCCGGTATTCACGCCGTAGATGGCGTCCTCTCCCAGGACGATCCGTTGCAACCAGCGCGGCGGCCGCATCAACAGCCGATCTGGCGTCATCGTTCAGGCGGACATCGCCGCCGTCTCGCCATATCGCTTCGAGCTCGACGAGCGTTGTCATTCCAGGGTGAATTATCCCCATCGTGATGTTCCACCGAACAGGCGGAGGTGAAGTGGGTTGAATCCGATGCGATAGGCGAGCTCCGCCGGATGCTCTACATCCCAGACGGCAAGATCGGCGCGCAGACCCGCTCGGATCATCCCGGTATCGGTCATTCCGAGTGCGCGAGCCGCGTTGCGCGTGACACCGGCAAGGGCTTCCTCCGGGGTCAAGCGGAACAGCGTGCAGCCCATGTTCATCGTCAGCAGGAGCGACGTCAGTGGCGAAGAACCGGGATTGCAGTCGGTCGCCAGTGCCATCGGCACATCATGTTGGCGAAAGGCCGCAACCGGCGGCACATGTTTTTCCCGCAACGTGTAGAAGGCGCCTGGGAGCAGGACGGCGACGGTGCCGGCCTCGGACATCGCTCTCGCATCATCGTCGGTGGCGTATTCCAGGTGATCGGCCGACAACGCACCGTAACGCGCAGCAAGGCGTGCGCCGCTGAGATTGGACAGCTGCTCGGCATGCAGTTTCACCGGCAATCCAAGCGCTACCGCCTTCCTGAAAACGCGCTCGATCTGCGACGGCGTGAACGCGATCCTCTCGCAGAAACCGTCGACCGCATCGACCAAGCCCTCGGCATGGGCCGCCTCCAGGGCCGGCACGCAGACCTCGTCGACATAGGCATCGGTGTGCTCCTGATACTCTCTCGGAACGGCGTGGGCGCCGAGAAAGCTCGTTTTGACGCGAACAGCGCACGCCTCCGCAATGCCTCGAGCAGCGCGGAGCATGTCGAGTTCAGTTTCCTGGTTCAGTCCGTAGCCGGATTTGATTTCGACGGTCGAGACACCTTCCGCCATCAGCGCATCGACCCTAGGTAACGCCGTTGCCAGCAGGTCTTCAACGCTGGCCTTGCGCGTCGCATCGACGGTCGAGACAATCCCACCGCCGGCGCGAGAAATATCCTCGTAGCTTGCTCCTTCGAGCCGCATCTCGAACTCATTCGCCCGATTGCCGCCATGCACGATATGGGTGTGGCAGTCGATCAAGGCAGGTGTCACCAGGCGGCCTTCAAGATCGTGTTCGTCATGCCCGCGATGGTCTGACGGCAGATCAGCTTCGGCACCCACCCAACGGATCCGTGCACCGTCGATGACCACAGCGCCTTGGTCGATCAGGCCATATGGCCGATCGGGCGCCATCGTCGCAAGCAGGCCGTTTCTGAGCAGCATCGTGACCACCTGGAACGCTTGATTTGTTGAGATATCATCGTAATATGTCTATACATAAAAATTCTGTCAAGGCGAGATTGGACATGACGATCATCTGGGCGGACCAAGCCCTTACCGACCAGGGATGGAAGGACAATGTCCGCATCACCCTTGATGACGGCGGCAAGATCGGTGTAGTCGAACCCGGCAGTCGCCCCGAAGGCTACCAAGTCGGCATTCTGCTGCCCGCTCCCGTTAACGTGCACAGCCATGCTTTTCAGCGAGCCATGGCCGGCTTGACCGAACAGCGCGGTCCTCAAGACACCGAATTCCTTCTGGACCTGGCGGCAATTGATGTTCCGTTTCCTCGACCAGCTCACCCCCGATTACGTCGAAGCCATCGCCGCCTATGTTCAGATGGAAATGCTGGAAGCGGGCTACGCCACCGACGTCGAATTCCACTACCTCCACCACAGCCAGGGTGGCCGCGCCTATACCCACTTGGCGGAAATGTCGGAGCGGATCGTAGCGGCAGCGGCAGAAACCGGGATCGGGTTGACCTTGTTGCCGGTTTTCTATCAGCATGGCGGCTGTGATGGCCGACCGCTCGGCGGCGGCCAGATCAGGTTCGGCAACGACCCGGATCGCTTTGCCAAATTGTTCCAACAAGCAAAATCAGCACTTGTCCAGCTACCGCCAGACGCCCACATCGGCGTCGCCCCCCACAGTCTCCGCGCAGTTCCCAAAGATGCTCTGGCAAATATCGCCGCCCTCGCCGAAAGGGTGCATATGCATCTGGCGGAACAGGTGGCCGAGGTTGAGGAGGTACGGGCCGCCTTCGGCAAGCGTCCCGTCGAATGGCTTTTGGAGAACGTCGATGTCGACGAGCGGTGGTGTCTGATCCACTGCACCCAGATGCAGCCTCACGAGACGACACGCCTTGCCCGAACGGGTGCTGTCGCGGGTTTGTGCCCGATCACCGAGTCCAATCTGGGTGACGGCATCTTCGATGGCGTACGCTGGCTGGAGCATGGCGGGCGCATCGCGGTCGGCTCCGACAGCAACATCCGGATTTCCTTGTCCGAAGAATTGCGAACGCTAGACTACAGCCAACGCCTGCGCGATCGCTCGCGGGCAGCGCTGGCAACCCCGGAGAAGTCGACCGGGCGGCGCCTGTTCGACGCGGCAAATCTTGGCGGTGCCCAGGCCGCAGGGCGCGATGCCGGCAGCATCGTGCCGGGTGCCTGGGCCGATCTGGTCGCCCTCGATCACACCGCCGTCGATCTTGCCGGCAGGCGGGGCGATCGCATCCTCGATTATTACATCTTCGCCGGCGACGATCGCCTGGTCCGCGACGTCTGGTCCGCCGGCCGCCATCGGGTGCGGGACGGCCGTCATGTTGAGAGAGACGCGATCGCCAAGCGCTATCTCCAGGTAATGACCACCCTTGGAGATGCTCTTTAATGGCGCTGGAGTTACGCAGTTGGCAGGCGGTGCAGGATGAGGTCTTGCGTCGGCTTCATGCCAGGGAATGGCGGCCAGGCGATCAGATCCCCAATGAGGCTGATCTCGCGGCGGAGTTCGGATGTGCCCGTGCCACGGTGAACCGAGCGTTGCAGGCGTTAGCCGACGCCGGCTTGCTCGACCGACGGCGTAAAGCGGGAACCGTCGTCACCATGCATCCGGTGCGCAAAGCAACGCTGGACATTCCGATCATCCGCCTGGAAATCGAAGGCCGCGGGCAGACCTACGGCTACGCGCTCCTGAGCAGCCATCGGAAACGGCCGCCCGCAGACATCCGAGCAGCCATGCAGCTCCGATCGGATGCATCACTTTTGCATCTAACTTCGCTGCATATCGCGGACGGCAAACCCTATGTCTACGAAGACCGCTGGATCAATATTGCCTCCGTTCCCGCCATCCTCGACGTCGATCTGGAAAAGAAAAACGCCAATGAATGGCTGGTGATGCACGCCCCTTTCACGGCTGGGGATATCGCCTTGAGCGCCACCGGTGCAACGAAAGAAGAAGCCGAGATCCTGGGCACGCAAAGCGGAGAAGCCCTATTCATGATCGAGCGCTGCACATGGGACGGCGAGACGGCGATCACCTCGGTCCGGCTGACCTTCGCGCCGGGGTACCAGATGCGGACAACGATCTGACGGTCGTCTTTCAACACGGAAACTGCCGTGCCGGTTAGAACCAGGTCTTGCCTGCATCCGCGAAGGCCATATCGTCGCTCCACTGACCGACCAGTTCACCATCCAGCTTAAACAGCTTCATCTTCATGGTGTAGAAAACCAGTTCCTGCCGAGTCGCCGCGTCGCGCTGGCGGGTACTGGTGATCTCCGGCCTGATCACATAGTCGAAGTCAGTCGCACTTCGATCGAGAACGCGGACCGTCTGCGAACTCGAGCAGCTTTTCCTGGATACCGTCATAGATGTCGACAGCGCGGATATTTTCGTCATCGGTGTTGTTGTCGATGTCACCTACCACCAAGCGCGGCTTGTTACCCGTCCATTCTTCGGCCTGAGACACCAGAATCTTGCCAGTCATACCCTCGGCAAAGCGTTTGAAGTCGGCACCGGTGAGGTCGGTTGAAAGGCGGCTCGTGGTGCCCGAATCCACCGTCGCCACCCGGCCCTGATTGCCGTAGCTCAAAGGCTCGGTAGGGCCTGGATCGCTGCGGCATGAGGTCAGAGCAAACGCGCCGATCAAAACGGTCAAGCCGATGATGTGAAATTGCCTGGTCATCTCTTTTCTCTCTTTTTTCAGCTCATATTCGCCCTGCCGCCGACCAGCCCGAAAAATTCCGCCCGAAACATCCTGGTACGATCGGCGGATTATTCTTTTCGAACACGCCGGAACCAAATTCTGTCATACCACTAGCGGACGACTTCATCCGGAAGGCGCACCGTGACGGTAATTTGCGAAGCCTCCGGACGGTTGGCGATCGCCTGGATGGCTTCCTGCTTGTAACCGGCCAAGCGTGAACCGTTTCCAGGCGCTGCTGGAGACCTCGAAGTCATCGTCATCACGCCAGACCAGCTGGTATTCGAGTTCAAACCGGTCCTCGCTTTGATTGACCACCTGCACGGCCGTCTGGGTGAAGTTGCCGACTTTTCGAAAACGCGGGTTGCTCCAGGCTGATGCGGCCGCGCAGCAGATCCTGGCCGAGGATGAGACGCGCCCGCGGGTCGCTCTCGTCAACAGCCGGAGCCCCGGGATCGAGAGCAGCACCGGTGGTGATCGGACCGACCGGTTCCGGTGGTGGCGGCGACTGGCAGCCGGCAAGAACGGCCAGCGCGAGATAGAGCGACGGCTCTGCTCAATCGACATCTCTTCAATCCCGTCATTCCCATCGTCAAAGCCATGAAGCCACTCCTGTTTGCACCGTCAGCACCTTGTCGACCGCGCGGATATAGGCAAAGCCGTGGGTGTCGGGTGACAGATCGACCGTCTGCCGCCCAAGTTCCCGTCCGTTCGCATCGAAGGAGCGAAGTTGGATCTTCGATCAAATTGGCGGGCACCACGAGACGCGCCGCGTGAAACCGCGCCGGCAGTGCCAGCCAGGCCCGCATGTCGGGATTGATCGACTGATCGCGCCAGGTCGCCGATCGCGCTCGCCAACGGCGCCGAGGTTGGACAGACGCTCTTCTCGACGAGACGCGGATAGAGGCCGCAATGCCGAATTTCACCGATTCGACCGGCAATCGGTCCTTTTGATAACGAATCGCCATGGCTTCGATATCGGCGAGCGCGCTCAGACGGTTCCGAGCTTTCGCTGACCGGTGCTGTCGCGCACCTCGATCGTCTTCACGATATCCGGTACTTCGGTATAGATCGGAAACTTCAACGGCATCACCGTCGCCTGCTCCGGCAGAGGCAGTCCATAAGAGGCAACGCGCTTTCTCCGGCGCCATACCGATACTGCCGATCAGATGAATGACCTTCTGGTCCGAGCGCGCAAAGCCGCCGGCCATGGCTTTTGCCGCTTCCTTGATCACGACGCTCTCGGGGTTGAGCTCCAGCGCCTTTTCATAGGCGATGCGCGCATTGTCTCGAAGAGAGGGATCGCTATAGCTCTTGATCTCATTGACCATGCCGACGACGTAATAGCCGAACGGATTGACATAGGCGCTCGGCACCCGATTCGCCGATCTTGCTGTAGCTCGATCCGATCTCGCCAAACCAGTTGCGCACGGCACCGACCTTGGTGAGTGCAGCCGGGTCGGTCTGGTTCTTTTCTTCCTCCTTGACCTCGGTCTTGGCCTTCCTGATCAGGTCGATGAACTCGGCGCGCAACTCATTTTGCCGATCGCGGCCCGACGACCGACATTGTAGGCCTCGGACTTCCCCTGCAGGAGATAGCCGATGGTCTTGAAATTGAGAAAAAGGATTTCTTCGTAGGGCTGAAGATGATACGGCCCGAATTCGCCATCGCCGGTAAACAACGATCCGACGAAGCTTGCCGTTTCGGTGACGGCGTCACCGCTATAGGAGCGTTGATTTCGGACCTCCAGGGTTTGCTCTGCATCCTCGAACGCAAGGACCGCTTCTTCGAGATCGCCCTTCTCGAGAAGCAGCGTGCCACGCTCGATCGCCAGATGAACCTTGTCCTGGCCTTTGAAGCCCTGATTATCCGAAGGCGCATTTTCGGTATAGGCGACGTTGGTTGCCCCGCTTTTTGGCGCGGTCGCGCTTCCCGGGTCAGCAAGCCGGTCGAGTTCATCCAGAGCGAGCTCGAACGCTCCAGTGCGCGTCTGCGCCCGCACACCGCGATAGGCCGCCGTATAGCCGGTAATCTCGATGCGCGCTTCGTTCGGCCCTATGGCGCCATCTGGCGAGGATTGGCCTTTCCACGAATCTTTGACGGCGGCGCCGAAACTCCTTTTCTCGACCTGCACCGTCCTTGCAGGCGCCACTGGCGTCGATGCAACCACCGTCGGTTGGAAATCAGCGACCACAAATTCTGCCGACGCCCAGCCCTCGCGGTCTCCGCTTCTGACTTGGAGCCAACCACCTCGGGCCCCGATGATCTCTACCTTCTCGCCCCGATCCAGGGAATCCAGAACATTGCTGTCGGTGCCTGGTCCGGATCTCAGCTTGACCCGCTCGACCACGTCGGCGCTGCGTGGCCTTCCAGCATTGACGTTCAGTTGAACCAGATCGGCACGCAGCCAGCCGGCGTGGGGTTTCCTGCCATCAGGAAATGCAACCTGATACCAGTTATCCTGACGCGCCGTGATCAACAGCGGCCGCCCGGCAACAACCTGCCCCGCCCGTTCATGTTGAGTTCCCGGCCCTGCGCGAAGATTGGCTGCCGCGTTCACGATGCCTGTCATGCTTCCGGCTTTGATATCCGCGACGATGGAATTCGCAACGGCGGCCTCAGCGGCAGCAATGTCTGCTGCAACAGAAGGGCCATTTCGGTTCAGACCGGTTCGAACACCGTCCACCGCCCCGGAAACCGATTGACTGATGTTGCCGGCGACTTGATCGAACTTCTCCTTGTCGCAGCCACTTGCCAACAGCAGAGCGATAAGCGCCACGGCCGTTCTCGTGGAAACGGTCCTGGTCAATGCAATCCTGGTTGACATCAGCTCGATGTTCTGATGGGCAGGGATTTTTGCGCTCATGACCAATCGATGCTCCTTTTGCCTACCATTTTGGTGTTTTGACATTGGATGCAGGCGCTCCGGATGCAGGTGCTTCGGATGAAGGCGCTGCCGTCCATCCTGCGGGCAAAGGGGGATCCTTGAACGGACGGAGAATATCGCCGACGGAAACGTCGCCGCTGATGTCCTGCAGCTCGATCATAGAGCGGGCCGAATCGACCCGGACGACCATGGCGCGTCCGACTTCTTTCTCCGCACGACCGAAGGAAATACCGGCTGCATCCTTCATCTCCTCGCCCTGACGATAGATCGCAAAGGAATCGCCGATCGAAAGGCCGCCATCGGCACCCCGATTGACATACCACTGACCCTGACCGCCGCCGATGATCTCTACCGGGAAGGTCACGGTCATGATCCGCTGAACCGCCTCGTCCGCGGCCAATGCGAGCATGTCACCGAGAAGCAGGCGTTGATCGCGCTGGTCGTTGCCGTCGTCGAGTTCGCGCTCGAAACGAATTGTTTCGGCGACTACTTGCTCGAAGCTCCGCACATCGACCATACGAACCTGCAGCTCGACCACCGCCTTGGTTTTTTCGAAGGTCTCATCGAGCAGCTTGACGTGTTCTTCATCCGTGCCGATCAGCAGATTGTCGAGCCTCGCCAGCACAATATAGTCGATGGCCTTGAGCGCCTCAGGCAGACCGACCGGCCCCTCGATCATGTTGTTGAGATAAACTTCGTCGATAACTTCGTCGAAAGCCTGACGTTCGGCCACGACATAGCGCCGGCTTTCCCGAAGACGGTTTGCGAGCTCCTGTCCGAAGCGCGGGACGAGGTCGGCCGGCGGAAGATCGAACCTGCCATTGTCGGCGATCTCGACATTCCCCAAAGCCAGAACCCGCTGGCCTGACCTTTCAGCACCGGCCTCCCCTGCCCCATTCGAATCAACGCCCAAGACCTGGCTGCCGCCCGACGTCTTGCCGCGGTTCCAGGTCTGTCGGCGCAAGTGATCGTTTTTCGCGAGCGGCTGGTTGAGATCGGCGAGCGTGCCGATGCTGCTGAAATCATCGACCCGGGTCAGCGTGACCTGGCCTACCATCCTTTCCTCACGACCAAGAGTAATCCCGGAGTCGGGATCAACCACCTCGACACCCTCGCGATAAGCGGTCAGGACCTCGCCGGCTTCGAGACCGCCGTCAATGCCGCGGTTGACATAAACCGTGCCATCTCGCGTGACCGAGGCGACCTTGAGCGGAAACACCGTGTTGATCAGCTCTAGCCCGGCCTTGGCGGCAAACGCCTTGGCAAGATCGGAGATAATCCGCGCCTCGCTCTGGTCTGCTTCGATGTCGTGGGCGATCGAAATCTGCCTGGCTTCGAGCCAGGCACCGGTCCTGCCATCGGCAATCCTGATGACGCCTTCCAGGTAAGCTCGAGACGTCCCGGCATGAAGCCCGGCCAGGGCATCGACCCGGTTTGATGAAGGGGTGCCGGTACCGCTGCCCTCCGGTCGGGCTCCGCCTTGTCCCTTCTCGAACTCGAGGAGGCTGACTTCCGCCAGCACCAGATGATCGGCAATTTCCAGATCGATCAGGCCCTCCGGCACCGGTGTCCCGCTGGCGAGTTCGGCAAGATCGGACTCGTCGAAGAAGCTGTCGACGTCATAGCGATCAAGCATCTCGAACCGATGGGATTGGTGGAGGACAGCTGCGATGCTTTGCGCAAACGGCTCCTCCCAACCGCCGCCGGACTCTGTTGCCATCAACCCGCTCGTTTGGGCCGACCCGGTGAAATGCACCGGAAGCACGGCGAGCCTCGGCAGGTTCTTGTTGAGTTTACCCCCTGGCTTGAGCGGCTTCGACTGTGTCCGTTTGGCGACGCTGTCTTCCTCGAAAGGTCTTGTTCTGGCATCACGATCCAGGCGAGCGAGGTCGTAGAGGGCCGGCTGATTACCCTCGATCACCTCGACCTCGGACCAGAGGTCGTCGGCCATGATCACTCGGACGGTGGCGACATGGGTCTTGTGACCGCCAAGCTTGATGCCGTCCTGGCTGACCAGCTCTTTTGAGCCGACCCGCTCTATGGTGAAGGTGTCATCAGGTTGGAGGCCGTGAATAGCGCCACGATCGACCACCAGCGGATCGGCCTGGATCACGGACGCTTGATGGAAACTGTCGGCGAGTGCTCCTGTGACCTCGCGCGCCAATCTTTCGAACATCGCCGAACGAACCGCTGAAGCCCCACCCTCGAAAACCTCGGCTTCGATCTCAGTCTCAAGAGAAACAGCGCCAATGATCTTGGCCTGCTCGACGTCTACCACCCGCAAACGCAGACGAGCATTCAGCGTTTCGTCGACACTGGCTCGTTCGGTATAGGGAATACGGCGCTTTTGCACCTCATGATCGACGGATTCGAGCCTGCCGAAAACCAGATATTCGGCGCCGATGCTGCTGCCCAGATCCTTGAAATCCTTCAGCAGATCGAGATAATCGGCGGTCGCAGCACTGCTGCCGAGACCTGACCCTGCGACAATGCCGCTGCCGACTTCCAGATCGTTGTCGGGAATGATGACTACATCGCCGCCATTGGGCCGTAGGTCGCCAAAGCTTTGTTCGAAGGTTTTCTCAAGATAGCTCTCGCCAAGGCTGTGGTCAAAGCGTTGCTCGCTGATCACCCTGCGAAGCGCTTGGCGCTCCAGTACCTCGAAACGCGGGCTTCTTGCGAGGTTGGCGGCAATACGGTCCACCAATGCATCCGGCAGCCCGACAGTCGGGTCACCTGCATTTGGCAGGCGATCGGCAACAAAATCGCTATCGCCAAGGACGACGATCCGCTTCGGCGTCTGCTCGCTCGCATCGAATTGGCGGGACGCTCCCATGTTCGCCGCGATCTGTATCCCGGCCCCAGCCGCGGCATCGGCGCTCGCACCGCCCTCATCATAGAGGCTGCCAAGCTTGCTCAAAAGCAGCTGCGCCTCCTCCACATGAGCGCCTTGGGGAAAGGTCAGGAGATAGCCGTGATAGGCCTCAACGTCGAAGCTGTTGGCAATTTTTTGCCAATGTTGTTCGTCAGCCTCGGTCTCTGCTGCAGACGGGGCAAGCTGATCTTGCTGCTCGGGCTGGTGCCGGGCCAGCTTGTCCTCGCCGTAGTAGCCTTCCGGCACAGGTCGGAAAGAGAAAGGCTCTAGAAGGGCGGAATGGGTCCAGGGGACCTGATCACCCTTGGTATAGGCATGGACGTCCTTGCGCACCCGCGTCATCAGCTCGTTGATGTCGATACCGCGCACGTCGATATGATGGAGCATGGCCTGCATGAAAGGGCTGACCGGGCCGCTGCCATCGGATGCAACCTGACCAGGCTGGGCGGAAAAGGCGATCATTGTCCCAGCACTGCCTTCCGCGATGGCAAAACCGGTATTGGCCATCTGCAGCGCTGACGACGTCGTCGAGCGCATGTCCGGCAGATCGCGACAGGCATCGAACAGCAAAATACGGGTCGGGGCTGCCTGCTCGACCATGCCCAGAAGCTGGTTGAGCCTGAGCGATTGGGCGCGCACATGCTCCAGCCGCATATGGCCGAGCTTGATTAACCGGTCCTCGTAGTCGATCGGCTGATTGTCGGCCTCCAGTGCCAGTTGCTCGGCGATGTCCGGCTCGGATGCCGGGGTTACGCCCGTCGGCACGAGATAATTGTCGCCATCGATCTCGAAACCATGACCGGCATAGTGGAGCAGCACGGTCTCAGCACCTGCTGCCTGGGCCTCGTTGCAAATTGCAGGATGGCGGAACCCATGGCAGCGCTGTCGCTGAGATTTTCATGCGCGACCACGTTGAAACCTAAAGCCTCGCCAGACGCTCGGCAAAGTTTCTGACATCGTTGACCGGGTTGCGCAGACTAGGCAACGCGGCATAGTTCTGATTGCCGATCAGGAGCGCCCAGCGTTCTTCAGCAGAAGCCGACCATGGCTGAATGATCGAGAGAAGGCCAAAGGCAATCATGAGATGAAGTCTGGATAATGAAAAAATCATGTCAGGCTCACCGCTGTTGTCGGGTCGCTATTCGGGAATTGAGATAAGGGGGCCGGAGGCGCCGTTACGGCTTTCGGACGATATCGAGCTTCGCTACCTCGCCCGAGAGCGAGACCGGTTCGGCAATCGCGACCTTGGGCTTGACCTCGACGATTTTGAGATTGCCCAGGCGATCTTCCATGACGCCGAGCGACTGACCGGTATCCGGATCGATCAGGGCTTCGCCGACACGAAAGACATCGAGGACGTCGCCCTTGGCGATACCGCCCTCAGCGCCGCGGTTGATATAAAATTGCCCGTTGGAGATGCCAATCACCTTCATCGGGAACACGGCGCTGATCAGACTGTCGGCAAACTCCTGGCCGATGGCATTGGCCATAGTGAGAAATTGCGACTTTTCGGGCCCGCCGCCTTTTTCATTGACAATGGCTTCCTTGGTCGAGAACGAATCCTTCAAGAGATGGGAGCCGACGCTTTGTCCTGATGACGAATCGAGGACCTCTGTTTGAATCTCCAGCTTGCCGTAATCGGTTCTAAAGTATTTGCCGGTCATATTGGGCATGTCCCGGTACGTGCGGACGAATTGAAAGTCCATGACGGTCGGGATCACGACATAGTTGGTTGCCAGGAGTTCGCCTTCATTGGCGGCATTGCCGGCGGAGGCACCGGAGCTGCTGAATTGCTGCTCCTCGCGCAGGACCTTCAAAATCTCGGGATTCCTGGTCGCAACTCTGAACTTTTTGGTATCGCTAAGCGCTCGCTCAATGGCCGACATGAGCCCGGTCTCGTCGAACCGCTGGCGAGACGACTCGCTAACATTACCATATTGAATGTCTTGCACGGCAATGACCGGTTGCTCCGATCCCTGGCCGAAGGCGACCGCATTCATCGAAAATAAGACTACAAAGAATATTTGCCCAAATAACCCAATGCGCTTAACTGCCAATTTCCCCCTCCTTCGACGATAAGTTTTCGTTTTATTTTGAATAAACTGGAAAATTCATCAAAAGCGGCAATTTTCAGCAGGCTAGTCTGTTGTCAACCCCTGCCAATAATTTTACAGCAACAAGCCGTAGAACCATCGGCCATGTCCTACAAAATTTGGCGCTATATGGAAAGGGTCTAGCTTCGTCGTCGGAGGTTAATCGAGTTAAGATTGCTCGATCGAGGGCTTCAACGTGAAGACTATGGCATGACGGCAACACTCAAGGCCATATGATTGCTATCACGAGGTCGATGATGACGCTGCGACGAATGCGGCAATTCTGCCGAACATCTCAGTTTTTTCGGGTGTGCTACTCGAGGTCGCGTGCGACCCTGAAGCCATTGGTATAGTAGCTCACCTGCGCGTCATATTGAAAACGGCTGGACGTCGTGACGTCGGCTAGTCCGCTTCGCCAAGAACCACCACGGAGCACGCGTTGAGGGCAAAAGCTTAGCGATCGAGCCGCGCCGTTGTCGGGCGCATCTTGGTAGTCGTTGATCCAGCAGTCGGCAACCCACTCGCTGACCCCGCCAAGCATATCGTGAATGCCGAACGGGTTAGGTTGATAGGAACCGATATCCGAAGGCCGCTTGCGGTCCCAATCACCGCCACATTCCGCGCAATTTACCAAGCTACCTTCATATGTGTCGCCCCACCAAAACTTGGTCTGTTTGCCACCGCGTGCTGCATACTCCCATTCCGCCTCGGTTGGCAGACGGTAGGGCATTTCTGTCTCTGCTCTCAGCCAAGCGACAAAGCTCTCGGCATCGACCCAACTGATATTCTGCACGGGCCTCTTGTCGTCACCAGGCTCAGGGTCAGCAATTTTGCGGCAGAACCCGGCGCTGGCACACGATTGCCATTCGGCAACGGTAACTTCGTACTTGCCGATCGCTATCGGACGCTCGATGGCGACCTCACGCACAGGCTGCTCTGACCGCTCGCCATCCGTCGATCCCATCTGAAATCGCCCTATCGGCAGTGCCACCATCGTTGGGCAATTTTCGCACTCGGAAAATTCGTCGGTCTGCTGGCTTGTAGGATTAATGGCCGCAATCTCAACTTCTCGTTCTTCGGTCGGTTCAGGCTTTGAGGGCTGGTTGGCTGACACATCGTCCACGGCGACCATCTCGACGGGCTCGCTCTCAACAATCCGGATCAGACTGCCAGAAATAAAGCCGGTTCTCCCATCTGCCATCTCGATCTGATACCAATCCTTATCCCTTACCTTTTCAAGGATTCTCAGCTGTGTTCCAGCGGTCACCGAGGTGATCCACTCTGCATCAGCGCCTGGCGCACCTCTAATGTTCGAGGCCGTCAAAGTTTCGAGCATCGAGACGTTCGCTTCTTCTACTTCCATGGTCGGGGCCACTGAGGCAACCTCGTTAACGTCGTCGCTCTCCGGCGTTGTGTTTCTCATCTGCGGATCAGCGGTTTCGGACGACGTTACCAGATTTTCCGCCGAAGCGGCGGTGGTGAGGGTATCGGTTTCACTATCGGCGACGATATCAGCAACGCCAGCAGGTCCCGGCAGGCGCAGATTGAGCGAAGACCTCGAAACACCGCCATGATCGTCAGCGACTTCGTAGGCAAACTCGCCTGCCGAACCGGAACTCGGGTCGAGCATCAGGCTGGTCAAGGCTTCAACAGATAAATTATCACCAACGCTTAACGTTTCTTCACCGTTCTTGATTTCGCCCAAGGTTGGGACAGTCAATACGGTGATCGACAATGGATCGCCATCAGGATCCGTCGGTGCCTCGATACCGAGTGGAACCTCTGGCCAAACAATGTCTCTCGCTTCGGCAACGAGCGGCACCTTGTTCGAACGGACCACATCGATTGGTACACGCCCGGCGGTAACGCCACCTTTCCCGTCTCGGACGACGAACAAGAAGGCACCGGCCTCCCCGATCTCTCCCTTGGTTGGACGGTATGTCAGCGCCTGCAACTCTTCGATCGTCAGCACATCGCCGAAGTCGACAACCTCGTCGCCGCTCTCCATGGCGCCAAAGGTGGGAAGGCCCATAACTTCGATCGTAAGGCCATCGTTGTCAGCGTCTCTAGGCGGGCCAATCTCAAGGTTCGTAGCACTGGCGCCATCGTCTACGATCAAAGGTTCAAGCTCGCCTATTTCAGGAGGCTGGTTACTTTTGGGGGGCGTGAAATAAAATGGCTGGGCTCCAAGTGCATCCATCGTTCGAGGTTCTTGTCGATTCGCCGTTAGATCGAGCACTGTGTCTCTAACTTTTCGGAAAAACAGATTGAGCTCGAGGCCAGGCTCTTGAATATGTTTGACAAGCGCTGTTGTGAAAGGACTAAGATCGCCGGCACCGTCAAAGGCCAGTTGATTGAAGCGCGTGGAGAAGGCAATGAGTGTTTCCGGAGGAGCGTCCTCAACCCGCGCCATACCGAGCCCGACGAGTTTCGATCTTACCGGACCGAGAGACTGGCGCAGATTTTCCGCCAAGGGGTTATCTCGGCATGAATCCAAGATGACCATGCCGAGTTGTCTCGCCTGGGCAACCTCTGCCGTGACGATACTAAGCGGGGTGGCTTCATAAATGAGATCGCGTTCGCGTCTTAGCTGGGCATCGATCGGCAGCAGATAATTCTGGCTGGCAACCTGGATGCCATGCCCTGCAAAATAAACCAAAGCAACGTTGGCGGTCTCCGCTTTCAAGCCAAAATCACGGAGGGCCGACTGCATGCCTCGCTGATCAAGATCTATATGGATACTGACGTCGAAGCCCACAGCTTCCAAAGCATCGCCGATCGCTGCAGCGTCATTCTTCGGGTTTGGAAGAGCAGGAGCGTGTTCATAGCCTGAGTTGCCGATCACCAGAGCAATCCGCTCCTGAGCATGGCTTGAACCAATTGAGCCAATCGAAAAAAAGACGACGCTCAGAAAAAAAATTATCTCTTCGGTCCGCAATGTAACACGCTCCCTACCGTAGAATTCGAATCATAGCTCAAATGATAATCACCCTCAATCATCACTGATGAAACATTTATATCATCATTGTAGCAGTCTAATATAGGTTTGAAGGGGCTTGAATGAAAGGCAAAAGGGTGATCGGCGTGCCACGATGTGGCCCCTGACCTTGGCGACCGGATGGTGGCAGGGTTGTCGTGTTGCCGGCGACAGATCGCGGATCGTCATATTCTCGAGCATGCGTCGGCGCAGCGGGCTCATCCCGGCCATCCTGTCCTCCTGCCTGAAAGGCTGTGGATGATCCGGACCCAACCTTTCAGACAGGAGGCGCGGCTGTCTCTATACGCTCCAAATCCCGCCTCAGCGGGTTCGTTCATTGAGCAAATAGGCATAGCTACTAGACATAGCTACGTGAAAACACGGGCTAGTTTCCCAAAGATGCCAGCGATAATATCTGATGTGGTCTTCGAATTTTTTGGATAGATTGAAGCAGCACCCCTTTTTATCTGCAACACATGGCAAGATGGTGTTGGATGCCCAAAGGATGAAATCGCCATCTGTTATCGCCGACAGCATTGCATTGGGATTAATCTTGCGGCGAATATTCGACCCTTCTCGTTCCGAATTGTCTCCGTATTGCTGTATTCCGCATGCAGTATGTACAACATGCCGAGTGAAGGTACATGGAAACATTATCTTGGACATTGTATACAAGACTTTGAAATGATGAGTTTATTTGTACTATTTATGCACTTTTATAGAAAGGCATACAGTCGAAAACAAAAGAACGACGCCGCTGCTGCCGCGGCAGTGGCTGCGGCTGTTTTGGCACTACCAAAGACATCCGCCGATAGTGATGCCACATCGGATACATTGGCGGAAGAACAAGATTCCATATCATCCGATAGTTCCGATGATCAATGAAAACGAGAAGAAGCAATCAATACGGCATGAAACAACCACTGTCTTCTCTTTAACAATTTTCAGCATCAACAGAATAACCGAAAATCCAGATCTGCTACTAAATTAATTACCATATACATACTCTCTAACAATAAATACTCACCACAAGTAGAATGGTGATCATTCCACTCCCTTGTCCACTTAATAAAATCACTTATACGAACGATGTCAAAAGTTGCAAGCACAAGCTACTATACATAGTACTAGAGAGTATTGTTTTAATTTAGATAGACCAATCACACTTTTTACTACTACAAGAAACTAGTGAGTCGGTCTACGAATATGATACAAGCAAACTTCTACGTCAACTTATAAACAATGTTCATAGGACGCACTTCGCGTTTGTTGTGGATTAGGCTGCTTTCCACGTCGCAGGAACATACGCATCTGCTTTAATACAATCTCCCTTTTAAAGTCCCATCATCCTTTTGGAAGAAACCAAAGATCCGATCGAACGTAAAGAAGAATTTTTGATAATAATGTTGTCCATACCGATGGTGATAGTGATGTCGTCGACTACCACTAGCAATATTGAAGGGTATTACATTTTGCGGTGTCCATGGAAAGTCATATCCACTATGTAAGTTCCGTCAATAAGAATACAATAATAACATTATATATACTACGTGATATTGGGTGGGCACTTAACAAGTTCAATGCAACGATCGAACATCCAACATCATATACCTCTTCTGCTAACGACAATCGTACAATATCACACGCACGTACTTCATCCGTTATATGATGCTTGGCATGGAACTTACGATATAAGTATTGGAATATGATGCATCATATAGTGTCCAATAAAGAATAAAAAGTCATAGAATAATAAGCCACCAGTTACATCCGGTCATAATTTGGAATGTGGTTGGTGCTCCGAATGCTGCCAAACGTCGATGCCGACGTGGCGCCCAGGCCGCCACGCCGCCTGTGCACTATCAATCGCCGCTCAAGGCCTACCAGGGTTTTAGCGAGCAACCGCTGTACGACTGGCGCGAGGCCAATGACTTGGTCGGCCGGATCGGCGGCTGGCGCACTTACGCCCAAGAGCCGTATCGCCATGAGTCCGATACCCAGGAAACCCCGGCGCAGCAGCCAGCCGAGCCTTCGAGTAAGCCAATGGAGGCGCACCATGGCCATCACTAAATCGAGTGGCATGACGAGCCGCGTCGGGCTTTGCGCAATGGTTGTTTTACTGAGCGGCTGCGCCAGCTTTAGCCAGGATGGTGGTTTTACTCAGGTCGAGCAGGCCAGCCAGGCGCAGTTGGACAAGCAGGTGACCTGGGTGAAAACCCCGGAGCAGCGCAGCCAGGTGGCCGAACGGGTCGTCGAGTTGCTGGCCGAGCCGCTGACGGTGGATGCCGCGGTGCAAGTTGCCTTGCTGAATAACCGCGATTTGCAGGCAAGCTTCGAAGCGCTGGGTATCAGCGAAGCCGAGCGCGTGCAGGCCGGGCGTATCCCCAATCCGGGCTTTTCCTTCGGGCGTTTGGAGAAAGGCAGCGAGGTGGAGTACGAGCGCGGCTTGCATATAAATCTGGCGCGGCTGATCGCCATGCCGCTGACCTCCGACATGGAGGCCAAGCGCTTCGAGCAGGTGCAGCGGCAGACCAGTCTGGCGTTGTTCGAACTGGCCAGCCAGACCCGCAAGGCCTGGTACCGAGCGGTGGCCGCGCAGGAGAGCTTGGCTTATATGCAGCAGGTGATGCAGGCGGCTGAGGTTTCGGCTGGTTTTATTGGCCCGGCGGTTGGCCGCAGTGGGCAACTCTGGCGCGCTTGCAGCGAGCTCAGGAGCAGAGTTTTTATGCCGATACCGGGCTGAACCTGATTCGCGCCGAGCTGTACGACCGCGCAAGATCGCGCTCGCCCAGCCAGGCCCAACCCCTGACTCGGCAACGGCCTTCGCGGGTGGCGAGGAAGCCAATGCCGCACAGGAAGCCTCCAACCCGATCCCCCCCGTAGAGAGCGTTCCAGCCCTGCCGCCTGACAATGCCTACGGTCCTGTATCGCAACTCTTGTCTGCTGGTGGGCCACCGGCTAACTTGAAGCCCGGCATGGATACAACGCTGTATGCCGCTGTAGACGACTCCAAGCCCACGGCAGGGGCCAGCGCGGGCGCTGGTGGTGCACAGCCCAAACAGGCGGCCAACGGAGCGATGCCAAATTTTGTATTCCCACCCACGACACGCCTGAAATACAAAATCAACGGCGAGGTGAAAGGATTCGCGTATTACGTGAATGGAGACCTGCAGTGGAGGCAGGACGGCAAAACCTACGATGCGCGTATGGAGGTCAGCCACTTTTTACTAGGCTCACGCGTACAAACCAGCCGGGGCGACTTGGGTGCGACCGGGCTGGAGCCGATTCGTTTTGGCGACAAAGTGCGCAGCGAAGTGGCGGCGCATTTCGATCGCACCAAAGCTAAGGTTACCTTCAGCGCCAATACGCCCGATGCAGTCCTGGTCACAGGCATGCAAGACCATCTCAGTGCACTCGTTCAATTGGGCTCGATGCTGGGGGGTGCGCCGGGTAATTTTCCGGAAGGCACCTTGGTGCCGCTAGAGGCCGTGGGACCACGCTCCGTGGAGTCCTGGGTGTTTAAAGTAGGTCCGCAGGAAAAATTGACGCTCCCTGGCGGCCAAGTCTCCGCCATCAAACTGGTACGGGAAGCGGTGGGTGACTACGGCACCCGGGGCGAGGTCTGGTTAGCGCCCGCTATGGGTTACTTACCGGTGCGTATCCGGCTGATCGAGCCCAATGGCAATTTTGTCGATCAGAACA